>JAYUEN010000332.1:0-176193 GCA_043739185.1 Bdellovibrionales bacterium
TCGCCTACTTGAAAACGAACACTGACTTGATTTTGTTTTGAATTCACCATTTGACTGGCCATGGTTCGCATCCAGATCAGCTCATATACTTTATATTGTGGACCTTTGAGCCCGGTTTCGTCAGGCGTTGCGAAATTGGTTCCCGAAGGTCGGATTGCTTCGTGCGCTTCTTGCGCTCCTTTGGCTTTTTTGCCTTCATAAGTGCGTGCGGTTTCAGGCAAATAATCTTTTCCGTACAAATCTAAAATACGCGCACGAGCTGACTGCAAAGCTTCGGTCGATAAAAAAGTCGAATCGGTTCTCATATAGGTAATAAAACCTTGCTCGTATAAACTTTGTGCGACCTGCATGGTTTCACGCGCACTCAATCCTAATTTTCGATTCGCCTCTTGTTGCAAGGTCGAGGTGATAAATGGAGAAGGTGGTTTTCTTGAAAATGGCTTTTCTTCAACCTCGGTGGTCTTCCAACTTTGGCCTTGTAGTTCACTCAGAAGTTTAGCGGCAGCTTGAGAATCGAGATGCAAGACTTCAGATTTCTTGTCTGACAATAAAGCGCCCGTCGTAGAATCAAAATCTTTTCCGGTGGCGATTCGTTTTGATTTATATGAGTTTAATTTGGTTTCAAAACTGACTTTATCTTTCTCATTTTGACCCTGCAAATCCCAGTATTGAGATTTTTTAAATTTTATTCGTTCATGTTCACGCTGAGCTAAGAGTTTTACGGCAACCGATTGCACGCGGCCGGCGGATAAGCCGTATGCGACTTTCTTCCAGATCAAGGGGGAGATGGTATAGCCCACCAAGCGATCTAAAATTCGTCTCGCCTCTTGCGCTTTCACCAAATTGAAATCAATCTCTCTGACATCCTTCAAGGATTTTTGAATAGCTTCTTTGGTGATCTCATGAAAAACCATGCGTTTATAAGGAACTTTTGGTTTGAGGGTTTCAAGCAAATGCCACGAAATGCTCTCTCCTTCGCGGTCTTCGTCCGTCGCCAGATAAAGAAAACTAGCTTCTGAAAGTTTGTCTTTCAATTCTTTCACTATTTTGAGCTTATTTTTGGGAATACAATAGACGGGCTCAAAATCATGATCAACATCAACACCTAGACTTGCCCACTTTTGCTTTTTTATTTTTTCAGGAATATCCTTAGCAGATTGAGGCAAATCACGCACATGACCCATGCAACTCTCGACGATGTATTCTTTGCCTAAATATTTTCGAATGGTTTTCGCTTTGGTCGGAGACTCAACTATGACAAGTGTTTTGCCGGCCAGAGATTTTTTGCTCATGAATGAAAATCCTTTTGTGCTCTTCATAAAAATGAGGGTACAACTCAAATCTTGCAAGAAGAAATTTTGACGCAGCATCTTCGAGACCAAGTGGGAGTTCAAAAAAAATGAAAGCAACAAGCACAAATCTTTCACAAAAAAAAATGCAAGCACTCGATCATTTTCGAAATTTTGGAGTTCAATACTTATTTACTGACATCGATGATACGCTCACCGACCAAGGTCAACTTCATGCAGATGCGTATCAAGCGCTCTGGACCCTCCACGACCAAGGAGTTGTGGTGATTCCGGTTACTGGACGGCCAGCCGGCTGGTGTGAAATGATCGCGCGCTTTTGGCCTGTCGGCGGGATTGTTGGCGAAAATGGCGCGTTTTACTTTAGATATCACAATAAGAAAATGCTCAGGCATTTTGTGGTCGAAGACGAACTTCGAATGAAAAATCGCGCGCGCCTTGATCAATTGGCCGCAGAAATTTTGCGAAAAATTCCTGGCGCGGCTCTTGCCAGTGATCAATTCTCAAGACTGATGGATGTCGCAATTGATTTTTGCGAAGACGTCCCCCCCTTAGAAAATAGCCAAGTAAAAAAAATCGTAGAACTCTTTGAAGCTGGCGGCGCCACTGCAAAAATATCTTCTATTCATGTCAACGCCTGGTTTGGCAATTACGATAAACTTTCAATGTGCAAAATTTTTGCAAACCGCGAATTGGGTCTAGACTTAACTCAGCATCAAAATAAATTTGCATTTTCTGGCGACTCTCCAAATGATGAACCGATGTTTGCTTTTTTTGAAAACTCATTTGCCGTTGCCAATATCAATAATTTTGTAGAGCAAATCAAACACCTCCCTTGCTTTGTATCTGGGCATGAGGGCGGCAAGGGTTTTGTCGAAATAGCGAAAGTGCTACTTAAAAAATGATGGACTCACTTTCAATTTTGCATATTTGCCCGCGACCAAGTTTTTCTGGCCTTGAAGCCTATGCGCTTTCACTTGCCATTGAACAAAAAAATCGCGGTTTGAATATCGCCATGATGGTTTTACCAAATTCACCCTTGAGCGAGAAATGCCAAGGTCACCAAATTTCGGTGCTCACTAAAAGTTCTGAATTTACGAGTGCGCTTCGATCAAAAAACTGGCAAATTCTGCATTTGCATAGCACACAAGATTTAAAAATCGTTTTGCCCTCCTTATTTCTGGCAAAGTTACGCGGTCAAATTTTGCCAAAAATTGTATTGCAGACTCACATTTTAATTAGTCATTCCAAAAAAGACCCTTTGCATTTTCTCGAATATTTATTTGTCGATGAAATGTGGTGTTCAAGTTCACCTGCGAAAGCGCTCCTGACTGCCCACATCCCAATTGCCCCAGAGAGAATAAAGGTCATTCGCTACGGTCGAGACATCGAAGCAACCACTGGTGGCTTCTTAAGTCGTGAGGCTTCCCGTCAAGCTCTCGGCGTGGCCAATGATGCAATTGTGGTAGGACTGGTGAGCCGCATCGATCCACAAAAAGGAATTCGCGAGTTTTTAGAAGGTGCCATACCAATTCTAGAAAGAGAAGCTCGGCTCAATTTGGTTTTCATTGGCGGACGCACCGAAAATGATCCCAAATCCTGGGCCTATCTTGAAGACCTTGAGAAGTTTCATCAAAAGCTTGAGCCTTCAATTGCACAGAGAATTCATTTTAAAGGTGCAATGAAAGATTCTTACCAGTATATGACGGGGCTCGATCTTTATGCCCTACCTAGCTACAAAGAATGTTTTGCATTGAGTTTATTAGAGGCTCAGTTAGCAGGGCTCCCGGTATTGGGAACCTCTTCTGGAGGCACGCCTGATATTGTGATCGAGGACCAAACCGGATTTTTATTTGAGCCCGAAAGCGCCCCGTCGGCAGGTGAAGCCTTAAAACGCGCCTTAACAAAGCAAAATCTCTGGAAGGACTTCGGCGCTCGGGCGCGAGCGCGGGTGATTGAAGAATTCGATTTTAAAAAGATCTGTGGTCTCGTTATCGAGAAATATCTTAGGCTTGCAAATTCTTAGTCGCTAGTACCAGAATGAGCGGCTCGCTCTTGGGTTTTTATATTCGACCTACTTAAACTTTCTACCGCGCTAAAAGTATCTTTGCTAGGAAAGCCAAATGTCCAATCGATGCCATCGCCTGTTAGTCCGAAAGTATTAAATTTAGCGGCGCCGTTGGTTCCGGCAATCAACAATCGAGCACCTTGAGTTGATCCGGCATCATTCCATGAGTCTTGGCGCTTACCGGAATTACAAGCTTCAGACATTTGAGGCAAGTACGGCTTATCTTCCAACGAATATGAGGTTGTCTTTGAATCACCATCTTTAACCTCGGTAAATGCAACTTTGGTCTCAGAAAGCTTGCTTGATTTCATTGAAATTTTGACCCGACATTTTTGAATTGCCGCCAAAGTCTGGGCCTTGTCGGCTTCACTTATAAATTCTTTGGGTAATTTATTTTTCTGTGCACAAACAGCTCTGCGAATAGCCGTCATTGTTTTTGCAGAAAGTGGCGCATTCATTACAATTCCGGCAGAACCTTTATTCAAAAGCTCACCGCTATTTGAAGAGCCTAACATGCGAAGATCCACACATTGAGCAGAGGATTTTCCTAGCGCTTTGGCAATACGCTCAGTAATCGCGTTTTGCATGCCTGGATCGGCTGCATTCGAAATATCGATGGTGTACATATAAACTCGCGGTGCGTTTTCAGCATGGAGCTGTCCAGCCAAAAGCAAAGCAAAAGCAATAGCAAATATACCTCGCATAGAGCCCTCCTACTTTGATTCTATAGCAAAATAATATGTCGAACGAGTCTAGTAATTGGACGAGGAGGGGTCTTTAGTTCATGTACAACAAACCTAAAATGCTGCCAGTATATACTGACCCACTGAAGACCGACCACCGAAACTGCCAAGCGGCTAACAGCTGCGGCTGCCGTTAAAACTGCTTTGAATTCTAGATTTTAAACTAGTTTTCTTGGCAGCCGCAGCTGTTAGCCGCTTGGCAGTTTCGGTCTCAGATTTCGGAGTGACAGTTTGGCATTTTGCAAAGCCTGTTTTTTAGGCGGTCATACGAACTTCGAATCAAAATTATGTGCGCTCAATTGTATGTGATTTTGGAATATCATTCTTCATATTTTTCAGGCTGAAAGCGGCTCTCCTCGCAGAAATAATCTTTTAAGCTTTGCAAGAGAAGACATTATCAGTACTCTTTTTTGGTGAGTACAAAACCTATTTTAATAGTGGCCGAAAAGCCATCGGTGGCACGCGATATCGCAAAAGTCGTGAAAGCCAATCGCCTTCAGCGTGGTTATATTGAGGGCGATACCCATATCGTCACTTGGGCAATTGGGCATCTTGTGACTTTGCCTGAGCCTCATCAAATCAATTTGAAATGGAAGACCTGGAGCTTGGCCCAGCTTCCGATGTTGCCGACTGAGTGGCCACTCGTTGCAAGCGCGCGAACCATAGAGCAATATGAAGTTGTTCGAAAATTAATGGATGCTTGTGATTCCGTAATTTGTGCCACAGATGCCGGACGTGAAGGCGAACTCATCTTTCGCTATATTTATGAATTGGCAGCTTGTCAGAAGCCAGTGAAGCGTCTGTGGATTTCTTCTCTTACGAAGCAAGCAATCGAAACCGGATTGAATAAGCTCAAGGACTCAAGTGAATTTGATAGTCTTGCCGATGCGGCTCGCGCCCGAAGTCGCGCGGATTGGCTTGTCGGAATGAATTTATCTCGTGCTTATGCTCTCAAATCCCAAGAGCAACTATTTGTAGGCCGTGTTCAGACTCCTACCTTGGCGATGATTGTTGAGCGCGATCTTAAAATTCGGGATTTCATCTCTGAAGAATACGAAACTATTGAAGCCGAATTTGAAGCTGGATCAAAGTTCAAAGCCAATTATCTCGGTGAACAAGATGAAATTAAAAAGCCGATGATCCGTGCGAAAGAAAAACGCTTTCCGCGCAAATCAGAAAACATTGCGACTGTTCTAAAGAGGTTTTTCGAAGGCTCTTCTCAGATTTTGCAAAACGAATCTAAAAAGAATGTGACTCCACCACCACTTCTGTATGATTTAACCGATTTGCAACGAAGTGCGAACCAGACTTATTCCTTTTCGGCAAATCAGACTTTGGAGCTTGCACAGAGTCTTTATGAAAAGCACAAATTGATTAGTTATCCACGTACTGGGAGCCAACACCTATCTGTAAGTGTGGCGCAGACCTTGCCTGATATTGTAAAAGCCATTCGTGAACCATACGAAGAGCTGATCGAAAACTTCACGGGCGCCGCAGTTTTGAGCAATCGGTTTGTTGATGATACCCAAGTCACCGATCACCATGCGATTATACCTACGGGCAAGAATGGGCCTCATCGCGCGCTCAGTTCAGATGAAAGCAAAATCTATGATCTCATTTGCCGAAGACTATTATCTGCTTGGCAACCAGATAATATTGCAGAGGTGACAAATATTTTAGTTATCAGTGCGCAAAAAGATATTTTTAAGACTACGGGCACAGTGATTTCTCAAATCGGCTGGAAGAAACTCCTTGTGACCACGAGAGACCGCAACGTCCAGGCTACACTTCCCGCAGGACTCTTGCCCGGCACTTCTGTTAAACCAGTTTCTGCAAAAGCCTTGCCGAAAAAAACCGAGCCCCCTCCACATCTCAACGACGCTACTCTGCTGAGCCTCATGGAATCCGCAGGTAAAAACATTGACAATGTTGAGCTTGCTCGAGCCATGAAAGACTCGGGCCTTGGTACTCCTGCGACTCGCGCCAATATCATTGAGACTCTTGTTACGCGAAATTATATTGAGCGAAAAGCCAAATCAATTATCGCGACCGAGTTGGGGCATCGCCTGATTTCGGTGGTTCATCCATCGGTGAAGAGCCCTGAGCTGACGGGTCGCTGGGAGAAAAAGCTTTCTGAAATTCAAAATAAAAAAGAGTCTCTAGCTCAATTTATCTCTGAACTTGAGACTGAAATTGCGTTACGTATCAAAGAAATCAAAGAGCAACAAGCGCCAGTAGCAGCAGTGGCGGCGCCCTTAGTTGAGACCAGAAAAAAGACCGCGCCTGAAGACTTGGCAAAACTTTTGAAAAATCGATTTGGATTTAAAGAGTTCAGACAATCTCAAGAAGCTGTTTGCAAAGCCGTTGTTGCTGGGAAAAATATTTTATTGGTCATGCCGACTGGCGCGGGCAAATCGCTCTGCTATCAATTGCCAACTATCGCTCGCGGCGGAACTTGCCTTGTGATCAGTCCCCTCATTGCACTTATTGAAGATCAAGTGGCAAAGCTTTCCTCACTTGGCTTTGCTGCTGAACGTATACACTCGGGGAGAACACGTGAGGACTCACGAAACATCTGCAGAAAGTATCTGCAAAACGAACTTGATTTTCTTTTTATTTCACCAGAACGCTTGGGCGTACCTGGATTTTCTGAATTTCTTGCGCGCATTCCTTTGGCGCTTATTGCAGTTGATGAGGCCCATTGTATTTCTCAGTGGGGCCATGATTTTCGTCCGGACTATCGACTTCTGGGTGAACGAATCAAAGATTTTGGCTTGACGCCTATTATTGCGATGACTGCAACTGCTACTCCAATTGTTCAAGATGACATTTGCAAACAGCTCAATTTAAAAAATGAAAGCCGTTATATTGAGGGATTTCGCCGGTCGAATATCAATATCCAAGTTGTAGAAGTAGCGCCAAGCGAAAGGGAAAACTCTATTTTTAAAATACTTAAAACTAAAGATCGTGTTCCCGCCATTGTGTATGCTCCGACTCGTAAAAAAACCGTAGAGCTTAGTGAAGCTCTTTCAGAAAAATTTCGCACCGGCTCTTATCATGCCGGAATGACTCCCGAAGCACGCAGTCGCGTTCAAACAGATTTCATCAACGGAAAACTAGATGTCATCATTGCAACGGTCGCATTTGGAATGGGAATCGATAAACCGAATGTTCGCACTGTGATCCATGCAAGTCTGCCTGGCAGTGTTGAGGCTTACTATCAGGAGATTGGGAGGGCCGGGCGAGACGGAAAAACCTCAGAAGCTTATTTGCTTTATTCTTATGCGGATCAGAAGACCCACGAGTTTTTTCTTGAAATGAATTATCCTAGCCAAAGCGTTCTACAGAAAATTTATTCGCAATTGCGAGATGATGTATCAGTTGAAAAAAATTATATAAGAAGTCAGTTGACCACCTTAGACTCTCAGGTTTTTGAACGCGCCATTGAACAACTTTGGGTTCATCGTGGAGCTCTTGTTGATCCAGATGAAAGCATGAAACGTGGGTCCGATGCCTGGTTGATCACCTACCCTGAGCAGCGCAGACAAAAAGAGCTCCAACTTGAACAAATTTGGAGTTACGCAAATGGTGGCACAGTGAAACGCTGTCGCATGCAGACACTAGTAGCTCACTTTGGTGACCGCGCCGAAATAGAAATCCGGTGTGAAGCCTGCGATATTTGCAAACCTGAAAACAGAGTTTCATTGATTGCAAAACGTCAATTGAGCACGCAAGAGGAGAATTTAGTCGTTCAGATTTTTCAAATCTTATCGCAAGAAAAAAATCAGGCCATGGGTCGTATTTTTGATCGTCTCACGCAGACTGCGCCGAAATTGAAAAGGCAGATTTTTGAGCGCTTGATCGCAGAACTTGAACGCCTTGGTCAAGTCATTCTCGTTGAAGACTCTTTTGAGAAAAATGGTGAGTTGATTCGATATAGAAAAGCAGCTTTGCATCCTCAAGCGCGCATTCAAAATTTTGATATGAGCGCAATTCAGATTTCTGGTAACGCGCCTAAAAAAAGATTATCAAAGAAAAAAGAGCGCGTAGCAAAAAGTTCTAAGTTAAGAAAAAAGCGAGATGTTGGAGTTTTAAATGGGTCTCCTGACTTTGAGCGGATAAGGGCTTGGCGGCTTTCGCAAGCACGACGTTTAGGGATTCCTGCTTTTCGAATATTAACTGATCGCGTGCTCGAGACAATTTGCGAAGTTCGTCCTGCTAATAAAACTCAGCTCCGTGCTATTTCGGGAGTGGGTCAAAAGGCTGTTGAGCAATATGGTGATGAGATCGTAGCTCTTCTCATCTAAGAAAAATCGAAGAGTCCAAAATAAATGGACCCTTCGTTGCCTAAGTCGTCGGCTGCTGCGACCTAACTACTCTTTGTTATCTTTATTAATCAAAGCAGCAAATGGATTATTAAACGGCGATTGTTGCTGACGTTGGCCTGGACGCTGATTTTGCTGTGGTCGATTTTGATTTCCAGGTCGTTGCTCTCGAGCTTGAGGTGCTTGCTGAGATCGCTCCGCTTGTGCAGGTGCTGCCGCAGGAGTTGCAGTTTCAGTTGCAGCTGGCACTTCAGCATTAGGCACCGGTCGATCTCGCTTCATTTCTTTTTTCTTTGGAGGCTTTGCTGCTAAACGCTCCCGCACAATCTGACTTGCGGTTTTATGTTTATTAGCTTCGCGTTGCTTTCCAAAAAGATCTGCTTGAGCCTGAGGAGTCAAATTTTTAGCCATTGGAGTTTCAGTAGCGTTTCGATCTGACCTTGGGCCACGATCAGGGCGATCTCCCCTTGGACGTTGCTCATTTCGATCTGGTCTTTCGCCAGCCGGACGCGCCATCTTCTCTTCGAAATCTTGACGGTACTTCTTTTCATTCGGATTTTTTGCTGGCTGTACAAAATCATCTTTTGGAGGACGATTATCACGTCTCGGTGGTCTTGGGCCCCGATTGTCTCTTGGTGGACGTGGCCCTCGAGCTTGCATATCTCTTTCAGAAGGAGCTCCTGGCTCCCGCGGGCCTCTCGGGCCTCGTGGCCGCTGATCATTTCTTGGCCTGCGAGCTCCGCGATCATCAGCACCACCAGAATTATCTCTGTTATTGTCTCTGGCATTTTCACTTGCCGATCGTGGCATTTGCTTTGGTCGCTCATCTAGTAGCATCGTCAACGAGATTTGTTTTTTATCTAAATCAACTGTTAAAACCTTTATCGTAACTTGATCTCCCGGATTCACAACTTTGCGAGGATCATCAATAAACTGATGCGACAATTGTGAAAGATGAACCAAACCATCTTGATGAACACCAATATCAACAAAGGCGCCAAAGTTAGTCACATTGCTCACAATACCCGGACAAATCATTCCGGCTTTTAAGTCTTTCATTTCGAAAATATCATCACGATAGGCAAAGACTTTGAATGGATCACGCGGATCTCGTCCGGGCTTTTCAAGCTCTCTCACAATATCATCAAAAGTAAATTCGCCAACCAATGCAGCCCACTTGGTTCGAACTTCAAGTAATTTTTTAGCACCTTCGCCAATCAATTGAGAAATTTGCACACCTAGCTCATGTGACATATCTCGAACCGCAGTATAGCGCTCGGGATGAATTCCGGTTTGATCAAGCAAAACCTTACCGCCATTAATTCTTAAAAAGCCACCGCACTGCTCATAAACTTTACTCGTGAATCGGCCCACCTTCATAAGCTGAGTGCGATCTTCAAAGAGGCCATTGGTTTTTCTAAAATCAACAATATTTTTTGCGAGTACTGGGCCAATCCCCGAAACATGAGACAAGAGCGGTGCCGAGGCCGTATTGAGATCAACACCGACATTGTTCACACAGCTTTCAACAACTGCTTCAAGGCTCTTAACTAAATGGGCTTGAGTGACATCATGTTGATATTGACCCACTCCAATAGATTTTGGATCTACTTTTACGAGTTCTGCGAGAGGATCTTGCAATCTGCGGGCAATTGAAATAGCTCCCCTGACAGTTAAATCTAATTCTGGAAATTCTTCGCGAGCGACATCACTTGCCGAATATACACTGGCACCCGACTCGCTCACCATGATGACAGGAATGGCGGCATCAATATCTTTCAAAACTTTTCTTAAAAATATTTCAGCTTCTCTGCCGCCGGTACCATTACCAACTGCGACTGCATCGATTTTTATTTGCTTCAAAACTTCTGCAAACAAACTCTTGGCCTTTTCTTCTGCCCCATCGCCTTGAACGTGCAAAACCGTGTGTGAAATGAAATTGCCTTGTTTATCAATTAAGGCCAATTTGCAGCCAGTGCGAAGACCAGGATCAACTCCTAATACACAGCGTGAACCAAATGGACTTGAAAGTAGAACTCGGCGAACATTTTCAGCAAAGACCATGATCGCATCTTTATCTGCTTTGTCTTTGAGTACGCGGTGAACTTCATTGGTAATCGATGGATAAACATGCACTGTCAATGCCACTTGAGCACAAGCTTTTAAAAATTGCGCGCTTTGATTATCAATATTAGTAAGCGCATAAGCTTCAAACTTTTTCAGGAGTAATTCTTCATCGCCTTGTATGGTGACGGCAAGTTCGCCCTCCGTCCAACCTCGGCGCATAGCTAAATAGCGATGCGAATGTTTAGACTCTTGAAGGCTCTTTACGCTTTCAGCAAAGTCTTTATACATTTCATATTTAGAATGCGTCTTAAATTCTTTTGTACTTTTTGAAACCACGCCACCAAAGCCAAAAAAGTTAGAACGTACAGCTTCTCTGAGCTCAGGATTATTTGAGATTTTCTCAACAATAATATCTTGAGCACCTTTTAAAGCGAGCTCGTAAGTTATAAAGCCCAGGGCTGGGTTGATGAAATCCTTGGCTTTCACTTCGAGAGTAGTTTCGTCTGTCAATTCACCTTGCCCTAAAGACCAGATCCAATTTGCAAGTGGCTCAAGGCCTGCTTCGCGAGCCAATGTTGCCTTGGTTTTCTTTTTCTTTTTGAACGGACGATAAATTTCTTCAAGTTCGCCTAGGTCAAAACTCATATCCAGACGCTTTTTAATTTCGTCTGTCAAATTTCCCTGAGATTCAATTTCTTTTAATACAAATTCGCGGCGTTTATTAATTTCAGCAAAGGTTTCACTCGCCTCTAAAATTTGACGAATTTCAACTTCGTCTAAATTGCCGGTCTTTTCTTTACGGTATCTAGCTATAAATGGGACGGTACCGCCCTCGGCATGCAAATCTAAAACCGCTTGCACAGATTTCGGCGCAAATTTTGCTTCGATCTTATGTAAATATTGATTAAAATCTAATGTCATTTGAAATCACTTGTGGCGATAAAGTATAAGGCCATTTGAAGGATCATACGGAGATACTCCTACTGTCACGCGATCACCCACCACGACTCTGATATTAAAACGTCGCATTTTGCCACAAAGTCTGGCTTGGATAGCAACTTTATTGTCGAGTTCGACTTTATAAAGTCCGCCAGCTCCAGCGTCGATAATTTTTCCGTCAATTTGTGCGAGATCGTCTTTTGCCATATGTGGGCTATATTGTTAGTCGAATTTAGGCCCAAAGTACAACTAAAATAAAAGCTTTCTTCTGAGCTTCTTTGGTTTGGAGCTCGTTTATGAAGTACTTCGCCTTCAAGAAATAACGAAAAGCTCTGAGTCTTCAGGCAAAATTTCTTGATCTAGATCGGTTTCCTTCAATTTATTGCACGATTAGATACATAACAGGCCTAAAATGATTTTTGTGATATTCAAAAAAAATTACCGACCAGCCCAAAATAAAGCCATAAGACCTCAGCCTTAGCATCGAAACTCTAAATGAAGAAACTTTAGGATTTATAATTTGAAATCAATATTTTAATGCCCTCTTTGAACAGGACTTCTAAGCGGTCATTTATATTTGAAAGAATAAAACCCCATCCGAGTTTGACATGTTGAAGTGAGGATTTCGCTTCAAAGCTCTCTCGCATATTGTAAGATTTAGCTTTTTCATTTTTATGGGTATCGAAAAATTTTTGCCAAATTTCTGATAAATCACCATTGCGATCGATTCCGGACAATAAATCTCTCTCTTTTTTCATTCGCCGTTCTGAAGCTGACTTTTCTTTAGGTGATTTTTTAAGTGGAGTCACAACTTCATCTTCGTCTTCTTCAATTGCGCCACCGGCGATTGCCTTTTCTGCCGCCGCATCGGCTTCTTCTAATTCTGCTACATCTTCAACAAATTCTGCCAATTCAGGATCAACTTCAATATCATCATCTAAGAAATCATCTTCAAGCTCATCTGCATCCTTCTTAAGCTTGGAGCCCATTACAGAAGGGACGGGCGCTTTTTTCGGTTTTGCTGCATTTGGCTTTTCAACAACTACTTTTGATTTTGAGACCTCTTGCTTTGCGCTGGCTTTTGCCGGCGGCACTTTTACAGGCACTTTCCCAACTGCCTTTACGGCCGTCTTACTGCTATTCTTTTCACTCGCTTTAACTTTGGGCTTAACGGATGGTTTCCCAGCTTCTTTAGCCGCAGAAGCTAATTTTTTGACGGGTTTTGTCTTGGCAACAGCTGCCTTCGCTTTGGGTTTTGCTGCCAGCGTTTTCTTTGCTTTTGCTTGAGTCTTTATCGGCTTTTTAGCCATTTCTCCTCCGCAAGATGACATAAAGTATATGAACAATTGAAAGCTAGGCTAAAGACTTTCAGAAAACAAGCATTTTGAATTTCGATGCTCGCGCCCTTAGGATTTGCATCGCAGCGAATAAAGATTTGTGAGAAGGTCCCGCTATGTTATCTACTAGTATTTTGACAAAAATATTACTTAAGCTTTGAGATAATGGCGGGACTCGCCACCTGAGTAATGTGAGGGAGTACGAATCAATGTTGAGCAAAACCAATGTTTAAAAATGAGTTTAGTTTTTCAGAAATGAAGAGTGCATTCCATGATTTGGTTTTAGAATGCACGGGTTCGCCAAACCAAAAGTTCATTGGCATTTCCTCTGCTGAAGTACCGACATTAAAGTCCTTAATTTTCTGTACAAAGCCAAGCCTAATTGAATCCGCCACTCGATCACAAGCTGGGGGCCTAGTGGTTTCGCAAAAAAACTTCGCACTGGTATCTGCCACAGATAAGGTCATCATCTCCTCTTCTAATCCCGAACTACTTATGGCAAAATGTATTCATAAGTTTATACTCAGCTCGCCCTATCGCGATGAATTCAAGTCCGGCATAAATTCAAATGCCCAAATTGATCCCTCTGCGCACATTCATGAAAGCGCCTATATTGGTGCGGGTGTGGTTATTGGCAAAGAGGTAAAAATAGCCTCCAACGCATATGTGGGTGCCAATTCGGTTATTGAAGCTCACTCTGAAGTTGGTGAATACACCACTATTCAACCCCTAGTTGTGATCGGCCCGCGAGTGAAAATCGGCGCGCGCTGTGAAGTCTCATCCCATAGCATTGTTGGCAAAGAAGGCTTTGGTTATGCGCACGATGCACTCGGCAATCATTACCGAATTCCCCATCAGGGTTGGGTCATAGTTGAAGATGATGTTCATCTCGGCGCAGGCAATACTATTGATCGCGGCACTTTTGGTGAAACCCGTATTGGAAAAGGAACCAAAACCGACAATCAAGTTCATATTGCCCATAATTGCAAAGTCGGCAAGGGCTGCTTACTAACGGCAGGCTTAAGAATGGCCGGCACTGCCTCCATTGGTAATTTTGTTGTAACGGGTGGAAATACTCTCATCGGGGGCCATCTTCATGTTACAGACGGAGTCAATTTAGCCGCTCAGTCTGCGGTCAGTAAAGCCATCACCGTCAAAGGCGACTACGGCGGCTCGCCCTTGCTCCCACTTCAGCAGTTTTTAAAAATGAAATCGACCATGACTCATTTGCCTGAAATGCGAAAACATATTCGCAAACTCATGGAGAAAATTTTTCCGGATGAAGTCTAAGCTCCTTTTAATATCATTCTTTCTGGTCATCGTCATTTATCATAAGCCCGTGAACGCCGAAAATAGAACTGGCAATGTGAATGCTAAGAAAACGAAAACCGAAGCTTCTGCTCCACCTGCCGATTCCGACAGAAAAATCGAGGCCCCACCTGCAGAGCCAGAGTCCAGCAAATCAGATTTATCGGCTGAACGCATTGACCCTCTTTCAAAATATTTTCTTACCGGGCAATTCGTAATTGGCACTCCCGGCTTTTCGCTAGAATTAGAAAATCAAAATCAAACTAAAAAAGTATCCTACGCTCCGAATTTGAAGGGCACCGTAGGTATAGGCATTAGTTTCAAAGATTTAATTGGGGCGACGGCTTCGCTCCACGGTAGCCCCAGCGCAGATTCTTATACAAAAGGTTCTACGGACTATGATGATTTTCACTTCGTTTTTGATTTTAAAAATTTTTTCATTGAAGCCCAGTATCAGCGATATAACGGACTTTATGTTTCCAACTCAACTGAAGTTGATCCTACTGCTGCTGGTAATATTTTGGCCCCCAATATTTCAATGCAAAATATCTTACTTGAATTCACCTATGTGTTTAGGCCTCAAAAATTTTCGATACAAGCGGCGATCAGCAGAACCGAACGACAAATACACAGCGGCGGCAGTTGGTTGATTGGCGCTAAAGCAACGCAAACAACTCTCGAAAATGCGACAGGACTAATCCCCACTCAAATACGCAGCTATTATGGCGCAGATCAAGATCTTACCAAAGATCGCAGTCGAACTTTGATGCTAACAGGTGGTTATGCCTATACCATATCCTTTAGTGAAAAATTCTTTTCTACACTTTTAGGCGTCGTTGGTTATGGCTGGGGAGATAGCTCATTTGCCTCCGCCACGAGCACGAGCAGTCTGACTTATGGGGCCAGCACAGTAGGGCTTAAGTTCGTCCTTGCCTATAATGGTGATTCTCTTATTGCAGGAATTTCAAGCGAAAATGATAGTACCCTTTCTTTGACTAATACCGTACGTATCAATTCAAATCCGACACTCTCGCAATTGTTTGTAGGAACTCGATATTAAAAAAGGATGAGTATAAAATGGCAGTTTATTTCACCACTCCACTTTACTATGTAAATGATACCCCTCATATCGGCCACGCCTATACGACGATCATTGCCGACGTATTGCGCCGCTACCGAAGAATGTATGGCGAAGAGACCCTCTTTCTGACCGGCACTGATGAGCATGGTCAGAAAGTACAAACAGCAGCACATAAGCGCGGCCTGACACCACAAGCTCATTGTGACGAAATGGTTTTGAACTTTCAAAACATTTGGAAAGAGCTCAATATTGATTACGATATTTTTTATCGAACCACAGCGCCGTCACATGTAAAGGCGGTTCAAGCATGCCTACAAGATCTGTATGATCGGGATGAAATTTATACTAAAGAATTCACCGGTTGGTATTCCGTATCGGATGAAATTTTTTATACTGAAAAAGATTTAGTCGGCGGCAAAGCTCCAACTGGCGGCGAAGTAAGCTTAGTCACAGAAAAAAACTATTTTTTCAAAATGTCGAAATACCAAGAGCAGCTGATCTCTCACATTGAAAAGAATCCTGGCTTTATTGCTCCAGAAAGCAAACAAAATGAAGTTCTGGGTTTTTTGCGAAAACCGTTGCAAGACTTATGTATTTCTCGGCCAAAAGCCAGAATGAGCTGGGGCATCGAAATGCCCTTCGACAAGGACTACGTCACTTATGTGTGGTTTGATGCACTATTAAATTATGCTGTCGCGGTCGGCTTTAAAGTCCCCAATCAAGAAACGCAGTTTGTTAAGTGGTGGAGCCCTGAAAGCTGCGGTGCCACTCACCTTATAGGCAAGGATATTTTAACTACTCATGCCGTCTATTGGACTACGATGCTCATGGGTTTGCGCGCGCCCCTGCCTAAACAGATTTTCGCTCACGGATGGTGGCTCACGGATACCAATGAAAAAATGAGTAAGTCAAAAGGCCCCACCATCAAACCTCTTGATATGAAGGACTTGGTTGGCGTTGATGGTTTGAGGTATTTTTTAACTCGCGATATCCATCTGGGTAATGATGCTCAATTTTCTCAAGACTTAGTCATTGCGCGAGTCAATACTGACCTCGCAAATAATTTTGGAAATCTATTAAGCCGCTCCACCAATTTGATTGAAAAATTCTTTGAGGGCACAATTCCAATAGTTGAAATTCAAATGCCATCTTCATTAGACTTAGCGAAGCAAGCACTTGCACTAGTAGATATTGTCCACCGTGAAATATTGGCAATGGCACCCAATCGTGCAATCGAGGCGGTGACCGATATGCTCTCACTTGCAAATAAATATATGGAAACTCACGCTCCCTGGAAAAGCTTAAAAGCCGCTGCCGGTGACACCGGGCTCATGCGCGAAGGTGCCGAAAGTTTATTCGTATGCTTGGAGTGCTTACGTTTTGCCGGAATTCTATTGAGCCCAGTCATGCCAACCAAAATGTCAGAACTCTTGAAATTAATCGGTTGGGAAAAATCCCCTAATCTTTTGGATCTCAAAACCTTTCAACGAATCAAGGCAGGAACCCACATAGGGAAAGCCGCCCCGCTGTTTCCCCGGATTTGAGGTTTGAGGTTTGAGGTGCCACCTAACATTTGGTATTGCACCGCCGCAAGTGGTTATTTTTTGGTCTGAATATCGTCTAAGATTCTGGAGAGGCTCTTGGGACTCATCTCAATTGCGCCATCATTTCTCACCTTGAATGGCTCAGTGCTGGTGATTATTTCGCTATGCTCGAGCGCTTCGACCAGACGCTTCGACATTTTTTCTCCGTTTAAAAAGATACTAACAAGCAAAATAGAATCTTGTGATTCTGCCTTTACCGATACCAAGATGTCTTTTGGACCTCCAATAATTTTCGCTTGTAAAATAATTTGCATAAAATCGCTAGCACCTGAAAGACGCTTTTCAAGCATCTCAATAGAGCCTTCAATTGAAAGTTTTGAACCCTCTGCTTCAACTGGAACTAAAAAGCCATTTATTTTAGTCTTTGCATAAAGTCGTGGGAGTTTGGGGTCGGTTTTAAATCTACCTTCTAAGCTGGTTGCAGACTCACTGACTTTAAACTTGGCAAAGCTTTGAAGTTGGGGGCTCAAGGCCTCTTCATGCTGGCTCGAATTCGAATGAATTTGCGCAAGTCCGGTTCCTGCATTTGGATCGGAATTTAAAACAAAGGTTTCAGAGCGCGAATGTTTTTGATAGCTCATTGGACATTGCGGTCCAGAAATCTCACCAGACTCGTCTGAGACATTGTGATTTGGCGTCGATTCTTTGTTGTCCTGACTAATGGGTTTTTTGATTGTACAGTGCTCCCCCATTTTCTCGAGATACTTCTGATAAGCGGGGCTCAATTTATTAAGTGCAATTTGCTTTTTCGCGCGGCTTTCAAACTCGTCTAATAAAAAAGTCGAGGGCATCGAGCCACCAATTGATTTCAAAATACGCGCTGATTTTAAAAAGTCCTCGTCCGCAATATGCGCCCCCACCTGGGTTTGAAACTCAAGCTTTTCAGGAATACTGCTAGAATCATCGCCGCCCCCATTTCCTTGAGAGCAAGCCGCTAGAAAGAGAAGGCCAGACAAGAGAGTCAAATTTCTAATTTTCACCGAGGTCCCCTTTTTTAAAAAATATATGAACCCAAAACAAAAGCAAAGCTTAGACCAAGACATACCAAGCCAGATTTGTAGCGAGGTCGATTTGATTGAATTTCTTACAAAAGAAAGACAAGAAAGAGCATCTCGAAATTGAAGCGAATAAAAAGCGGCCTATTTCTTGTTTTAGTTAATAAATCAAAATTTGGTGAAAGATTTGATATTTTCTCTTAGTAGATCAAAATTTTCTTCGAGCGAAGTTTGGCCGGGAATTTCAATCCAATCGTAAATCTTTCGACATTCTGAAAATTCGATTTGAGGATCCGAAAGCGCTTTCAAATACGAAATAAAATCCTTAAATTCTTGCGCGTTTGCAGGATCTCCCTCTGCCGGAATAATCAGCTCCGGTTTAAATCTCTCCTGCAATTTTTCTAGATTGCGAATCCAATTGCTGACATTCATTCCTTCGAGAGGTCGCAAAATGGGATGAATGTGATTGAAAAATAAAGCTCCCAAAAATAAAGTCTTACGCTTTTCAAAAAAGACCGCCAAATCAATATGAGATGCACTTTCAAGCACTGGCACAACCAAAATATTTTCATCGTCAAATTTAAAAATCCGCTCTTCAGATATTTTTTCAATAGCATCAGGTTTGTTTGGCCATTCTGCTTGCAACACCTGATCACTGACCTTCGGAATATAATATTTGGTCAATGGTGGGTAGTTTTTATTTCCTGAAATGAAATCATTTGATAACGAAGTATTGAATACCAAATACTGAGGAGCTTTATACTCGTGCTCAATAATTTGATGTAGTTGTTGAGCCGCCGCGCCCGCATTGGTATTAATAACAACACTATGACTTTCGCTTTTATAAATTCCGCAGACGCAGCTACCGCCCAAAAATAATCCGAATTGCTGATCTACTTTTTTAAGCGCTGTTGGCCACATAAAACGATTTGTCGGCTTGATATAGGGAACCGATGTCCCCATTGCCATACCGTATATAAATCGAAGCCACTCTTTAAAAATCATTTTCTCTTAACTTTTTTACGTGAGGATTTTTTCTCGTAGAGGGCTGGCATCTTGAGATCTTTTGGCCCAAACCTTTGCAGGAGTAAATCTTTGAACTCATAGCATATGCGAATTTTGCGGGTGTCCCCCAACCAAACTCGCACCTCATCAGAAAAAAACTCAGACATCACTTGCAGGCACATTCCACAAGGGGGCGTTGAGGTTTTTGAGTCTGTCACAATCACAATATCTGTAAACTGATTGCAGCCTTCACTTATGGCTTTTAAAATTGCTGTACGTTCGGCACAAATGGTCGCTCCAAAACTTGCATTTTCGACATTGGTTCCAAAAATAACCTCATTGTCTTCAGTTAAAAGTGCGGCACCCACCTGAAATTTTGAATAGGGGCTATAAGAAAACTTTTTTGCCTGCGAGGCAGCTTTATGCAAATCTGAGATTTTATTTAAGAGCGCGGTTTTTGAATTCATCAAAGGAGCCTTATTGAGATTGTGATAGACCTACTAACTGTCATACGACATAATATCGCTTTAGAAATGTCAATGAAAGGCTGAGTTGTGGCCTTTAATTCAGAGTATTTTAACTCTTTGGAGTAGCGCATGCGACATTCAAAACATATTAAAAACTTACTTCTTTTAGGCTGCGGATTTTATTTTCTTCAAAGTTGCACAAATTTAACTCTAAGGTTACCAGCGGCACGTTTTGAATCTCCGGAAAGCAATGGGAAGCTTTGGCGTACCGGTTTCGGCACCTATATTGCGGGCGATCACGAAGTTACAGTTATTTCAAATGCGGCATCTCGCCCTCCGGTAACCGATCAATGCGCGATCAATCGCGACGCTCAATCTTCGTTTTTTCTTAATATGGGAGTTGCGAGCTTTGTTGATCTTGAATTGCGAGCTGGCCTATCCGGTAGCGAATTCTTAGCAAAGATTCAACTCCTTGGTGCTTCGGTTCGAGACGCTCAAGAAGGAAACTTTTCGATTGCTGCAAGTATCGCAGGAGGTTCTGGTTCGGTTTCAAATAGCGGCGATCAAGCAACATTATTTGGACCCGGAAATGCAACTTGGAATGCAAACGCCAGTTATTTTTCTCAAGATTTTGCGCTCATCTTCGGTTATCGCATAAGCGACACCTTGTTGATTTTTGGAGGGCCCTTTTGGACCAATTACAATTCAACTGCCAATATTCACCAAGATGCGGTTACGAGCCCTGCTTCGCCAGCTGCCGATTATAATCTGACTCAAGCTGGCTCTAATAACGGCGGCAATCTTGCTATACAAGCGCATTTTTCAAAGGAACGACGATGGAGCTTCACCTTTGAAGAGGTCTACTCAAATTTGAAATGGACCAATGCCACAAGCACAACAGATTTCACGACCAGTTTTGTACTGGGTTATCTATTTTAGGCCCAGAGGGCCCTAAAACATTTTATATTTTAAGAAACGACATTCAATTGGCCCATTGAAAACCGGAACCCTGCGTTCTGCTTTGAGCTTCATAAATTTGGTCAGTTCAGGCTCGCCCGAAAGAATCCAGCAGTCCCAGTTTTTAAATTCAGTCTTTAGAGTATGTGCCAAATTCAAATAAAGTTCCTCGAGCTCATCTTTTGTCGAAAGTCTTTCACCATATGGTGGATTGGTTACCATCAATCCCATCGGCACCGGTGCTTTCAAAGTTTCGATGGGGCCGCGTTTGATCTCGATATACTCATCAAGTCCCGCCGAATGCACATTAGCCTCAGCTATTTTGATTGCATCTCGATCTAAATCATAACCGTAAAATTTAAATGGCAAGCCATCGAGCTCTTCACTCATTGCACTCTCAAGTTCTTCGGCAAATTCTTCTTCTTTAAAACCTAAAAAATTTTGAAATGCGAAACTTTTTCGCAAAGTGCCGGGATAAATATTAAGCGCCATCAAAGCAGCTTCGATGAGAAAAGTGCCGCCACCGCACATGGGGTCCACGACAGGCATATCCCTTTTCCAATCGGTGGCAAGCAAAAGACCGGCGGCTAGATGTTCTTTGAGTGGAGCTGGGACCATCTTAAGCCCCTTATAGCCGCGCTTAAAAAGCGGTTCTCCTGAAGTATCTATGCTGACAGAAAATTGATTTTTTACCGCCCTCACGGCAATCGTCAAATCTGGATTTTTACTGTCGACATCGGGCCGTGATCCAAATTTTTCGCTGAATTGGTCAACGATAGCATCTTTAATTTTCATGGCTACGAAGCGCTGATCGCGAAAAATGCCACATTCTCGAATACTCGCGTCCACAGCTATGGTTTGGCCCACTTCAATGTATTTCGTAAAATCATGTTTTAAAATATTGTGGTAAAGTTCTTCAGGATTATAGGCGGGAAAATCAAGTATGGGTAATAAGATTCGTGTGGCAGTTCGCAATCTTATGTTGGCGCGATAACAGCCGGCCCAATTGCTTTCAAAAAAGACTCCGCCTTGGCCCTTTAATACCTTACTCACTCCAAGTTTAGAAACTTCGTCAAACAAAACATCGGTGAGCCCACGAGAGGTCATTGCAAAAAAACGCGCCATACTTAACCTTTACGATTCGAATTTTAGAACTGGCGCCAATCTTTACAGGGAAATCAAGATGAGCGCAAGATGAGCCGAAAATTATTCACAGATGAGATTAAAATGAATGGGACCTTCGTTGCCTTCGTCGTCCGCTTGTGCGGCCCACAGGAAGTAGGCCTCCGCGCCTCCTTCTCGGACGCCTCGGTCGCATTCATTTTAATCTCATCTTACATTAGGTTGACGGGTCTTGAATGCGGCAAATACTCGCGCAAAATATTTTGAACTCGACTCCGAAGATTGCGAACAGAGCCTTCACTCAATTCGATCGCCGCGTGGCTTGAAATGCTTAGCTGAAGTAAGTGAGCCTCTGAGGACTCTATGGGCAATACTCCCTGATTACTTAAAAGTTTTACTTCAAAATGAAGCTTCAGCTTTTCAAGATCAGTTGAGTTCTCAATGCTGGTGAGACCATTTCCCAACAAATCAAAAATGGCCCCTGAATGCTCATCGCCTTCGCGCATGATCTGATCGACAAGATGAACGAAATGTAGTCCCAACTGTAATTTAGAGTAGTCTAATCTTAGTTTCGAAAAATCTTTAATGATATGGGCTTCTGAAACCGTATGAAGTCCCTCATTTCCGCGCTTTTGGTAGAGCACCTCAATATAGTGGGTTGGCTCAAAAACTCCGCCACCAAAACGCTTCTTGCTCTTGAGTGCCGAGCGCGCAAACAAAGAAATCTTAGCGCCTTTTGAATTCAGGCAATGGATGATCAGGTCTGCATCACTGTATTTGTGAAGCCTCATCACGAAGACTCGCTCTTTGATCTGCATGACTTCCTTTACGTTGAATATAAAAAATAGCTCCGAGAAGCGCCCAGCACAACTGAATCACCTGGCTCAGTGTAACTGCGGTCGCGCCAAAATGTGACTCTTTACCCAGTACCAAATTAAATAAATATAAAAATGCAACTTGGCCAACCCCTACTCCCGCTGGAGAAATCGGTAGTGCCATGACAATCATGCCGGCAGGAACAATAAATAAATAAAGCCCAAGAGCCAATTCGATATGCAGAATTTGCCCTACCAAAAAGAAAAAATAGGTGCCAATAAACTGAGAGGCAAAACTAATGAGAATAGCTGCAAAAAGCTCTCGCGGGCATTTGCGATACGAATGCAAACTCAAATAAACCTGTCTAAATTTTGAACCAAATGGCAGTATCTTAAAAAACTTTTCAATAAAGTGGGATTGCCTAATTCGCAGAGAGAGCGAAAATCCGAAAAATAAAAAGAACATCATTGCCAGGGCGAAAATAACAGCCGCAATGGCCGTCAAAGGATGAGAGCTTTGAACGAGCTCCCAATTGAAAATTAAAGCTAAACTGGCAACGATCGTCATTACAAAAAAGCCAATGGCGCGGTCCATGAAAATACTAACGGCAGCAGAATATTTATGTTCGGGCTGGTCCTTAACCATATAAACCCCTTTGACAACATCTCCACCAACGCCGCCAGGCATGGCATAATTAAAAAATAAACCTATAAATGTGAGCTTAAAAAGCTCTAGACTCTTGATCTTAATACCTTGCCCAGTAACCAAAAAATGCCAGCGTATATTATTCAAATAGAGGCATAAAAACATGACCCCAAAAAGCAGACTCAACAGGCTCGGTCTGGCGATTTGTGAAAAGACTGAGAAATCAAGGCTTCCTCGATGAACGAGATAGAAAATCAAGCCGATTGCGAGGGCTAATTTGCCAGTTTGAATGAAAATATTAGTAAACTTATGTTTCAACCAGTCTCCTCGTGTATTTCTTTAATAAGCTCTGAAAGTAGCCGCATTTTAGCTTAAAAGCAATTGAGTCAAGACTCAATTCATGAGATGAAAAGTGCCAGAGGAACGGATCATGAATATAGGGGTTGTAGGTTCAGGATATGTAGGACTCGTCGCCGGGGTTTGCTTTGCCGATGGCGGCCATATGGTCACTTGCGTTGATCGCGATGATAGCAAGATTGAAAAGCTAAATCGGGGAGAAGTTCCGATCTATGAGCCCGGATTAGAAGATCTACTAAAGAAATCAAAGGAACGTCTGCAGTTTACTACCAACTTAAAATCCACAATTGAAAATAACAAAGTAATTTTTATTGCCGTGGGTACACCAGAAACTGCCGATGGCAGTGCGGATATGGGTCCAACAATTGCCGTCGTCGAGCAGATCTGCAAACTTGCCAATGAAAAAAAGTATATTGTTATGAAGAGTACCGTCCCAATTGGGACTGCGAATCGTCTTATTCGGCTTTGTGCTGAGCTCTGCAAATTTGAAGTTGAAATTGTTTCAAATCCTGAGTTTTTAAAAGAGGGTGCCGCGATCGACGATTTCTTAAAGCCAGACCGAGTCGTCATAGGTTGCCGAAGCGAAGCCGCACAAAACTTGATGAAAGAAATTTACGAACCATTTTTGAGAAATTCAAATCCAATTTTATTTATGGATAATACCTCTGCTGAAATGACGAAGTACGCAGCCAACGCGTTTTTGTCAGTTAAAATTAGTTTCATCAATGAATTGGCATTGGTCGCCGACAAGTTGGGCGCTGACATCAATGATGTACGCAAAGGATTTACCAGTGATTCACGCATCAATCCGGCGTTCTTTTATCCTGGGGTTGGTTATGGTGGCAGCTGTTTTCCTAAAGATGTAAAAGCCTTGGTTCATACAGGGCAAGAGGCTGGTGTTGCCATGTCGGTTGTACAATCAGCCGATTTAGTAAATGACCGTCAGAAATTAGTCTTAATTGATAAAATGAAAGTTTATTTTGGTGGAGCTGATTCCCTAAAAGGAAAAAGTATCGCAATTTGGGGACTTGCTTTTAAGCCCCGAACCGATGATGTACGCGAAGCTCCTAGCCTTGAAATTATCAAAGAACTTAGCCGTCTTGGTGCGAAGATTTGCGCTTTTGATCCGGTTGCAAAGCATACGGCTCGTGCCGCCACTTCGGTGGCTTTTGAAATTGCCGATTCAGCAGAAGCAGCACTTCAAGAAGCTGATGCTTTGGCGATTGTGACCGAGTGGAATGAGTTTCGGACTCCAAATTTTGAACGAATGAAGACCTTAATGAAGGGCAAAGCGATTTTTGATGGACGAAACATTTTAGATCCCAAAAAAGCCAAAGCCGCTGGCTTTGATTATTTTTGCATTGGTCGACAAGTATTGAGTGGGCGGAAAAACTCATGAAGCTGAAAATATTAGTAGCCGGTGGCGCTGGTTTTATCGGAAGCCACCTGTGTGAAAAACTAATCAAATTGGGACATGAAGTGACGGTCGTTGACAATCTGGTCACAGGCCAGAGAAAGAATCTCGATGGACTCAAACTCAACTTTATTGAAGCCAATATTAACCTGAGCGAAAGCTTTGCGCACAAAAGCCTCCTCGGGCCTTTTGATCAAATATACAATTTGGCCTCGCCTGCTTCTCCAATTGATTTTCCGAAAATGCCGATTTTCATTTTAGAGACCGCCACCCATGGCCACAAAAATTTACTTGAGCTCGCGCGCCGAACTGAGGCGCGAATTTTATTTGCCAGTTCGAGCGAAGTCTATGGGGATGCAGAGATTCATCCGCAAATTGAAAGTTACTTTGGCAACGTCAATAGTTTTGGCCCCCGCAGTTGTTATGATGAAGCCAAGCGTGTTGGCGAAGCCTTGTCACTCAGTTACAAAAAAGAATTTGGAGTGAATATTCGCATTGCACGGATTTTCAATACCTATGGCCCACGTATGCGCCCAAGTGACGGACGAATTATTCCGAATTTCTTTTCTCAAGCTTTGAATGGCAAAGCCATGAGCGTATTTGGAACCGGCAAGCAAACGCGCAGTTTTTGTTATGTAAGTGATTTGGTCGAAGGACTCGTGCTCCTCATGCAAAGCAAAGTTGAAACACCAATCAATCTAGGCAATCCCATTGAGCTGAGTGTGCTCGAAATTGCTGAAAAGATCAGGACTTTGACGGCAAGCTCGTCGTCTTTCGAATTTTTACCTCTTGGCGAAAACGATCCCAAACAAAGACGACCCGATATTTCAAAAGCTCGTGAACTATTGAAGTATAGTCCGAGTGTAGATCTCGAAACTGGACTAAAAAATTCACTTCATTATTTCAGTGCCGAGACGAATTAAAAATCTAAGCTTTCGTTTTGCTCAGTCAAAAGTTCACTATAAATTTTTGCCAAAGTTTTTTTAAAATCTTCATTTAATAGATTCACATCAATTATAATCAAGCCACGCAAAGCTTCTGGACTGTGGTTTTGTTTGTAAAGATACTCAAAAAGCCTTGCATCTTGCCATCGACACAGACTGGTGGTTTCAAACTGCTCTGAGTTTACCCCAGTAAGTTGAGATAATTTTGTGATCATACTGAGCCCGTCTACACCATCACACAGAAGTACGCTGCGATCAAACACCCTAGTTTCATCGCGAAAAAAAGTACTAATTCCCTTTGGTAAATCAAGCTCAAAGGCTAAGACTTTGGCGCGATTCGACGCCGCCAATTGCTTGAGATTCTCAGTTTGATTTGAATTCAAGTTTCGCGTGGATTCATAAAGCGAAATAGATGCAAGCGGCAGTTCTCTTTGCCAATTGACATTCAATTTAGGTGCGATATCCGGCCGAATTTTAGCGCGCTCACCTGCAATGACCAAGGTTCTATCTCGCGATAAAGATAAGATTAAAACTTCGTAATGCGATGGCAGACGCATACTTTCAGAAAAGTGTAGAAAGTTTGAGAGCCGAATATGAAAGTATTTTTTTTCTTTCAATTGCTCATCTAAAAAAGAAAAATCATGGCGTGCTGCCACGATCGGATCATCAAAACTCGTGACCAACAATAGCAGTTCTTTTGAAAGACCGGTCAAATACTCTGGCTTTGAGATTTCATCTCGAGAAAAATTTTTAATGGTCAATTCTCTTTTTGATAAAGAAACGGCCACCGAATCGAAGTCGGGGCCAATATTCTTAAAATGAGCAATGGTCTTTTTATGGGGGATTAGATCACTAAGTGAATAGCAAACTTCGGTGAGGGCTTGGCTTATACTTGTGTAAATCTGAACTGCAAACCTAGGATCATCTGCCAACCCAAGCAATTGCTGAAGTTGTTTATTATGTTGATTCCATTTTTCATCGAAGGGCAGATGAATATTCAAATACCGGCCTCGTGGCGCTCTTTATCATCGAGAACCGTCAGCACGCCACCCTTGAGATTTGGTCGATGCGCGAGATGTTGAATATCATAAATAAACTTCGACCCATTAACTGCTGGAGTTTGCCACTCAGGCCCCATTCGAACGGCATCAACTGGACAAGCCTCCTCACAAAAGCCACAAAAAACACAACGTAAAATGTCGATTTCATAATGAATCGGATATTTTTCAACCGCCGGGTCTTTATTTTCTGCAGCAACAATATGAATGCATTCTGCGGGGCAATTGGTTGCACACAACATACAGGCTGTGCATCGCAGGGATCCGTCTTTTTTTACGGTTAATACATGATTCCCTTTAAAACGAGAAGAATACTCATATTTCTCTTCAGGATAATTGAGAGTGGGCATTTTTTTCTTGTTTGCAATATTCCCAATCATTTTTTTCATGGTCAGAGCCATTCCTGAAAAAATTCCGAGAAAATACCAATCCGAAGCCGCTGATGGTTTCTTGACTTGAATCATAATTCACCTCGATGCGCTGTAAATTCATTGTGCACCATTTTTGAGAGCGGTGCTTGAACTTCAGAAATGGGGTTCTGGCCTTTTACGATTTCTGCAAAGGTCTGAAGACTGAGTGCTCCGGGCACGATATCAATCCCACGTCGTATTTTTTGCTCAATTCCTGCGTAATTCACAAAGCTGCCGTTTTTTTCAAAAAAGCTTTTCATAGGAATCTGCATTGAAAGTGAGGGAAGATTTTCAACTGCTGCAGTTTTTGTCGAGCTCAGCCAAACCAATCGCTTAGCCTTTGCAAAGAGCGCTAGCTTAGTTTGCAAATCCGTATACACCGCTTGATTCTCAGGAGCCGCGACCACAAGGGTGTCGATTTTAGCTTCAGTTAAAAGCTTTTCTAAATCCGTCCAAGAGTTTTGAACTCCATATTTAGAAAGGATTTGGCCGAGCCCTTTGGTATTCGGATTTTTGTCGCCGCGATTGAGTATGCCGTCGAATTTTTCGAGATCATTTGGATTATTGATCCAATGATAAATCTGTGAGCTTCCCAAATTATTTTTAAATGCACCCACAATGGCATCGTACTCTTCAAGAGTATATTGGCCAGTCAGGACCAAAGCCGCACCTGATTTATTTGCATTGAGCTCGCTTGCTACTTTGCGCGCGGCCACTTCTGGTACTAAAAATTCTCCGCGAGCGTTTTTAGCGTCAAGAAGCCGATGCTCCTTATTAATGTATTTGTAAATGTCGCGACCATCATCACACATCCAGAATCCGTTTACGGCTTTATTTTCTTTGGGTTTTACTCTGAAAACCCCTTCTTTATTATAGTAAAGCTTAATACTACAACCCGTCGAACAACCATTACAGACACTGGTTACTTCTTTTAAAAACCAAACTCTTTGTTTGAATCTGAAGTCTTTTGAGGTGAGCGCGCCTACTGGGCAAATATCAACCGTATTGACTGAGTAATTATTATCGAGCTTTTTGCCTGCAACTGTTCCTATTTCGGCGCGATCACCGCGATTGAAAATTCCGAGCTCATGGGTCTTACTCACTTCATCGGTAAAACGAACACAACGAGAACATAAAATACAACGCTCGCTATCGAGCACCACGCGTGGGCCAAGATCAACGACTTTGTGTTTTTTAACTTTGGCTTCGGCCATCTCTGGAGTGTATTTGCCGTACTCCATATATTGTTCTTGCAATCCACATTCACCGGCCTGGTCACAGATAGGACAGTCGAGTGGATGATTGATCAAATGAAAATCAAGGCCCCATTTGACGGCATCTTTTACCATGGGGGAGGTATTGTTCACCTCCATGCCTTCGGTGATTTGCGTATTGCAGGCAATTTGTGGTCGGGGATTGCCCTTGATCTCAACCATACAAAGTCTGCACACGCCGGCAATGCTCAAACCAGGATGCCAACAATAATGCGCAATATGTTGCTCAGCTTCGCGCATGGCCTCCATGATTGTGGTCCCGGGCTTTACTTCAAGCGCTTTACCATTAATGGTGCATTTGAGCATAGATCTGTCCTTTAACTTGAGATTTTTTGTTGGCCACAAAGTAGTCAAATTCACTTCTAAATTTTTTAACAAAGCTCAAAACTGGTAAGGCCGCTGCATCTGAAAGTGCGCAAATGGTTCGGCCTTTCATATTGTCAGCCACTTGAATGAGAAGATCGAGGTCTTTTGGTTGTGCATCACCCGTGATCACAGAGTGCACGAGCTTATTCAGCCAGCCTGTGCCTTCACGACAAGGTGTACATTGGCCACAGGACTCATGATGATAAAAGTGTGTAATTGTACTTAAAATATCGACCATACAATTACTATCGTCGATCACAATAATAGCGCCGCTACCCAACATCGTGCCCATTTGGGCCAAACATTCATAATCAAGTGTGGCTTTATATGCCTCTTCAGCCGTGAGGACAGGAGCACTTGAGCCTCCAGGAATCACAGCTTTTAATTTTCTTCCCGCCTTTAAGCCGCCACATTCTTTTTCAATAAAATCTTTAAGTGGATAACCGAGTGGGACTTCATAAGTTCCAGGTTTATTCACATCACCAGAGAGAGAAAATAATTTTGTACCAGGCGATTTTTCAGTTCCAAACTTTCTGTAAGTTGCAACCCCGTCTCGCAAAATATGAATAACACTGGCAAGGGTTTCGACATTGTTAACAATCGTTGGTTTTTTTAAATAGCCACTCACCGCAGGAAATGGCGGTTTCAATTTCGGTTGGCCCTTGAGGCCCTCAAGAGACGAAATCATTCCGGTTTCTTCACCACAAATATAAGCGCCTGCCCCAATATACAAATCGAGTTCGAGATCGAAGCCACTACCTAAAATATTTTTCCCTAAGTAGCCAGCGGCATAGGCTTCTTTCAAAGCCTTTTCAAGAATGGCCGCAGGTCCTGTGTATTCGCCCCGAATATAAATATAAGATTTTTTAACATTGAGAGCGAAACTTGAAATTATCATAGATTCGATTAACTGATGCGGAGCACGCTCCATCATAAGGCGGTCTTTGAAAGTTCCTGGTTCAGACTCATCAGCATTGCAAAGCAAATATCTGGGCTCATTATTTTTTGGCAAAAATCCCCATTTTGTACCGGTAGGAAATCCGGCTCCACCCCGACCTCTTAAGCCAGCAGCTTTTACCTCATCGATAATTTTTTGCGGCTCCATCTTGAGTGCTTTGGCGAGAATTTCATAGCCACCAAGGCGTTTGTAACCTTCGATCGACCGATATTCAGGATTTGAATAATGTGCTGAAAGAATTTTGACTTCCATTACTTAAGCTCCTTCATTAACTTCAATGCTTTTTCATGGTTGAGATTTTCAATATAAGGATCACGATTGATTTGTAGCATTGGAGCCGTATCGCAGGAACCAAGGCACTCGACTTTGCTGAAACTAAATTTTCCGTCGCGGCTGACTTCGCCAGTATTTTTCACGCCACATTCTTTCATCATAAGATCGGTCATCTCTCTGGCCCCGGCCATGGCACAAGAAAGTGTGCAGCAAACTTGAATGTGATATTTACCCTGAGGCTTCATATTAAACATCGTATAAAAAGTTGCGACTTCTTCGATTTGCGCGATTGGAATATCCATCACTTTGGATACTTGCTCTATCGCATCAGGAGAAAGCCAGCCGCCGTTTTCATCTTGAGCTTTATACAAACAACGAATGATCGCGGATTGTTTATTCTCGTATCGGCTCAATTCTTTTTTGACGTATTCAAGCCCGTCTTTTGAAAAAGTAAACATCTATTGGCTCCTATCGATCTAATTCGCCGGCAATTAAATTCATACTTCCTAAAATTGCGATCACATCAGCGACTGGGCCGCCAGTGATTTGCTCGCAAAAACTTTGATAAATTGCAAAACACGGAGGCCGCACTTTCAAGCGATAAGGACGCCCCGAACCATCACTCACCAAATAAAATCCGAGCTCACCATTGCCAGCCTCGGTCGCATCATAAATGTCACCGACTGGAGGTCGCAGTCCTTTGATCACGAGCATAAAGTGATTCATCAAACCCTCAATATTACCGTAAACATCTTTTTTCTCTGGCAAAACAATCGAACGATCACGAATAGTATAGTCACCCTCGGGAATATTTTTACAAACTTGTTCGATGATTTTTAAGGACTGACGCATTTCTTCAACCCGCACCAAATATCTCTCAAAAACATCGCCATTGGTTCCGACTGGAATATCAAAATCGAGTTGATCGTAGCCGTAATAAGGTGTGGCCTTACGCAAATCAAGCGGCACACCCGCAGCCCTCAAGCACGGGCCAGTATAACCCCAAGCGATCGCACTTTCAGCTGAGATTGCGCCGACATTCTGTGTTCGTTTGATCCAAATTTTATTGCCTGTTAAAAGGGTATCGAGCTCGTTAATTCCCTCTCGAATTTCTTTGCAAACTTGCAAAACATCTTTGTACCAGCCATCGGGCGCGTCTTGGGCCATGCCACCGATTCGGGTGAGTGATACTGTTAAGCGTGCGCCACAGAGCTTTTCAAAAAGTGAATAAACTTTTTCGCGATAAGTGAAGAGGTGAAAAAAGCCTGTCAATGCGCCAAGGTCTACCGCATTTGCGCCGATACAGACAAAGTGATCAATAATACGTGCGAGTTCAGATAAAATGACCCGCATCGCTTGCGCTTTGGGAGGAATGGTCACGCCCAACATTCGCTCGACAGTCTTGCAATAGGCCACATTGTTCAGAGGCGCTGAGCAATAATTCAAACGATCCGTATATGGAATGACTTGATTATAAGGATGGGTCTCGGCCATCTTTTCAAAACATCTGTGCAAGAAACCAAGTTCAACATTGGCGCGCGCGACGGTCTCGCCATCTAATTCAGCCATCACTCTCAAGGTGCCATGAGTTGCTGGATGTGCAGGCCCAATATTCAATGGAACCAAATTTCTGCCGCCAGGATTCCAATTAGGGTCTGGTGCAAAATGAACCGGCAGAGCATTCGAACAATGTTGTTGATGATCAGCCTCATAATCTTTGCGCAGCGGATGCCCTACAAATTGATGATGGGTTAAAATTCGAGTCATATTTTTATGACCGTCAAATTTCATTCCAAACATATCGTAAGCTTCGCGCTCAAAAAAGTTTGCGCCCTTCCAGATACCAGTTGCAGTCTCAACACTTTCGCCTTCAGCTAACTTCGTCTTAACTCGAATACGCTGATAATTTTTTGAATTAAACAAGTGATAGACGACATCAAAACGTTGCTGGCGCTCAGGGTAGTCGGCGCCACAAACATCCATCAAAAAATCAAATTGCGAATTATTTTTCAAATAGCGAAGTAGTGTGCCCACTTCGTCTTTTGGAACTTCAATACAATCATCACCTAGATTTGTGCGAAATTGGTATGAGGCCGCTTTGCTGCCAAGAAACTGGGTAAGACCTGCTTTGAGGTTTTCGAGATTCTTACTTCCGGTTTGAGAATTGCCAGCCTGAGAATTTTGCGAAGTTTGACTATCGGTATTGATCATAATTCGGCGCCTTCCAATTATCTTTCCACGGACGTGGTTTGTGTTCTGCAATCATTCTTTGAAGAGTCATAATTCCGTCGAGTACGGCCTCAGGAGTTGGTGGGCATCCTGGAACAAAAACATCAACCGGAACAACGCGGTCTATACCCTGAAGAACATGGTAGGAGCGATAAAAGCCGCCCGAACTCGCGCATGCGCCCATCGAAATTACATATTTTGGATCAAGCATCTGTTGGTAAATATGAACCAGGACTGGCGCCATTTTTTCAGTAATGGTTCCGGCAACAAGCAACAGATCTGCCTGGCGAGGAGAAAATCTCACCACCTCGGCACCAAATCTAGCGAGATCATATTTCGGACCCATCACACTCATGAGTTCGATTCCGCAACAGGCAGTTCCGTAGGGCATCGGCCAGAGAGAATTTTTTCTGCCCCAGGCGACAAGATCATCGAGCTTCGTAGCAAAGGCAAAGGACTTCGATAGTTCATCGATGCTGTGATCTACTTTGGGATCTTGATTTGAGTTGACCGGATTTGCAGAGCTCATGAGTAACCTCAATTTAATGGGCAAAATAAATTTGCCAATTCAATAAAAATGCCGCGTACCTATCTAAGTACGTATTAACATAGCTTAAACCCGAAGAATCTCAATGAAAATGGAATGAGAATATGGGATTTTGGGAGCTTGCGTCTGATCACAGGATTAATGTTTGAAATCGTCCTCCCTTGCTGACTAGACTATTCGTATAGCAATTTTACGAAATGCACGGAGGCATTATGAAGTTTTTTGCCAGTTCTTTGGTTTATTTTCTGGGCGGTATAGTTTTAGTGTGTTGTGCTTTTTCTCAAAGCGCTCAGGCCACAGCGGACCCAAATGATGTCTTAGTGAAATTCAAAAGCCATAAGGCATTGATTCAATATTCAGCAGTGGGCCTTAGAAGTGGCATTTCGATCGAAAATCTCGGCTTTGCCAATTGGGCACATATTCAATTGCCCGCAGGAAGCAGCGGCCTTTTTAATATTGATAATCTAAAAAGTAATCCGCAAATTTTGAAGATTCAGCCAAATTTCAAACTTCATTTAATCGAAGATTATGCGAATTCAGGGGTACTTCAGGACCCCAACTATTTATTAGAATTAATTAAACTAAGTCAGAATCAAGCTCCTGCCCCCCTTGATAAACCCGACCTACCGGTTTTAATTTCGAGCACCGGTGGCAGTGGCGAAGATCCACTCTTCAAAAACCAATGGGGCATGCAAGACATAGGTGCAAAGTCTGCTTGGAAGCAAGCACGCGGCAAAGGAGTCATTGTTGCTGTAATTGATACTGGCGTCGATTATACTCACGAAGACTTACTTGATAATATGTGGAGAAACGAAGGCGAAATCGGCTTTGATAATCAGGGCCACGACAAGTCTAAAAATGGCGTGGATGACGACGGCAACGGATATATCGACGACGTCATGGCTTGGGATTTTTCAGACAATGACAATAAGCCTTATGACGTTCACGGCCAACTACTTGATGTCATCCTAAAAGGCGAAAACCCTGGGCATGGCACACATTGCGCTGGCAATGTTGCGGCACGCGCCGACAATGGCAAGGGAACCTCGGGCGTCGCTCCTCTTGCGCAAATTATGCCACTGCGTTTTATCAGCAAAGCTGGTCAAGGTACGACTGCGGGTGCTATCCAAGCTATCATGTACGCCATCAATAATGGCGCAAAGGTATTATCTAATTCTTGGGGCTCTGAAGGTGAAGATCCAAAAGAAGCTGGCGACAATCAAGCGCTAAAAGAAGTTATTACCGGCGGTCAAGAAAAAGGTGTTCTCTTTATTTTCGCTGCGGGCAACGGACATGCAGGCGTAGGCTATGACAATGATTCGGACCCCAAGCCCGGAGTTCCAGCCAGTTACCCAATTGAAAACATCATAAGTGTTGCAGCCATTGATAAAGACAATAATCTCGGAAAGTTTTCAAATTGGGGCCTGCATAGCGTTCATATCGCAGCCCCTGGTGTACAAGTTTTTTCAACAACCGTGGGAAATACCTATTCAGATACCATCATTGATTTTCTCGGAATGAAAGCAACTTGGGATGGAACTTCAATGGCAGCACCGCATGTATCAGGAGCCGCTGCACTCTACTGGTCAAAATATCCAGATGCCAATTGGCGCGTGGTAAAAAAGGCCATCTTAGATTCAGCAACACCCATTGACAGCATGAAGGGCAAATCCATTTCTGGCGGCAAGCTCAACGTCGAAAAACTACTAAAGTAAAAATTATTTTCATCTTGAGCCCAACCCCGAGTTGGGCTCACATCGGACCATCTGCCGCGCCAAAATTGTCGCGCTTTTGTCAAGATTTCACGTTCCATTTCCTATAGGCAGGCAGAGCTTAGCTTAAGCTGGCGCATGGCTTGCTCTAATCACCCCTGAGCCAAGGGGGCTTAAAAAATGGGTATGGGTTTCAAAGTCTTGATTTTGTATTCTTGCCTGCTTGGCATTCTTGCCCAAGCTGAAGAAATCAATATTCACGAAAACTTATTTGCCAAAACCAATCTTCAAAATGAGTTGCGCGAAGAAGCTGTTCGCATCGAAACCTCAACTAACAATGATCCCTCAAATGATCCAGCACATGATCCTACTGCGGTGCTTTATCTTTTAAGTGCTTCAGGCAAGCGACTTCCGGTTCATTTTGTTGAGCCAAGCGATCGCAAAAAAGTAAGCTTTGTTTTTATTGGTGGCCTTGATTCTGATATTGATAGCTTTAAAAAAATTGAGGACGGCCTGATACCACTAGGTTATGGCTCAATCCGAATTGAATTAAAGGGTCAGGGCAGACTCGTCTCGAATTCTCCTTTGATTGAGCCTATTCAGGTTTCAGATCAAGCAAAAGATTTGATTTCAGTTCTCAATCAACTCAATATTGACAAGAGTCGCATGGCCCTTGTCGGCTACTCATACGGAGCGAGCGTCAGCATTCAAACAGCGATTTATTTACACGAAACCGCCCCTGAGAAAATCGCCTCACTTGATTTGATCAATCCACTTTTACAAGACGAGAACTACGGAACAGATTTTAGTTCAGTTTTTATACGACTTAAGAATATTTCTGGTCCTACTCCAAGCCGTGAACTTCCGCCTATTGAGCTTCTTAAGCAGTTGAGTCTGTCGGGCGAATTTGCAAGCCAAACCGATGGGGCTTTTAATTTAGCAGAGGTCACATCGGCCTATAATTTATTTAGTGGCCTTAGCAATGATCTGGCCGATAGTTTATTGTCAATCAATACAAAAGTAAATTTCTTTGATGGCCTTGCAGATTTGGTTTTGCCAGCAATCGATAAAACCAATCTCTTTGAGAGAGTTTTGATCAGAAATCGTGGTTCTTATTATCGCGCCGAGGGCGTGTCCCACCGGGCGCCTGAAGAATCACCTGCTGAAGTGATTCGCTTTTTAGTTGAAGCCAACCCTTGATGGGATGCTATTCATCCTTCAAATCTTTGAAGTTTGCGTAATTCCGCTCGGAAAGTCGTTGTTGCTTTTTCCATTTAGTTACTTCTTGTTCGTAGCTCACTTTCTTTTCATTTAGGGCCTTTTGATCTTTTTGAGCTTGTCCGAGCTTTTCAAGCAATGCCTTTTCGAGATCAACTATTTCCTGATGATGATTTTGCCAGTTGCCTTGTTCAGCCTCCATACTTTGAAGTTTCGCTTGGTATGCCGTTATATTTTCTGCCCGCTTGAGCTGATTTGCTTCTAACTTTGCAAGTGATGCCTTCAAGTCTTCAATTTGCTTTTTTTCAAGATCCATTTTATCTTGTTCGGATTTCATAAATCCTTGTACCTGCTTTTTTGAGGATTCGACTCCGGACTTTCCCTTTTGAGAGTCCTCTAACTGTTTTCGAATCGCCAGCTTTTGCTTTTCGAGCTGCTTGAGCGCCGATTGAGTTTCTTTAATATTCTGATCTACAATTTTAAGATTGTCCTCGTATTGCTTGAGATTCACTTTGCTCGAGCTCACATTTTCTTTTAACTGAACGACCTTTTCAGAAATATTGGTTTCTCCGCTTGCTGAAGCGGCGAGGCAAAGAATACCCACTATCGTATAACTCATGGCGATTATTTTAGAATGTAGATTTGATTTTTTCACTGGTCTCCTCCGTTACGAGCTTGCTTGCTGTCTGGACAATTATTTTTAAGTGAAGATCGGTAGTGGCCAATTTCATCTTCCCAGTATTCCCCATCGAAATCCCATTGAAGACTTTTTGATTTCGGCATCACACTTGCCGGAACCCGATTCGATTTTTCGCCGCCGGCAACTTGAAAACGAATATTTTCTCCGCTGCCAGAGTAGACTTCATAACGTAGCAGTTCATTATTGTCTAAAATTCGAATGAGATCTTCTTTCATATTGGTTAAGCGCTTCTTCAAAGTAATTTCAAGATCTGTTTTACTTGAAGCAATTCTCTCTTCAGCCAACTTAACCGATTCAGCCCGGTAGGCTGAAACTGCTTTCTTGGCATCATTGAAAAGGTCGATTTGAAAAAACTGCGAGTTGAGATTTTTAAACTCGCGCTCGAGTTCACTCTCGAGATCGTGTTTCAGTTCTGCTTGAGCCGCAATATTTCCGATTGCAATCAGTTGCTTCTTGACCACTTCGATTCGAGTTCGAGACTTTGTAATGGTCGCCTGAGCTCTTGCTAAACTGGTTTCAACGTCTTTGTCTAAACGAGCGTAAATATCGCGTTCCTCGGCTTGACGATTCAAGGCCAATTGGCGGACCAAGAAATCTTTATGCCTTGCCATTTCACGAATGATCGGGCCGGGCAAGCCATCAGTTTCACTTGAGGTTTTCGAAGTAATATAGGTTTTAACAGTTTGATAAACTGCGTGGCCCCCACTGGTCTGATAGGCAACCATCTTATCAAAATAGGGCCGATACATTTTCTCAAGCACGCTCAAGGTTTTGTAGGCATCGCCATATTGACATAGATTCAGGTACCCAATGGTACGAATGACATAACTCTCAGGTTTATAAACCGCATTGAAAAACGGCGACTGCACCGAATACATATTGCCAATGGCCCCGCTAAAGTCAGACATTTCTAACTGTGACCATCCCATTTCGGTTAAACTTTGAACCCACAAAGGATGATCTTTTGAAACCTTCAAAAAGTTCTCACGGGCTTCTTTGAATTTCTTTTCTTGAAATTGCATTCGGGCCAAATTCAATGCAACCAAGGCTTGAAATTCTTCGTTTTTCTTTTCGAGTGAAAGTTGTTTTATAAGCCCTTCTTGAATTTGTAGCGCTTTCGAACGATCACCAATTTCATACTCGGCCAAAGCTCTTAAAAATTGCGCCTCTAAATACTTAGGATGTTTTTCAGGCACCAATTGCGCATAACTTAGTGTGGTTTTGAATCGCTCTGTTTTGGCGCCAAAATTCGCCAATATATAATAGACATTCCCTTTTACTATAGGATCTACGTCTTCAAACGCCTTTTTATTTGATGAGAGTTTAAATAATGCCTTACCGAGGCCATCAATTACTTCGGGAGGAACATCTTGGCTCAATTCTTTAAAAAGCTTTTTGCTATAATGCAGGTCTTCAGCTTCAAAGACTCGTCGTGCTTTCTCATAAAAATCAGTCATAAGCCCCAGCTGTTTTGAACACATTGAAAGGTAGTAATTTCCTTCGCTCTCATAAAATGGCGTTTTAGTAAGTGGATGAAACAAACTCACCGCCACGGCACAACGATCGCCTTGCTTGAAAAGTAGAATACCATTTAAGAGACGCGTTTCTTCAGTCGTAAGCGGAAGGTATTTAACAAGCTTGAGAGGTGATTCAATACCTGAGAGCCACTTTAATTTATCAAGCTCAGCATGAGATATCGGTGTGAAATGAGCAGGAGTCATCTTTGCGAATTGTGAATTGGGCAAAGCCGCTGAAATCTTAGTTAGTCCTTGTACCTCTTTATCCGTCAAGGTCTCAGGAGTCGACAGAGGTGCAACAGCAAAGTCTGAAAATTTCTTTTGAAAACTATCAGACAAAGCGTAACTTTGTGCACTTATCTTAACTTCTTTGTTGATTTCTAAATAGGGAATTTTTGAGCTCGAGATTTCATAAGTCTCAACGCCTGCCTTATTTGATGCTAGGTTTTTAACGACATCATGTGTTTTCATTGGAGCCTGGACTTGCACAAGCGGAGCGCTCGGAGCCGTCCACACACTCGAATTATCTGAGCTTGGATTTCGTTTCAAATTTTGCGCCGTTGCAGCCGCCGGTGGTTGTGTTACTGCAACTGGCTTGGCTTGAATTGAGGCTGGCTTTTCATTTCCAAAGAAAAAATTCTTTACTTGAGAAATAACTTTTGCCGTGACAGATGCCGGCGCCTGACTCTGAAGGCTTGATACTTTGGCTGGACTTGCTTGAAGCGCTTGAGACTCTTTGGTAGATGAAGTCACAACGGAATCAAGGGTGCGGACCGCACGCTCTTGGTATGCCTGAGCCTTATAAACGCCGGCCGAGTCTTCATGGCGTGCGAATGTATTCTGCGAATAAAATACGATAGCAAGGCTTAAACTCAAGCCCAAACTAAATAACATTTTCATATTCTGAGCTTTCATAAAATCTCTCTCAAACTAAAAAAAGTAATCGATTCCAAACACTAAGTTCGTATCATGCGAAAATTCGGTTCGAAGACTATTATAGGGGGTCTTGTAACTAATCACGTCGGCATTGAACCAGCGATTTTGAAATTCACCGCGAATCGCAAAATTATTTGTCAGAAAAAAATGTTGAGTGACGTTGAGTGAAAAGGTGGGGGCCGATTTCCCGACGCTCGGGGCATTGTTTCTCTGCTGTTCATATTGAGTCACTCCGAATCCAGGACTGAAAGCCATATCAAAATAAAGAATCTTGGTATTCATTAAACTCATTTTGGCATAGATCGGAATCCAATTGTAATTCACTCCCATATAGCCAATAGTTCGGTCGAAGTCAGGACGAGTTCCATAGTCATTATTGAAAACGTTCACTGCATTATTATCTTTGGTGATATTTCTTAAATACTGCAATTCAATTCCGGAGCGTTCATTTATAAAATACTGCACCGACAAATTATATGAAAAGCCATCTGAATACGCATCATTGACAACTGGTCCGTAGGTCGCCGCAAATGCAAATCTCTTAGCTTTGGTGTAAGCGCGATTTTGCACGACAGAAAAATCGGTGTCCTTTGCTGACCAGTATTTTTTTTCTAAATCAGAAACGTCGAGCTTATCAGAATTTGCAGGTGTTGACACCGGAGCTGGTGTAGCTGCCGGAGCTGAAGCGCTCGCTTTTGAATCTGCCGCAAAACTCGATTGTGCAGCAAAAACACCAGTTAAAACAAAAGCGCAACAAATGCGCGAATTGTTTTTTAACTTTGAAAAACTTTGCGATGCCATGCCTGCCAACGATTTCATAAACTCTCCAGCCTGAGGTCTCTACTTAATGTAATAAGCCGACTCTTTAATGTTTTCGTCAAAATTGCGCCTAACTTTATAGAGCGGCATGAAGTCAATGCCTCGTTTTTGCACGAGATAGGCTCCATCTGGATTACGAACGACGCCGTCAATATTTGTCTCATCAAAATTTACATCTTGTGTCTTACGATACTTCACTGTCTTGGCTGAAACTGTAGAAGTTATTAACAGAGACGTGACCAGCAGAATCGTCCACAATGATTGGTTTGTGACTTTGGATTTCATAATTCCCCCTTCAAGGCTTACTAGCAGCTCCACGCTTAGCTTTGGCCCCATCCGTTTTGGAAGCATTTTCGATTAATTTTTTAGAAAGGCTGGCTTCTAAAGATTTAATTTTCTCATTTAAATCAAGACTTGAATGTTCATGCACCTGACCTTTTGAAATCGCTTCTTTCAGTGCTTTGTAAACCGACAGGGCGAACTCGATTTCTTTTTGCATATCTTCGTAAACCTGAGCCAGGCGAACTCGATTTTGCAAACTCTCAGGATGGGCAGAGACGGCCATTTCTAGGTCGTTTGCGGCACTCTTTGAATCTCCAAGGCGAATGGCACATTCAGCGCCGTCGACAAGGGCTGCGTAGTTCTTGCTATCAACGCTGAGTACTTCTTTGAATCTCTGATCTGCGGTTTTATAATCCAATTCATGATAAGCAATTTCAGCTAAAAACAATTTAGCATCAAACATTTTCTTATCTAGCTTTGCAGCTAAGTCCATTTCCTTATAGGCAGCATCTTTTTGATCTAACGACCAAAGAATTCGACCCCGTTGGTATTGCAGAATCGCCACTTGCGAAGAGGCCTTTTTCAAAGCGAGATCAATCATCCACAATGCTCGCGGCAAATCTTTTTCATATTCTGCGGCCAAACTCAGATAATAAGGACCCCAGGGTGAATCCACATTTGCTTTTACCAATTCCTGTGCGATGGATTCAACACTTAGCCATTGATTCGATTGCGCGCAATTATTAATACTTTCAAGAAGAGCCTTCCAATCACGACCCTTGAGCTCAGCAACTTGCAAGCAATGACCTGTCGATTTTGAAAAAACGAAGGGTTTAAATTCAAACGATTCAAAATAAAGATCGGTATTGATCTTTTTATGATCGCTGATCAAAGTTTTAGAAGGCGATGCCAAATGAGTTTCTTTCACTCCCTGATTGCTACAACCTAGAGTCAAAGCACCCACACAGATCGAATAGAATAAGCTTATGAGGGCTGATTTCATATTAGAAGCCTCCCATATTTGCCAAACCACCAAAATTTAAATTTCTTCTCGGTAAATACATGGGTGGATTTTGAATTTGGCCAAGAGGAAGTGGTTCCGATTTGAGATTCAATTTATCTAGTTCACGTTGAATATTGACCACCGTTTGATTGAAGAGATGAATTTTTTTGGCCGCTTGAAGTGCCTGGTTCAAACTGTCGATGCCCTTTTCCTCCATAGGAGTAATTAAATTTTCAATTTCTTTATGAAAGGCGGCACGATCTGCTTCACTCACTTCACCGCTCAATTGCAGTGTCTTAAGGGCCTGGGCATAGTGAAGATAACAGCCCGAGAGGTGTTGAATAGCTATTACTGAATACTCTGGATCTCCGTATTCAATAACGGCCTGATAGGCCTTCTGGGCTTTTTCAAGTTTTTCAGTTTTAATGGCGAGTACAGTTGCAACTTTCTCAATGCGGGCCTTGACACTTTGTTTTTTAAACTCATCGTCAAGTACTTGTGCCTGCACAAATCTAGCCCGAGCCAAAAAGTTTTTTGGAATACCATCTTTACCAATTATTTTCTTAGCCAAATTAAATGCCGTTGTAAAATCCCCGGTGGCAAACTTTTCTTCAGCTTGCTCTAGGACAATGAGACTCGCTTCGGGCTCAACTCCAAAACTTGAAATTTGTCGTTTGAGTTCTGAAACTTGCTTTGAGTTTGAATCGAGCTTGGCCAGCTCAAGTTGTTTCTCAACCAATACAAGTTTTTCTTTTTGGTCTTTTCGTGTTTCAGCCAGCTTGGCATACATACCAATTGCCAAATGGCGATTGCGGCTGAGGGCAAAAAAGTCGGCTGCCAATTCACGCCATTTATTTTCATTGGCATTGTCAAACTCGCAGAGATCCATCAATACTTTTGCTGCCAAATCAAGGCGAGCGAGAGTTTCATAAGCTCCGGCCGCTCGAGTTAAGCAGTCCTTAACCTGTGGGCTATCGCGAAACATTTTAGACATTTCATGACAAGTATTTGAACCGGCTAAAAGATCACCGGTCTTAAATTCAATTTGCGAGGCATTCCACCATGCTTTAGGGCCCAGATCCGATTTACCTTGTTCGACGGCAAATCTCTTATAGGCTTCAATTGCCTTCTTGCTATCGCCACTTTCTTCAAAACCTTGGATTTCTGCAAAATACGCTTCTCTGTATATCTTCTCAACCACAAGAGTTCGACCATTATCCATAGTCTTTTTAAGCAATACATTGGCAGCTTCTTTTAGAGTCTTATAGTCTTTTTTAATGTTCAATATATCAAGATAAAGATCTTGAGACTTTAAAATCTTTTCCTGTCCGAATTTCTTCTTATCGGCAGTTCCCCAGCCGATCTTTTTAAATCCGGCAGCCGCTTCATCGTAGCGCGCCTTTTCATAAGCAATGAAATATTTTTTAAACTCAATGTCGAGTGCAAATTCAGCTTTTGGATATTTTGTTAAATAAATATTTGCCAAACTGTCAAAACTCTTTTCATCGGAATCACTCCACTTATTAGCGGTCGCTCTCTCTAAACTTAAAATTGCGGCGTAAGCAGCATCGACTCCTAATTTGGCGTCCGGATGAAAATTATCAATGCTAGCATACTGAACAGAGGCTTCGCGAAACTTCTCTTCTTGAAAAAGAAGTTCGCCATAGGACATTCGCAACTGGTTCTGCTCTTCATCTTTGGGATCATAGTTTCTGAGATAAACTTGGTACGCCACCTCGGCACTTGTGAGAAGATCATCTTCTTTGGCTTTCTTCTTCCATAGGGCATGCCACCTCTGCGCGAGCTTTTTACTCGCATCGGTCACACGCTCTTGGCATTCGGAGCGATCCTCTTTATGGCCAGTTCCGGCTTTGATCGCAGTTACCATGCGATCTTGACAAAGCTGATTGAGTGCAAGCATTTGCTCAACCACTTTTTTGCGTTGCTTGAGATGTTCGTCGTTCCAAATGAGGCGTTCACGTGCACTTGCAACCAATTCGTTATTGGGCATAGTTTGTATAAATTTAGAAAGTAGAATTTCAATGTCCGCAAACTTTGAACCGCGATCATAAAGATCAGAAAGGCGAATGAGCATTGGAGCCGGATCTAGCTCTCTTGCTTGAGTCACAAAATAGGTAACCGCGTTTGTACTCGAACCTACATCTGAATAAAAAAGTGTCATATCATTTAGAGCTTCTTTGCGAAGATCTAACTTTGCATCCAGCTTCAGCTCTGCGACTTTCGCGCCATATTCAACTACGGCTTCGAGTTCTTTGAGGCCATCTCGTGTATTTTGCAAATTGTAGTAACACCAAGCACCTTTGTAAATTGAATAGGGATAAACCCGAGCCTCCGTGTATTTGCGCACTTGTTTAAATTTTTGCAATGCGATTTCAAACTTCTTATTTTTATAGTTCAATTCGCCTACTGACATAAAGGCATCTGGTAATAGAGGCGAATTGGGGAAGCTTGCGATCAAATGTTCAAAAATTTTTTCGGCTTTTTTATCGTCGCCCAATTGTTCAAGTGCATAGCCTTCATTAAAGACAATCATATCTAGATTTCTATAACTTCTAAATCGCTCTTGAATGTCCTCATAAATCGCAATTGCTTTTTTGATTTGATTTTTTTCGGCACCCTCTTTCACTACTGAGGGAAGAAAATTCATAATTTCTTTGTCGTTGCGATGAATCTCAAAGAAACGCTCGCTGCGCGCTCGGCGCATATAAAGTTCCCCAAGACGATAAAGAATGTCAGGTTCTAATTTGCGACCGCGATTTTTCTCTAAGAGCTTCTGAAGTTGGGCCAGTGCCCGCTTTTCGCTATTCTCAACTAAGATTTCAGTTTTTAGGGCCTTCATATCATTGCCCTTTTCATCTCCGTCTTTGAACTTAAGTTGCTCCTCTACCGGAACTTCCTTAGGCTTATCCTTTTGACCCGCCAAGGCCATTTGAAAATTTCCTGTCAATAAAATGAGGAGAACCCAAAAGCGAAGAATCATTTTATACTCGCCGGGGTGAAATCAACATGAAATGGAGTTCCATCCGGAGGAATGGCCTTGCCGTGAAAGACAATAGATTGAATGTTGTCATCATAGGTCCAGCCATTTGCGGCATCCTGGGGAACCAATACCCCACCTGCATGTACAACAATTGTAGCGGGATTGGGCTTTTGATCTAAATAATAAGCCGTTACGATTTCGAGAATGCGCGCTTGTACTTGTTGAACGGCCAGGGTGAGATCTGTAGAACAAATGGTTGATTGCGTACCGCCCGAAGCATTTACAATATCTAAGAACTTTAAACCGGGCGATCGAAAATTCCATTGGCCTGAGGCGCATTGATCGCTCGCGCTGCTTGATAGGACGCCAACATAATGAGCCAACCAACTTCGTTGACCTGTGGTTGCTATCGGTGGGCGGAGTTTGTCTAAAAACGATACCAAGTCAATTGGTGAGGTATTGTTCACATCATCGTCTTTAGAAGAAATGAATATGACATTGAGAAGCGCATTGGGTCTTAAGAAGCCAGAATTCGCTCCGTTTATAAGTGGAGCACTCAAGGCATTTTGTACAGCAAGGCGGCCAAAATTGACGGGCGAAAGAAAATCACCCGTATTGAATGACAAGCGATTTGATAAAATATTAGAAAGGCCAGTTAAGCCAGAATTCAAAATAACCGGAGCGCCATCACCTCGCGAAATGAATTGGCCACCATCTCCGATTGTCATTTGAGTTTGTGGATCTTGAAATCGCGGAGTCATGGTGGTCACTGCAATATGATAATCTAAATTCGCGGCATTTAAGACCTGCACCAAGGCAGGAATTTGCGAAGAGATCGCATCATAGCGTCTTTGCTGGTCCATCGCACCAGAAGCCTCCATCACAATGAGCACATCTGCTTGTCTATTGTATTTTACGCTTTGAACGAAGTTGCTGCCCTGAGGGGTCAGGTCAAAATTCTGTTGCGTACAACTCAAGCTAAGTAAGCAGTTAAGGAATCCAAAAATATATTTTATGGCTGTCAAATCAAGTTGTTTACTTCTCATTTGAAAATCTCCCCAAGATAAAAACTCTTTTATCTTCTTGCGCCTTAGGGAGAGTACATGCTGCATAAAAGGCGATTTAGTATTTTTTGCTTTCTCTACGAAGCTCTCACATTTTTTTCTGTAAACTGTGCAAGGTAATCTTGCGTTTGTTGTGTTAATTCCAAAAACTTAATTCCGTAAATGACACTCTTATTTTTTTCTTTACTGCTATTGCGAGCGCTCACAACTTCACATTTTGCATTGAATGGCGGAACATCGTCCCCGGGCTTAAAATGAACACTGACCGCTTGCCCGATTTGAAGTTGGCCACTTTCTAATTCAATTCCTGCTCCGCCGGCTGATATTTCAAAGCTCTTTCCCTTCCATACTTTTGAATTATTATGGACAATAAGTGATGCTCCATAATTGGCTCTACCGTGTCTGCGACGAAAAAACACTTCAGTTAATTCTGGATACGTAGAAGACTTTAGGGCTTTGATTTTGTCCGCTTTGAATTCTTCAAGGTCTGCAATCAAATGCCAAGTTTCAAGATTTGGATTCCAAGCATAATCATACTCAAAAAGTGAGCGACCTTGTAGAAGCTTAACAATGTCAAAAAAAGTATAAGGGCCAAAGCGGTTTTGACCTTTCAAAATAAACCATTCCGGAACATCTGACGCCGACTTTTTAGGTTCAATCTTAGGGGGCTGAACTGGCTTTGCAAATTGCATCAAATCAGCGAAAGCATGATAGGCAACAATCATAAACCAGTCCGCAGCGACTTCATCAAAGATATAATCACTGACATGCAATTCATGGTTTTGTATTTTCGCATTGATTTCAGCAACTGTGAACGGACCCAGTTGTTGACCATCATGTGATACGAAATATTTAGCTTGCAACATCAAACTCTCCAAAACAGGATTCTTTTTTCAAACCAAACACGGACTCAAAAGCCTAGCTTTCTTAGCTTATTAGCTCGCTTTATCACTACAGAATGATTCGGCTGATTGGGATTTGGACTTAAATCTTGCGGAGCGCAAAACAAGCCTAAGTGCTTGGGAACAGGATCAAAGACGAGTGCCTTGATTTAAAGGCCTCTACAGGGTTTTATTTTGAAACAAAGTCATAAGATGAAAATCTCAAAATGAATTTAAGTTCAATGAAACGAAGATGTTTTGATCAGCTTGCTTATGAAGCTTCTTGCTCACTAGCATTGAAAACTTGAGTTAATTTTGCTCTCAATCGGCTTACGGCCTGAGCGTGAAGCTGTGACACTCGACTTTCCGTAACTCTCAATACTTTGCCAATTTCTTTTAAGTTGAGATCTTCGTAGTAATACAAAGAAAGTACGAGTCTTTGTCGTTCTGGCAGCTCTTCGATTGCTTTGGTCACAATGTCCTTCACGGACTTCATGCTCAATTGATTGTATGGATTATTGAGCGCACATCCCTCTAGAATATTGAGGATCGATTTTTTATCAACATTGCTAAAAGTCGTCGAGTCATCAATCGAAAGTACGCTTACGGGACGCACTTGATTGACGAGGTCATAAAATTCTTCAATGCTCATATTGAGCTTTGTAGAAACCTCTTCATCTGTCGCCGCTCGTCCATAGACCGCTTCAAGTTCAACCATTGTACGATCTAAGAGTTTTGCTTTGTCGCGAACCGATCTTGGAACCCAATCCTGCGCACGGAGTTCATCGAGAATGGAGCCTCGAATTCGAAACTCTGCGTAGGTTTTGAATTTATTGTCTCGAGTCGGATCATATTTATCGATGGCATCCATAAGGCCAATGACACCACTTGATATGAGATCGTCTAATTCGATATTTGAAGGCAAGCGAACCGCAATTTTTTGTGCGATAAACTTTATCAAGGGGGCATACTCAATGACGAGCTTATCTTTTTCTTGTTGGGTAATCTTGTTCGGAGATTCTTTGTACTTTCTAATGACACCGTTACCAGACATTATTGAACCACCCTCAAATAAATTTATCTAACCAGTTATCTTAGCTTATCAAATTGAGAACACAGTCGGTAGTCTAATTCTTTTCATGCCACTCCAACGAGCTGCTCCCAGAAAAATTGTAGATTTCCTTTACACTCATCTAAAGCCTGGTAGCTTTCGAATTTCTGGGCCAGCTTGACAAGGGCCTGTGCTGAGGGACTCTGCGAATAGACTTGAGAAACCAATTGTTGGTTCTTTGTGGCCTGTCTCAAATTGAGATCCGATGGAATCGATCCTTTATAATCTAGGCTTACGTAAAGAAACTTCTGTACAACTTCGTCTAGCTTACGAAAAAGTTTAACACCTTCTTGCTCATCGCGAACTTGATTGCAGACAATCGAAAATCTATTTTCACGGCAACGCTGATTCAAGACCTTTATAAGAGCATAAGAATCGGCAAAGCTTGAAGGGTCTGGATTGATCACAACACAAATCTCTTGTGCCGCTGCATTGAGATAAAGAACATTGTTATCAATGCCGGGTGAAGTATCAATTAACATATAATCATATTTTTTACCAAGACCACTCACTTGATCGAGTAAAAATTGGCGTTCAAAAACACTCAAATTTTGCAAATCATATAGACCACTTCCGCCTGGTATGAGAGTCAAGCCATCGTCGACCTCTACTAAAATTTCTTGCAGCTGAGATTCCCCACTAATGAGATCATAGATATTTTTTTTGGCTCTTACATTGAGCATGATATCCACATTGGCCATGCCAAGATCACCGTCTAAAATCAGAACCCGATAGCCTCTCTTGTGCAAAATTTTTGCCAGGTTTACCACGATGGTCGATTTTCCCACGCCGCCTTTCCCTGAAGTGATACTTATGGTGCGTGTCGAATTTGAATGTCGTTCTGTAGACTCTGTTTGACTAAATCCCATGGCCGTTAACTCCTCTTTGAATGCGGGTCAGCTTAAAAATTAAATCTAATATTCGCTCTTTCGTCGCCTCTTCAAAATCCTCGGGAATTGAATTTCCAATTCCGAATGAATTGAGTGGAATATGAAGCGCTCGACTTACATTGACAATGACCCCGTGTTGAATAGATTGGTCCAAATTGGTAAAAATTAAATCTTGAAAAGATGCCAAGCGAAAGCGTTTGCAATTGTCGAGACTATCACTATCCTTCGCTATGCAATTTAAGACGAGATGAGCTACTGGAGCCAGTTCTGATGGCGGTAGTATTGATCTTAAAAAATCGATTTCGTCTAAATCTCGGAGCTGCATGCCGGGACTATCAATTAAGAAATGATCAATATGGGCAAAGCGAGAAAGTAGGCCTTCATAATCTGCTTGCGAATGAATAACGACAAAAGGAACATTTAGAATTTGCGCATAGATTTTAAGTTGATCGACTGCACCCACTTTAAGGGTGTCCGTCGTCAATATGGCAATTCGCTTTTTTCTCTTGAGGCTCAAATAGCTTGCCCACTTTACCAACATTGAAGTTTTACCGCTACCCGCGGGCCCAACAAAAAGGTGAGTACGCCCCTGAAATGCATCTTTGCTAATTTGGGTATTGGTCAATATCCAGCGCGCAACGTAAGCGTCTACTAAAGGGCGCTTTTTCATTTGCAAAGCATCCATTTCCTTTTGCGCCTGCAACAATATTTCTGAAGTCAATTCGGTGCTCACACCACTTTCTAAAAGCTTTTGAAACATAAAGCTCAACTCAAAATGAATTCCATATTCGGCACCTGGGTGAGAGTGAACTGTGGGTTTGACCACTTGATTTTGCTTGAGCAACGACTGCAGTCTCACAATTTCAGTCTGCAATACTTCAATTTGTTCCGTGCGAATTGCAGTCGAAGTAGTTGCCTGCGGCGGAGTGACTGCTGCGACCGACGGAGCCTTTGGTGCTATTTTTTCAAAGCGAAAGTCATCATTGGGATCATTTGTAATATGTGCATAGTTATTTTTTACTGGTTTACTTTCAAGTGCACTCATTCCGGCAGAGAAAGCTTCTTTCGCCGCGTTTCGAATTCGACTGAGAGATTTAGAAGACAATTGCGATGCGGACTCACTCATTGCTTGAGCTTGTGGATGTTGAGTCCGCGGCACTTGATAAGCAGGTGCCTGGGGTGCTTGAGAATTGAAATCTTCTTCATCTGGAATATCAATATAGGATACAGAAGTTAAATTCCTCTTCAGCTGACCAACAGGAGAGTGGGCCGACCGGTCAGCCCTATAGTTTGGCTCACTTCGACCATCAATTCCCAACACTTTTGCCAGTGATGACGAATTACTTTGGCTTTTATTCTCAGCGAGTCTGCGATCGACGATTTTTTCGATAATATTGATTTGAGATTTTGCTGCCGTATTTCGAAAGCGCGCTTTTGTCCCAGTATCCATTCGCGATTCACTAAATTTCTTCTTATGTAAAGTGAATTCACTAACCGCCGCGGTGACTTCGACTTCGCCCTGACCAGGTCCGCTCTTAATGTCTCTTGCTGCTAAAATCACGGCTTCTGGGCCGAGCTCTTCCTTAATCAAACGCAAAGCTTCTTTCATACTTTTGGAGGTGTATTTTTTAACCTGCATGCGCAAACTCCCCACGTAAAGCTACGGTACCAACAGAGGCAATCTTTGCTTCTGCCGATAATTCATTGTGTGATAGCACGATCAATTGAGGAATAAATCGCGATGTGAGCTTAAACAAATGTCTACGAGCAGTTGGGCTCGTAAGTAAAATTGGTTGTGAAGCAATCTCTGGATGCGATTCAATAGTTGCCGCAATACTTTCAATCATTTGATGCGCTACTTTAGGATCCATGACAAGTTGAACGCCTTGTTCAGTTTGAAGAAGTGAGTTGGCAATTAATTCCTCTATCTGAGGTTCGAGACTAACCACTGAAACGCTGCCATCATCGGTCTTAAATTTCGCAGTGATACTCCTCGACAGAGCTTTGCGAACTCCTTCAGTTAGAAGTTCTGCATCTTTGGTTCGTGTTGCTTCATCCGCCAGATTTTCAAAAATAGTTAATAGATCTCGAATTGAAACCTGCTCTCGCAATAAACTTTGTAAGACTTTCACTACAGTTCCAAGATGCAAAGGTTCCGGAATGAGCTCTTCAATCACTTTCGGATACTGCTTCTTAAAGTTTTCAACCAAGTTCGAAACTTCCTGTCGACCCAAAAGCTCGTGTGCATGTCCTCTAATGATTTCAGTCAAGTGCGTGGCCATAACGGTTGGCAAATCAACCACCGTATAGCCGGCCATCTCGGCTTCTTCGCGCTGCGAACGACTGATCCACAATGCATCCAAACCGAATGCTGGCTCTTTTGTTGGCGTGCCATCCATTTGACTGGTTACATTTCCAGGATCCATCGCCAATAGTGAGTCAGGCCGCAAAGTCCCACCGCCAACTTTATTGCCTTTGATCATGACCCGATATTCGCCGGGCTCAAGCTGAAGATTATCGCGGATATGAATACTCGGAACTATGATTCCCAAATCGATCGCAAACTGCTTGCGAATGCTGACAATCCTTTCGAGCAAATCACCACTTTGTTCACTTTCAACGATATTGATTAATCCATAACCCACTTCGAGCTCAACTAAATCAAGTGGCAGTAGATTTTCAATTTTTTCTTTTTCAGGTTTTGATGCGATGTCATCTTGAAGTTTTTTCTCTTTATCTTTTGCTTCTGATTTATAGCGAGTGAGGACCCATGAAAGGCCTCCCATAAAAGCACCAATGGTGAAAAAAGGAATTCCTGGTAGACCAGGCACCATCGCCAATAAACCCATCACGCTACCAACTATTCCCACCGCGCGCGGATTGAGAAAAAGTTGTGAAACAACTTCGTTTCCGATGTCTTTTCCAGAAGAGCTGCGCGTGACAATTGTACCTGCGGCAGTTGATATAATGAGGGCCGGAATTTGCGAAACCAGTCCATCACCTATGGTTAACTTTGTATAGTACTCAGCCGCCGTTCCGACATCGAGACCATGTTGAATAACTCCAACCAAGAGTCCGCCAACAATATTGACGATTGTAATGATGATGCCGGCAATGGCATCTCCTCTTACAAACTTACTCGCTCCATCCATGGCTCCATAAAAATCCGCTTCAGCTTCAATTTCTTTACGGCGTTTACGAGCTTGCTCTTCGTTGATCAATCCTGCGTTTAGGTCCGCATCAATTGACATCTGTTTACCCGGCATCGCATCTAAAGTGAAACGTGCTGCAACCTCTGCGACTCGACCAGAACCCTTGGTGATAACGACAAAGTTAATGACAACTAAAATAACGAAGACAATGAATCCGATGACATAATTATTACCGACCACGAAATTACCGAAGGCCTCGATCACCGCACCTGCAGCTTGTCCACCTTCATGGCCGTGCGTGAGCACGAGTCTGGTTGTCGCTACATTGAGTGCGAGTCGAAATAGCGTTGTAATCAACAAAAGGCTAGGAAAAACACTGAAGTCGAGACTTCGCGTGGTGTAAAGTGCAACTATCAATATAAGAAGAGCCGAACTAATAGATAGGGTCAAAGCAATATCAAGCAAAACTGGCGGAAGCGGAATCATCATGACGGCAAGAATGCCAATCAAAGTGATCGCTACTAATAGATCCACATTTTTAGTATAGCGTTCAAAGCGTTTTAAAAACTGAAATAGCTGCTCTAAATTCATTTATTAAAAAACCTTTTTGCGTTTGAGTTTATAGACGTATGACAGGACCTGAGCCACTGCAGTAAAGAGTTCTCTCGGAATTGCGTGACCTATCTTCATGGTTTTAAAAATGGTTCTGGCCAGTGGCTTGTTTTCAACGATCGGTATGTTGTGCTCTTTTGCCAACTCTCTGATTTTCTGGGCCATCAAATCCGCACCTTTAGCCAAGAGTTTCGGTGCAATCATATTTTTGGGATCATATTGAATTGCGCAGGCAATATGAGTCGGATTGGTTATGATCACATCCGCCTTAGGAACATCCGCCATCATTCGCTTATTGGCCATTTCCCGTTGAATGCGACGAATCCGGGCTTTGATCATGGGATCGCCCTCTCGGGACTTATGTTCTTCTTTTACCTCTTGTTTGGTCATACGCATTTGCTTTTCAAGATCCCAGCGTTGAAAAAAATAATCACTCGCAGCTAAAATTGCCATAAAAATGCCGACGGCAAAAACCAGGCGAATGGTCAATTCTCCGGTAAACCTTAAAAGCTGGGCGATCTCCATATCAATCAAAAATGGAATTTGCAAAATCTGGCTTCGCAAAACAAAATAAACGACTGCGCCCACTAACAATATTTTAGCTATGGACTTAAATCCTTCAACTATGGCCTTAAGACTTAATATTCTTTTGAGTCCCTCCAGAGGATTCACGCGATTCAAATCAAACTGTAAAGCCTCTTCATTATATAAAAGGCCAGTTTGAAGAGTGGTTGCGAAAATTGGAATCAACATTAAAATCGCAATAATTGGTCCGCCAATGAACAAAGCCTTTTTAGAAACGAATATGATTGCCGGAAGATAGTCGCCATTTCGTGCTGCTGATACCACAAAAGATTTTAATGTTATTGCTATGAGTTCTGAAACTTGTACTAACAAAAATCGACCCATGAGCCACATCAAAAACGCGACACTCAGCAGGGTCAATACCGAGCCAAGTTCTTTCGTTTGCGCTACTTGGCCCCGCTTGCGAAAATCTTCTCTTCGCTGTTCGGTTGCGGCTTCATTACGCTCTTGATCTGTTTCTGCCATTAACTCTTCCTAAGTACTGGTTAACATTCGACTACTTCTTGCAATCCAATTAGGCTCAGTCGCCTTTTCCGGTCATAATCCCTTTATCACCTTAAAAAGTACATTCGTCATAGAATTCAAAATTGAACTCACCTCTGTCAAATAAAGTGGAATCATCAAAAAAATAATAATAAATCCAGCCATGATATTAATAGGCAAACTCGTAACCAGGACATTGATCTGTGGTACAACACGACCAATGATTCCGATTGCAACATTCAAAAAGAAAATCGCGATCATCACTGGCGCTGAAATTTTTATTCCGGCAATACACACCATTTGCAAGACCTCTCCTATATCCTTAAACAAAGCAAAACTCGCGCCAGCGCTCGAGATTTGAATCACGTCAAAACTTTGTGCTAGTCCAGTAAGAAAGTAGTGATGACCATTGATTGATAAAAATAAGAGTGTGGCGAGAGTTGTGAAAAATTGTTCAGTCGTTGTCGACTGCGATCCAAGTGCTGGATTAAACATCTGTCCTGAGGAAAGGCCCATGCTGGTTGAAATCAGTTGGCCTGCGATACTCACTGTAAAGAATAGCAATCTTGTGAAAAAGCCAAGACAAAGTCCTATAAATACTTCGCGAAGCACATACCAAATTATATTCAAAGACAAGATTTCAGCTGAAATATCAGCATGCGGAATCACCGGAAAAAGACAAATTGCCAACACGACAGCCAGCAAAATTTTGGCAGGACGCGGAACGCTAAAAACACTGAAGACCGGCCAAGTAAAAAGAAAAGAACTGACTCTCAAAAGTATGAGCGCCAAGACAAGAATTTGATTTTCATCATAGTGAAAATTTGGAAACATGAGTGGTGCGCCCCTCGTTATACTATTCGCGAACGTAGGTCGCTAAATTTTCGAAGAGGCCAACGGTAAATTGGCTCATGATATCGATCATCCATGGTCCTGCAATGAGAATCACCACACAAATAATTGCGATTTTTGGAATGAAGGTCAACGTGGCTTCGTTCACTTGAGTAATGGCTTGAAAAACACTTACTATCAAGCCGGTAATGAGTGCGGCTCCCAATATCGGAGCCGAGATCATGACGGTTGTTCGAATGGCATCTTGACCTAATTTCAAAATAAGTTCTTCGGTCATATATCTCCCTCTAAAAAATCAACCAAAACTCTGAACGATTGATCCAACTAACAAAGTCCATCCATCAACCAGTACAAACAACATGATTTTAAAAGGTAGGGATATGACAACGGGAGGCAACATCATCATGCCCATTGCCATGAGGACGCTCGAGATGACGAGATCTATTACTAGAAATGGAAGATAAATAATAAATCCAATTTGAAAGGCGGTTTTAAGTTCCGAAATAATAAAAGCTGGAATCAATACCGCTGTCGGAACTTCAGCTCGAGTTTTAGGCTTTTCAATTTTAGAAAGCCGAATAAATAAACTCACATCTACGGCTCGAGTCTGCTTCCACATGAAAGCTCGAAGCGGAAGCAAAGCTTCATCGATGGCACGCTCTTGAGAGATCTTACTGTCCAAATATGGCTTCAAGGCATTGTCATTTATTTGATTAAAGGCCGGAGCCATAATAAAAAAAGTTAGAAAAAGTGCGAGGCCAACCAACAACTGATTGGGAGGCATTTGTTGCGTTCCCAATGCCTGTCTGACAAAAGACAAGACGACAATAATGCGAGTAAAACTTGTCATCATGATGAGAATCGCTGGCGCCAAAGATAGAATGGTCAACAACATTACAATTTTAATAGCATTAACGACTTCATTGGGATTTTCGGTATTTTTAAATCCCAAATTGATCGAAGGAAGCGTTACTCCTTGAGCAAAAGCCGCTTTGCTCGCCAACAATAATGAAAGTAGGATGAATGAAAAAAAGAAAAGAGCTTTTTTCACTCGAGCTGCCTCATTCCTTTTAAACGACGTGAAACCACGTCGCGAATTTCTGAAATCCCGCGAAGGGCAAAATCATCTGGCTCGGTTTGCGCATCTTCCTTAGCTTGCGAGAAATGTTTGCCAATTTCGCCGGCTTCTTCTTCATAATTATAAAGTGCATCGTCAAATTTATTGGGTTGACCAGTTGGAATTTCATCATCAATCAGGGATAGTGTTTTAAGCATCGAAATGTTTTGATCGGTAATTCCTATCAGAATCGACTCTCCGGCCACTTGAATTATTGCAATGCTCTTTTTAGGTCCCAAATGATGTTGCGTTAACATTCGAATTTTTAAGCCGCCGTTTGTGCCCTGGCGCTTCTTTGTCCAATTCTTTAGAACAAAAATTGCACCGGCTAAAAGAGCAAAAACCACACCCAACGAAATAAGCACACGAGGTAAACTCGATTTCTCGGACGCCTTATCTTTATTGGCGTCGAAATGAACTGGTACTTCTGATTCTTTTACTGTTGGGATCTTATCGAGATTCACTTCTTTCGAGTCAAACAGGGTCTTCGTTTCTGTCAGATCGGCTTTGGCATCGGTCAAAGCTTCCGCCCGCTCTTGCATAAGATTGGTTGGCGCATCACCTGTTTTGGTCGCTGCAAAAGTACTTGAAGCGAGTAATGAAAGGAGAATGGCAACTGTGCACTTTAAAGAAATCATTTTAATTGCTCCACGCGCTCGGCAGGAGAAATGATGTCAATCAGTCGCACGCCAAACTTTTCATTGACCACGACCGCTTCACCTCTTGCCACCAATTTATCGTTTACTAAAACTTCCATGGGTTCACCGGCAAGTTTGCTCAGCTCAATTACAGAACCTTGTCCTAGATTCAGCAATTCACTGACTAACATTTTAGTTCTTCCCAACTCAACTGTGACTTTAAGTGGAATATCCAAAATCAAATCGAGATTTCGTTCTTTACCCGAACGCTCCTCTGCGCGTTTGTCGCCTTTAATTGGGAGTTCCGAAACGTTGTTTTTATCTTCTGTCATACCCTACTCCTCAATCCTTTGTGATCGGTGATGTAATCTGCACCGCTACTGATCCGTGATTTATTCCATAATAAGCTTTGAATTTATTTACGCCTTCGACTTGAACACAGAATTCGCCATTCGCATCTTGATTGAGCGGTATAACATCCCCTGGCTTCAATTTCATAAGATCACTTAAGAGCACTTCGGTCTCGCCAAGATCAACCCGAATGGTCACATCAGTTTCAAGAAGCTGCTCTTCAATGGTTTTGGTCCACAGATTTTTATCAGCTTGATCGCTCTCAATTTGAAAGCCTGTTGCCAACTTCTGCTTAATTGGCTCAATGGTTGAATAGGGAATGACAAGCGTAATTGTTCCGTTGGCATTCTCAAGTTCGACATCAAATATTGAAGAAATAACTGTATCTGTGGGCGGTACTATCCCAACAAATTGGGGATTGACTTCGGTTCGTACAAAACTGGCATCGATGACTTCTACTGACTTCCAGGCCTCTTCTAAATCATCAATTGCCAATTCAACTACTTTTCGAACTATCGAAAGTTCAATTGGCGTAAAATCTTTTCCTTCAATTTTTGTATAAGGCCGATCATCTCCACCAAAAAAACTATCGACCAGTGCATAGGCCAATTTGCTTTCGATTACCAGAATGGCAGAACCTCGCAATGCATTGAAACGCAAAACTGACATACACGTTGGCATCGGCAAGGTATTGATAAATTCACCAAATTTTAAAAACTCCGTGCTCGCATGATTAAGCGCTGCGATTTTACGGAGAGCAGAGGAAAGCGACACCCGAAAAGATCGCATAAATTTTTCATAGATCACATCTAATTGGGGAAGTCTTTGGCGAATGGATCTCTCATTACTTGTTAGATCATAAACCGCTACAACTTTATCATCAGCACCACTTGAGCCGCCACCGCCTGATGAGGTCTCAGCACCCACTTCGCCTTCATTCACTGCCGCGAGTAGCGCATCTACTTCAGACTGTGATAATACTTGATTCATCCGTGAACCCCGTTCGTCAACTCTCGTTAGTTGTAAATAAATTCAGTAAATAACACCTGCTTAACAAGGCCCTTTTTCAAAACTCTATTGAGTTGCTCTTTGATTTCGTCACGAAGTCTGTCTTTACCATCTTTAGTTGAAACGTCTTCATAACGTTTGCTCGAAAGAATCAGTAAAATCATATCTCGAACAGCAGCTTTTCTTTTTTCAATTTCCTCAGGAGTCTTATCGCCTTCGACTTCTAACTCCATATTGACCTTTAAAAGCTTTCTTCCTTGGCTACCAGACAGATTGATCAGGAAGGTCTCAAGAGGAATTGTTTTTCCGACAAACTCCTTTTCTTCTTTTGCCTTCTCTTCTTCATTGTCTTTTTTTGCACCCTCAGTCACTTCATCTATAGTGGTTTGATGATTGTGAGCTTGATTGGATTTGAAAACCATAAAGCCGACGCCACCAACTACTGCCATATTGATCATGACCAGCACGTAGAGCATCAAGGGTTTTGAGGGCGCGGGAGCATCGTTTTTCGCCGGGGCGATTTCTTTCGCTGCATTGTCTTCAGCCACTGTCGTTCTCCTTGAAAAGAAGGCTTTGCTGACATACAGAAGCAAGCGCGATGCCATATAGACAATGGTCGTAATTTTTCATTTTTGAAAATTCAAATCGATTTCAGATCACACTCGCGATATTTTCATTTTTACTAAAGTCGAGGATCTGTCACAATCAAGTCATGAATGAAGAGGAGCTCGTCAGCAGCTTGACAGGCCAAAGGACCAATCAAAGATTGCGATACAATTTCATAAACTCTGAATGAATCTTTGGATTTCCCGCAACCACATGAGGCATTTCGATTTTGTAAGAATGACCTTCAAGATTGGTGACGACCGCACCTGCCTCTTGAGCAATAAGTGCACCCGCAGCTGTATCCCAAGGATTCAAGTGCTTTTCCCAGAATAAATCAAATACCCCAAGCCCTACAAAACAGAGATCCAAAGCGGCAGCGCCTGCTCGCCGCAAGCCTCGACTGCGCTTTACGAGCTCGGCACAAATTCGCAACTGTTTATCAATTTGATCGTCACGTTCTGTAAAGCCAGTTGCAAACAAAGCATCGTGAATAGCTTTTCGCTGACTCACTTTGATTTTTTTACCATTGAGAAATGCGCCGACATCCTTTACAGCGTGAAAGCGCATTTTTAACTTAGGAGCATCAACGACTCCCAACACAACTACGCCATTAACTTCGAGTGCGATACTTATGCAAAAAAAAGGAAACTGATGTACGTAATTTGTGGTGCCATCAAGTGGATCAATCACCCATTTGAAGTTCGTAGCATTGGATTTCCCGACTTTGATCCCTGGCTTATGTGCGTAAGAAAGTCCAGATTCTTCGCCTAAAAATTCGTGATTCGAAAATTTATTACTTAAACTTTTAATAATATATTTTTCACTTTCACGATCCGCTTCACTCACCAAGCCTGCTTGAAACTTTTCTGAAACCTGAGATAAACTTCCAAAATATTTATTCAATATACGTTTTGCGCCAGTTGCGGCCGCCAATGCAGCATGCAATTCACTTTCCCACTTTGGGCTAGTTTGGGATCGTTTTTTCTTCTTTACCATGCCCCTATCAAGGCTTTAGTTCGTGGGCTTGTCAAGGATTTGGCGCATTGACCCTTTGGCTTTCAGTGGTTACTATATATCTATACACGCAACAATAAAATGAATGGTTGGGGAGAAAAAGAGAATGGCGAATCAAGCTCAGAGCTCAAGATTGGATACGGCACTTAAGTTGCTACTCATTACCTTCGTATCTTTGGTAGCATTTTTCACAGGTGCCTATGTTGGCAAGGCGATGAGCGATAGTGATCATCAACTCAAAGCAATGGAAGCTGACTTTCAAACTCAGAAAACCGCTGCTGAAAAACATAAAGATCTCGACGTCGCAGATAAAGATGCTTTGGTTGATGAAGAAGTAGCTCAGATGTCGGATAAAATCGTAAAGGCCGAGAAAGATCAATTGGGAGAGTCTCTGGTTAAAGAGAATGTCGAACCAAAAGCCGAAGCGAAAGGTCATGAGGCGAAGGGCGCAGAAAAAGTAGCCGAACACGGGCACGATAAAACTGCTGAAAAAGTAGCTGAGCATGGTCACGAAAAGGCCGCTGAGAAAGTTGCTGATCATGGAACTGCAAAAACTACCGAGAAAGTCGCTGAACACGGAGCTGCAAAGACTACTGAAAAAGTTGCAGACACAAGTCACGAAAAAGCTCACGAGGCTGGCGCTGCCAAAATGCCCGAAAAGCAAGCTAAAGCCACGCGCGAAATTGCCACGGCTGAAAAGCCAATTAAAAAGCAGTCCCATGCTTATGATGATCCGAGCCTGAGTGTTAAAAAATCAAAACTTGATTTGAGTGAAGTTCACAAAACCGCAGAGAGAATTGCAAATAATGAAGCGACGACCAGTGATGAAATGGTCAGCCAAAAACCTGAAACCTCACGTATTCCGTCGAGTCTTCCTAAATCTGTTGGCACCGCGAGCGGACCAGGATTTACCGTTCAAGTCGCATCATTTCCAACTTCAGAAGAAGCCAAGAAACAAGTTGAAGAGCTTATCAAGAAGGGCTTTCCGGCATTTCCTATTGAAGCAACAATTTCAGGTAAAACTTGGTACCGGGTTAGTTTAGGTAACTTCAAAACGCAAAAAGAAGCCGCACAATATCGACTTCAATTGATTAAAGATTCTGAAATTAAAAAAGCTATTGTTGCCAAAGTTTCTCCTTAAAAGAGATAGCCACCATAAAACCCCACTGAATAAGTGGGGTTTGGCGCAGCGATCTGCGATGTCAATGCTCTGAACTCAACTTCAAATCTAAAGCCTTCATATTGCAAAGCGACCCCGGTCGCCCCCGCCAAAGCCAAATAAGTGCGCGATGTGTCCTCCTGAGTACTCGTCATAAAATCTGTTTGAATGTGAGCCAATTGAAGCCCCGGCGCAAACTGAACATAATACTGAAAAACATTCTCACTATTGAAACTATGTCTTCCCCAAAGTAAAAACTCAAACTGGGTTCGGGTTATTTGAAGCTGTGAAATCGAATCGCTTACTTTAAATTGATTGAACTCGGCGATCATGGCGTTTGAAAACTCTTGGTAGCCAACTCTCATTGCCAATGGTGTTCGATTTGCATATTGAGTCGCATAAGCTTCGCGCTCAAATACATTGTTTGCCCCTAAGGCTGCAATGACTTCTGCACGTGCATTCAGGGTCACTAAGCAAATGATGAGAGCCACCACATTATTTTTCATTGCAAGTCTCCTGAGCTAGAGGTGCAATTGAACGAAAGCTTTTACAAAACTCAAATTCCTTTGCTTTCGGCGCATCTGAAAAGTCTTGAATACTCTTAGTAAAAATCTTTACAAAAACTTCGGGGGCCAGATACTCAGTATCCAATTTGACTTTTAGTAAATTTTTAAATTCGGGTAGCGCAAGTACCAAAAGGTGAGCGAGTTTGGCACGCGTGGCTTCGCTTATTTGGTTGTCAAATAAGCTGCGTGAAAGATTTCGAAAGTAAACCGCATATTGAGAGCCAAGCGCGTAAGCTCGGGCAAGTCGAATTTGATCATCGGCATCGCTACTCAAAACCAATTTCAGAAACTCCAAATTATAGAACTGAATATTGACTCGATCCATTCGACGAGCTTCAAGCGAACTCGAAAGCGAGCGTCCGACGAAACTTTCATCACCTGAATAAAGCCAGCCCCAATAGTCCGCAAGTCCTTCATTGATTCCGCGCAAAACAAATCGATTGTATTGTGCAACTGAAATGAGAGGCTTTGCTTTTGGCAATACCAGTGGTGATGAATCGACCAATGGAGGCAGCTGATTTGGCTCCTCTAATTTAGCCGACAAATATGTCTTAGAAACTTGAAATTCAGATAAAACAATTTTTTGAAATATAGAATGAAAATGTTCGTGGGCAATGACCCCCGCATTGAATACTATTGGGAGATCGACATCGGTATAAGGCACAAATAAAAGTGCATCGACACTAGGATTATACTGGGCATTGTTTTCAACTACACGATTTTCTGAATTCGTCAGTCCAACGTTGATACCAACTGCTTGGCGAACTGGCAAAAACAGCGCAGCCCCTGATTTAAGATCTAAATTGTGAAGCCTTTCAAGATGGGCGTAAATACTAACTGCCTGCAGACTTGCTGTATCCAGCGCAAGATAAGAACCGCTTGATGTCGATACAAATCTTCCAGATGGGGTACCTGGCTGTGCTATTCGGCCGAGATCAAATCGCAACTCGGGTTGGATGAAAAACTCAGCCAAATCTCCACGTAAAAATTCCGGCTCTGAAAAGCTCTCAACGGCGATATCTTGAAGTAAATACTCATGATTCGAATTCGGCCACGGAATCCGAAAGAGTTTGGCCGAATCTGCTCCACTCTTAATACAAGCACTCCCAAGCAGAGGGACCAGCAAAATGAATAAAACCCTACGATACAAGTGGCGCCCCTTGATTTAAATAATTCTCACGTGGGGAAATCTTAGCAAGAATTAGGCTCAATTTTGCGTGAATTCTCCTTCACAAAGGAGCTTTCGATTTGTATAAGAACTACTGAAATTTGACTTATAACGAACTGAGCGCGAGCTGAGGCTTGGTCCCTCAAATCCACAGAGAAAGTTGCAATGAGCTCACTTGAAAATCTTGCAAGTACATTGAATAAAAAACAGTTTGAAGCGATGCAAGCTTTAGAGGGGCCCCTACTCATTTTGGCGGGCGCAGGTAGCGGAAAGACCCGTGTTCTAACCTATCGCACTGCCAATCTGGTTGCTCAGGGCCTTGCGACTCCGCAAGAAATTTTAGCGGTAACCTTTACGAATAAAGCTGCACGTGAAATGGAAGCCCGAATTCTAGCTCTCCTAGCAGAACTCGAGATTCCGGTTTATGACCGCATGTGGATTTCAACATTTCATTCGATCTGCGCGCGTATTCTTCGGAGCCATATCGAATTACTCGGTTACCAAAGTACTTTTACGATTTACGACCAAACTGATCAACTCTCAATGGTGAAACAAGTTTGCACCCGGCTTCAGCTCGATGAAAAAGTTTTTCCTGCTAAGAATTTTCAAGCTCGCATCAACCATGCCAAAACGCTTGCTGTGACCCCAGACGAATTGCAATATTCGCAAAAGAAAAATTCATTGAGCTTTGATGAGCAGTCGACTGAGGTCTATACCGAATACGAAAAGCAGATGAAACAAGCAAACGCAGTCGACTTTCAAGATTTGCTTTTAAAAGTCTATCAGCTATTTCAAACTCATCCTGGGGTGTTAGAGGCTTACCAAGAACGTTTTCGTTTTTTAATGGTCGACGAATATCAAGATACCAATCACATTCAATATCTGCTGGTCAAAGCCCTCGCAAACAAGACAAGAAATTTGTGTGTCGTCGGAGATGAGGACCAAAGTATTTATTCTTGGCGCGGGGCAGACATTCAAAATATTTTAGATTTTGAAAAAGACTTTCCGGAGGCCGTCGTAATCAAGCTCGAGCAAAACTATCGCTCAACCAAAACCATTGTCGGAGCTGCAACCAAAGTGGTTGCTTACAATAGCGAGCGCAAAGAAAAAGAACTTTTTACTGAAAATGCCGACGGCGATTTGATCACCGTTCGTGAAGAACAAGACGAGTATGAAGAAGCCCGGTACGTGGTCCGGCAAATTCAAAAGATCTTAAGCGAAAGCGAAATGTCGAGAAGTGATATTGCGATATTTTATCGAACCAATGCCCAGTCGCGTGTTTTAGAGGAGCAATTGCGAAGCAATTCACTCGCCTATAAAATTGTCGGTGGCATGAAGTTCTATGATCGCCTCGAAATCAAAGATGTACTCGGTTATATGAAGTTGGTACTGAATCCAACTGACGATATTGCATTTAAGCGCGTGATCAATGTGCCGGCTCGAGGAATCGGGAAAACCACAATCGAGAAATTAGAAGATCTCGGACAAAAGCATGGGGTCAGCCTTATTCAAGCCGCGTCTTATGCCGTCGACCAACGAGAATTCAACGCCGGCACGACTAGCAAAATCCGCAGGTTTTTAGAGCTTATGCAGATTCTGCGCGAAAAAGCACAAGCACTTTCTCTAGATGACTTCTATTCAGAGCTGCTCACCCAGACTGAGTATACTGTAAAGCTGAAGCTTGAAGATTCGCCAGAAGCGGATTCTCGTCTCGAAAACCTAGAGGAACTTGCAAATGCCATTTCGAAATTTGTTGAAGAACGACGAGATGAAGCCAATCTTCAAAGCTTTTTAGAAGAAATGGCATTGATTAGCGACGTTGATTCAATGAACGACAACGAAAATACGATCACGATGATGACTCTGCATATTTCAAAAGGACTTGAATATCCCGTGGTTTTTATCGTGGGTCTCGAAGAAGGACTTTTCCCAAGCGGCCAATCGATAAATGATGAGAGCGAAAGCCGTTTAGAAGAAGAGCGGCGCCTTATGTATGTGGGCATGACTCGCGCAGAAAAAAAATTGACTCTTAGCTATGCGCGCGCCCGAAAAGTTTGGGGGTCTGAACAGAATAATCCACCCAGCCGTTTTTTAAAAGAAATCCCACCAGAATTTGTTGAAACTCAGACATCACAACAATCCTCTCGCTTCATGCAAAAGTATGCCGAGCATTCGCGCGGAGGCTCAGGCGAGTTTCGCAGCTCGAATTCGGCGCCACGAAACTCCCGAAAAACTGAAACCTCTCACCCAAGCTATGAAGACTTTTCAGATGAAAGCTTTGATGATAGTGGTGACGATTTATATAAAAAAGGCATGCGAATTCGCCATCCAACCTTTGGAGTGGGGACCATTTTTAAAACCGACGGCTCAGGTGAATCGATGGATGTTAGTGTGGTTTTTGCTGATAATTCAGTTAAAAAATTTCGCGCTAAATATGCCCGACTTGAGAGAGTCTAGGCCGAGCTTTTGAAGTAAGTTCGTTTTTTGTATGGAATGAGACCTAAGGCTTCGAGCCCATTTTGAATAACGTAAGCTTTAACGGTAAAAAAATCTTTACCCCACCTCACTAATCTAGAATAAATTCTTGTCTGCCAAAATTTATTTTCTTTGTTTCGCTTTTTTGATGACATTAGCTCTCGACGCTTCATTTCATCAGCTGAAAGTGGTGCAAACTTTAGAATTTCTTGCGCTATGTGGCCGGCGACTATGCGAAAGAAATTCTGTATCTGCTCTCTTTTTTTACCTTTTACCAGTAGGTGTATGTGGTTTCCGACAATTGCCTTCTGATAAACTCTTATTGCAAATTTGTTTGCCGATCTCTGAATTATTTTTTCAATCCTGGGACGATGCTTAAGTAACGAACGCTTTCCGTAGGCGAAGTCTGATCTTAAAACGAGATGAAGAGGACTATCTGTTGAAAGTGGCCTCTTGGACTTTCTTCTCCCAAGAAGCAAAGATCCACCGTGTTCTGTATCTCTTTTTACCAATTTCATTTAGGTCTGGTTTTGCAAACCCAGAACCCTGTCGTATAACTACCTGCCGAGCATTTACCTAAACTAGATTATGGATTACGGACAATCTCCTCCGTTACCAGGGCACCGCCCCGGGCGGTGCCCGCGGAAGGGTTTTCGGCCGGTGCGCCAGATTCGGACATATAGCTTTCGTAATCCAAAGGCTTTGTAATATGGCTAGCGGCGGGGCTGACATAATCACTTTCGACTCCATCCCAGCCTTTGAAGCTTCGAGTTTCAACGCCGTCTCCATCTATCGCGATCGCGGTTTGAAAGTCAGGAACCAAACTAACTTTTCCGCCACCACCAGGAATATCCAAACTCAAATTCGGCATTGCCAATCCCGACATTTTTCCCCAAAGCTCTCGCTGAATCGCCAGAGAATCTTGGACCGAAGTACGCAAGTGATCGCTGCCAAAGCTCGGGTCACACTGAAACATATAATAGGGCTTCACTCTCAAGCTTAAGAGTCTTCGCGAAAGTGCTTGGATGATCGCAGCGTGATTATTGACTCCGTTTAAAAGAACCAACTGATTGAATACCGGGAATCCATTATCAACAAACTTTAATAAAGCTTGCGACGACTCAAGCGTCAGCTCTCTCGGATGATTAAAGTGAGTCATCACAAAAATAGGGTGATATTTTTTCAAACGCAAAATTAAAGCTTCAGTCACACGCATCGGGCAAACCACTGGCATACGCGTTCCTAAGCGAATCAATTCGATATGACCAATTCCTGTCAAATCGCTTACAACTCTTTCTAACTGATCATCGTTAAGGGTAAGAGGATCTCCTCCCGACAGAATTACCTCACGAATCGATCTTTGAGATTTTAAATAACTAAGTGCTTGGTCATATTGAGAAGACTTAATGAAAGCCTGGTCGGTTGCTGTAAAATGCTTTCTCGTGCAATACCGACAATAAACACTACAAGTATCAGTTACGAGTAAAAGGGCACGGTCCGGATAGCGATGAATCACGCGCGGGGCTGGATTGTTTTTTCTTTCGCCCAAAGGATCGAGCATCTCTTGCAGCCCAGGTAAAATTTCGTGTCCAGTGGGAACAATTATCTTTCGAATTGGATCCTGCGGGCGGTGCCCCAATGCTAGGCTGAGGTAATATGGAGTACAGCGAACTGAGAAGTTGGCTTCAAAACCATTTTCTTCATCGAGAGTCAGATCGAGATAGCGGGCAAAATCCTCTTTTGCTTTGAGGGAGTTTCGCATTTGCCATTTCCAATCCATCCAATTTTCATTTGAAGCATTAAAGAAATGAGCTGGAGACGCTAAAAATTCAAATTTCATAGGGCTAATTTAGCTTGCTCGAGTGAACTTGTCCAAGTTTTCACGTCGTTTCACAAGCTTTTCGCAGAGAATTCGCGGGCCGTGCCCTGTTCAAAATCTCAAAATGAAACACTTTTTATAGGAGAAACCGCTAAAAAAGCCCCAAAAACAGCACTTTTGGCTCGTGTCGATGTCTAAAAATCTAACCTATGATAAAGCACTGAAATTCCTAGGAGGGCGGTGCCTCAGGAATCAAAATAGTTTTGAAGCTAAACACGTGGCCAACTTTTAGACGGCCCAATCCAACTTCGAATTCGACGTCTTTTTAATAACTTATGTAAAAGGCCAAATCTGGACCAGGAATTGGATTACTTAAGTTTGTAGAAATAGTTTTTAAAATTGTGGCCAATGGGTCCCAGGAGGATTTATGAAACTTTTTAAACCAAGCAAACAGACAGTACTAAAAGGACTCTTACTTTTAGTTGTTGGACTTAACTTCTCATGGAGACCTCTGATTACAGAGATCCACCAAACTTCAATGTCGGCAAATTTACCAACACCAGCAATTGAAATTGGAGCACCTCCTAAGGCAAGAGAAAAGACAGGGGCAGAAATTGCCGCTGAGAAAAAGGCAGATCCACTTGCTCAGTATGCACAGTACTGCGGAAAATGGATAACACTCAAAGCGACTCCAGATAATGCTCACGCTCAAGTAGTCGCCGCCGACAAGGATAAAAAAGAACTCAAATGTGAGGAGTGCGAAAAAGTTCAAGTTAATATCAATGGTCCAATTCCTGAAAATATTGTGAAAGTTGTAACCGACCAATTGAGAATTAGCTGTGAATCATTCTTAACTGATGAAGAGCGCGCCAAACTTGAAGCTGAGAAAAAAGCAAAGGAAGATGAAAAATTCAAATTGGCACAAGATGAAATTAAGTGTTTGGCCGATAAGCACGGCAAAGATTTAGATTCAAACCAAAAGCTTACTTGCCAACTCAGAAATATGAATCTATCAGATGCCGCCATGAAAAAAGCTGGTTTTGAATCCGCTGAAGCCAATGATGTCAGAAAGGCTTTAGCTAAAGAATCTCTTAGTTCTATTGCTAAAACTTGTAAGAAAAATCATAAAGAATCTGACAGCTTCGATGAGTGTGAAGATCTTATGACTCGTTATGATGATGCGGTTACCAAGCTGGCGGATTCTGGTAATGATAGTTTGAAAACAGTAGGCAAATCTTTTTCAGAAAAATACACAAAGCTTAATAAGTTTGTTGCTGAAGAAAAGAAGGCTGTGGCTCGTGTTGAGTTCTTTAAAACTCAATACGATGGCGTCAACACTTTAATGGAGAAAGCCTATACCGCTTACTCTACTCGTTGTGATAATCTCGCAGTTGCTTACGGAAACGCTGGCAATGAATTTGATTCAGAAGCTTGCCGCTCAGCTTATGTAAAAAATTATCTTCTTCCACGCTATGAACCAATCTTGAGACAGATCACCAATAAATTTAATACCGAAGCAAATAAATTTCGACGAGATTTCGTTGAATTTGAAAAAGTGGATATCATTGGTAAAGACGGTTCAGCCAACGCATTCGCACCCATTAGAAACTATGTGAAAGATTTGGCGACTTATGGTGCGACTTATAATATTCCGACAAAAGATCTTCCCGCATTTACTGATGAATCCGGACTTGGAACAAGCATCGCTTCTGCACTTTCAGGAAATGATTTAGCGGGCCGACTAGGAGTTTTGGCGGGCGCTCGTCAGTTTACTCCATTGACTGCTGTTGCAGGATCAACGGCCGTCGGTTCAACCGTGAGCCCATTTGCGATTCCTTCAGTTCTTTCTTCTGGTCAGAATCTTTATAATGCGAAATTACCGCTCAATAATCTACGCGGTAGAACTGCAGTTACAAGTGGACTCATCCTCCCTGTTCTGCCAACTCAAGACGCTGCCATCACTTGGCAGTAATTGCTTAAAAAATTATATCGCTAACAGCCGCGCAGAAATGTGCGGCTTTTTTTGTTCTAATTTCAGCATATGATTTTAAATCAGTTTCAACGGCAGCAGCGGCTGTCAACAGTCTCACAGTTTCGGTCTCGGGGTTCAGAGGTCAGCTACGGCGATGGAGGCACGAAGAAGGAGTAACGAAGAGTTGAAGCTTTTTAGAATAAGGTCTAGAAGTCGTAAGAATTATCTGAATCGAGGCGCGACGACTGAGGCGACCGAGCCGTAGTATTCTACGGCGATGGAGGCACGAAGAAGGAGTAACGAAGAGTCAGATAATTCTTACGACTTCTAAGGTAAAACCGGGGGAGCTTGCGCTCCCCCGGGGCCCCAACCGCCATCAAAGGTCAGGTTGAAAATCAAGATGCAAAACAAGATGAAGTCATGATGCTAATACAAGCTGCGATCAAAAGCTGATGGCGGCCTTGGTACTTAATCCATAAGCAAAAGAATTTCCGTAATTCATCGATCCACCCTGCCAAGCTGCTCCCGGAAAAATAAATCCGATTTCAGTCAGCCAAGTGAAGCGCTCATACGGTTTATAATTCAATCTAAAATCCGTCTCAAAACCAAGATCTTTTGCAGTGCCCGCAGCAGCCCCAGCGTTCAAAATGGGATCCTGCTGTAGCCTTGCATATAAAAGCGTAGCACCGAAACTTAAATTGTCACGCACTTTATAATCTGTTGACGGAGCGATATAAAGCACATTGCTGATCGCCTCATTGTCGATATTATTTGAAGCATTGGTGGTGGTATCTCGTACAAGTTGAGTCCTAAAGAAATTATTGCTTCCCAACGGATGATTAAACATCAATAGCGCCACATTGTAGTTACGATTTAATGTATAGCCCTCATAGATATCTCGAGTTCCTGGATCATCTCCACTTGCGGTACCAAATTTAAGTCCATGAGACCAACTACTAGTCTTTGGAGCATAAGCGAGTTCACCTGCGATTGCGAAGCCATTCATTGATCCTTGAGTTACGCCATCGATCATCGCACCATTGGTACCCGTTTGAAGTCCAGCTTCAACGGCAACCGACAATTCACCCAACTTTTGTTTTGTAAAAAAATTGATGTTTTGGTTTTTAAATCCAAATCGATTCGTAGCTCCGGCTCCGCCGACACCGTTTACTCCAGCAGGAGTATCGTCGCCATAACTCGAAGCTGTGCGAATTTGTGCAAACACACCAAGTGATAAATCCGTTTCTGGATTATCGTACTGAACATGAATCATATAATCAGAAACACCGCCGCCAATATCTAAATTATTTTGGTTGTTCGCAGCGTTTCCACCCTGGTTGACCTTGCCAAGCATGGGCATAATGTACAAATTCCCAAAGACAAATTTATAGCCAACTAAATCTTCGTTGGTTAACCAGTGGTCAAAGGGACCATTACCGGCATTGTAAGTTAAACCCAAACCAAACTGCAAAGGCGTGCGGCCAGCAACAAAAACACCAAATTCTTGCACCCAGGTAAGATACAATTCATTTACCGCCAATGTTTCTGGACTTTGCGAATTTGAGAAGACATTCGACTTACCAGCAGAAGGTGTCGGCGTAGAAGAACTGCAATTGCTCGAATTGGTGACCCCATCGCCTAGTAGCTGTCCCGCTTGGCCATTTTGCCCAAACTGACAATTATTGAAGAGATCAAAACGTGAATGAATGATGAGGCCATCGGCCGCAGTGATTTTTGGGTTCAGAACCAAATGGTGTAGAAAGTATCCATCTCGTCTTTTAACTCCATCTAACTCTAAATTTTCACTTTGAAAGAATTCAAATCGATAGATTCCTGACCAACTAATATCACCAGCTCGACAAGTCCCTGCTCTAAGCAAAGGCAAAGTAAGAGCGGCAACTAGAATTAACTTCTTAAACATACAAGATCCCCTTGCGATGAATAGGTGCGCAATCAAACAATTACGCCTCGCATTTATTCTGTCAATACTATTTATTAAGGATTCCCAGCACTTCATCTTCACGCAAAATCAAAACTTCTTTGCCGTGAATTTCAATTGGTGTGCCTGAGAATTTTGCGTAAATAATCTTATCACCCAATTGAACATCAAGTGGTCGCAATTGCGCTTTTTTATTTCGCTTGCCCGGTCCAACAGCAATTACCAACCCACGCCCTTGTTGTTCTTGCGCTGAATCTGGAATGATCAATCCACCTGAAGTCACAGTTTCAGCAGGCAAGGCATCAACCAAAATTCGATCGTCAAGCGGAGAAAATACTTTAGAATAGTTGAGTTGAGTTTTTGAAGTTGTCGAAGTCAATTTGGTTTGAAGTTTCGTTGCCACCTTCGGAGCCAATTTGTTTTTTGTCTTTGCGGTTGTGGTTTTTTTTGAAACAGATTTTTTTGGAGCGGCTTTTTTTGGAGCGGCTTTTTTTGCGGACGCGGTCTTTTTAGCAGCAACTCCTTTTGGAGCGGCTTTCTTTTTCAGTGTCTTTTTTAATGTTTTAATTTTCGCACTCAATTTTTTCTTCTTATTTGCTGCCATACTTTCTCATCTCCTCATCGTAATATTTCGCGTACATTACATCCCATTCGGGTGAACCTTCAAGCAAAGTTCGCTTCAATGAAGCGATTTTTGTACGAACTGTCTCGTCAACATTCGCTTGATCCTTCACCCATTGAGCAATTGCCTTCTTTGCGACTCTCATAGCCGCATCTTCGTCGGTGTATTCAACAAGGTCGTCGTTCCATATTCCATCGATGATTAATTTTGCAAGGTGGCCTTGGCGCTCGTCAGATAAAATCATAGTACTATGCCTTTTTCTTGAGCCATACGTTTTTTAAGTAAAGGAAACATTTTGAAGCGTTGAAATTCTCCTGGATTTTTCTTCTCAAGTTGATCGAGCATTTTATTTACTTCGATATCAAGCTGGGCTTCTTTTGCAAAGTCGGCTGCTACATAAGCAACTGCTTTCTTAAAAACAGAAGCTTCTGACTCTTTAAACTCAATTGCATTTTGGTTTTTTAGCTCGTCAAATATCTTTCGGACCAGGCGATCCATTTGAATGGGAGTTATTCTCATACTTTGACTAAACGAAGGCTTGGCCCTAATGTCAAGTAGGTAAGTCATCAGATGGGAGAGAACGAGAACTTGGGCACCATGAATAATAAACATATTCTTAAAGCGGCAATTCTTACTTCTGCTTTGCTGCTAACGCTTGTTGGCATCACCTTTGTCCTTTGGCTTTATCGGCTTGATGATGAAATAAGTCAGCGTTTTGCTCAAAAGCGCTTTGCTCCTCCGATTGAATTTTATTCGGCTCCACAGAAGATTGTAATCGGTGCGACCTTTACTCCCGATTATTTTCAAAAACTCTTTGGCCGGAAACACTTTCGGCGAAGGGAATTTTCGCTTCCTCTGCAACCCAGTGACTTCAGTGTATGGAGCGCGCATGAGTGCCAAAGTGTCTTGACGGCTTTTAATCTCGGCGAAATCTCAAGCTGTGTTAGCTTTCGAAATAGTGATGCCCAAAGCATTCCGCAATTGCTGGTGATTGACCCCAACTCTAAAGTCATCGGGACTTTTGCAGGAACTCCTATTTCGGCAGCTTCCGCCCTTGAAATTGAACCCGAACTCTTTGCTCAGTATTACGGCAATAAACCGACGATTCGCAGAATAGTAAATTTAGGTGAAGTTCCTGCGAACTGTCTCAACGCACTTCTCGCTATCGAAGACTCACAATATTTTGAACATGGCGCCGTCAGTTTCACCAGCATTGCGCGCGCTGCACTCGCAAATTTGCGCTCTGGACGCCGCTCCCAAGGTGGCAGCACAATCACCCAACAACTTGTCAAAAATTACTTTTTAACCTCTGAACGCTCGTTTTCGCGAAAGCTGAAAGAGTTTGCGATGTCGGTTCTTCTTGAGAGTCGGATTAGCAAAGATGATATTTTAGAAACCTATATTAATTTAATTTACATGGGTCTCAGCGGCCCCTTTGAAATTAGAGGCTTTGCGGCTGCGGCTGATCACTACTTTGGAACGGAACTAAAAGATTTAGGACTTGAGCAATGCGCCCTCGTCGCCGCCCTGGTCAACGGCCCCGGGCTTTACAACCCAGTTACTCATTCTGAAAATGCTTTGAAACGCCGTACTCGAGTTCTAGATCGAATGCTCGATTTAAAGATGATTACTTCTGGTCAAGCGCTGGCTGCAAAAGCTTCAGCCCTTCCGAAAACCACCGAAAAAAGTTTGAGTGAACCTGCACCTTATTTCGTAAGTGCCGTACGCAAGCAACTTGAGGCAGCTGGCATTGATGAATCCAATGGCCTGCGAGTTTTTACAACTTTGAATTTAAGATCCCAAGAAGCCGCACAACAAGCCGTAAAATATGGAATCGATAATTTAGAAAAAACCAATAAACTGGTACAGAAATTAAAGACCCAAGGAAAAAACATAGAAGTTCTCTTTCTCTCGGGCGATCCCGAAACTGGATTCATCAGCGCGATAGTGGGAGGAAGAAATTTTACCTCCACCCAATACAATCGCGCCATTGAAAGCCATCGCCAGGTTGGCTCAATCATGAAGCCCTTAGTTTATTTGACGGCTTTGGACTCTAAGACTGAATTCACTCCGCTTACCATAGTGAAAGACGAAGCCTTCACCCATAAATATGATGGACAAACTTGGTCTCCGAAAAATGATGAAGGAAAATACTTTGGAGATATCCCAGCTTTCTTTGCATTGAAGCAATCTCTCAATGCGGGGACCGCCTCTACTGCAATTTCGATTGGTCTTAGTTCAATCGTCGATACCGCAAGGAAATTGGGCGTAACCTCTTCAATCACCGCGGTTCCATCTTTGTCTTTGGGGGCCTTTGAATTATTTCCTTGGGAAGTTTTGCAAGCCTATGCGACACTTTCACAATTAGGAAAATTCAATTCACTCAATATCATAAGTCGAGTGGAGCAGCTCGATGGAACTAGTGTTTTAGAAAATAAGTCTACCTCTGAGCAAAGAGTTTCACCAGAAGCTACGTCTGAACTCGTGAGCATGATGAAGCAAACCATTTTGAGTGGTACCGCCCGCGGCATTCGCCTCAGTGGGCTCAACTTTCCTGCGGCAGGTAAAACCGGCACCACCAATGATAAAAAGGACGCTTGGTTTGCGGGTTTTACTCCTCACCATGTCGCCGTCGTTTGGGTTGGCTACGATGACAACGCGAGTGCAAACCTCACTGGTGCTTCTGGAGCCGTTCCGATCTGGGCACACTATATGAAGAATTTTGCGAGTACCCTTCCGCAAGACGATTTTAAGTGGCCCGTCGGAACTCAAATCAAGAGCATTTCGGTTGATGATCAAAAAAAGCTCGGCATTCCTGAGCGCCCCGGAATTCCCCTCGAAGATGTTGAGCTGGTATTTCGAAGATAGCCAGGATGTACCTGCTTAGTTTTGGTATAGCAGCGCGACGAAAATAGAATAAAATAAAAACTGAAATTATCGCGCTGCTATACCAAAACTAAGCAGGTACATCCTGGCTATTTTATGGCTTGCCGAACATAGGCCGAAAATGTATCCATTAGCCAAACTACAAATGCTACGACGATAATAATGCAACCGACTTGAGACCAGTGAGCCTGACCTTGAGCTTCGAGTAAGGTGGCGCCAATTCCGCCGCCACCCACGAAGCCAATGATAGTTGCCATGCGTACATTGATGTCCCAACGATAAATTGTGAATGAAATGAAGGGCAAAATGAGTTGCGGTACAATCGCAAACCAAATGACTTGAATTCGTGTGGCCCCAGTCGATGTGATGGCGTCAATGGGTCCTTCTTCTACACTTTCAATCATTTCTGAAAATTGCTTTGCTAAACTTGCAAGCGAATGCACAAAGAGCGCAAGCATTCCGGCATAAGGGCCAAAACCCACCCAAACCGAAAAGACAATGGCCCAAAGAACTGGCTCTACTGACCTAATGACATTAAAAAGAAGCCTCAGCAAAAAATAAATTAATTTGCTCAGCGCATTTTCACTCATCAAATTTTTGGCGCTAAAAAAACTCAATACAAACGCGAATGGAAACGCCAAGGTCGTGGCCATAAACGCAATAAAAATTGTTTCAACCAATTTCAAAATGGCCTGAGGTAAAATCTGCCAGTCGGGCCGAGCCATTTGAGAAAAAAGATTCATCGCGTGTTCAAATGAGTCCTTTTCTAAAATCTGTGTCCAACTCATTTTGGTTGCAAAATAAGAAAGACTTAAGGTGACCAAGAAAAGGCTAAGCGCTTGATACTTCCAAAAATTAAGAAAGCGTTTGCAGAGAAGATCATGGCTGAAAATAATCAGGCCAAGAGTTTGAATTTTAAGCGCAATAAGTAAAAAACTCACTAGGGCACCAATAACAAAGCTTCCTAAAAAGTATTTTAAATTGCGCAGTAACTGCAGCAACTCGTTATCAATAGGCATAAGGATCGTGAGTGCCACAACGAAAAGCAGATAAGCCAAGCTGAAAGAATCAAAAATATAGGAAATGAAGAGGCGTCGATTCATTTGATGTCCACGCCTGCCGAATTTTCACCATATATTTCTTGAAACACCTGATCGGTAATTTGCGAAGGTGGAGCGTTGAAAACGATTCGACCTGCTTTCAGCGCAATCACTCTGGTCGCATACTCACGCACAAGACTCAAATAATGAAGATTACAAATAATGGTCACACCCAATTCTTGATTTACGAATTTCAAATATTTCATAACCGTATTGGCCGTACTAGGATCTAAGCTAGCAACAGGCTCATCTGCTAATAAAATCTCAGGCTTTTGCATCAAGGCGCGAGCGATAGCGACGCGCTGTTGTTGCCCACCAGAGAGATGAGCGGCCCGCACATTTATCTTTTCTTCAATTCCTACCAAGCGTAGATATTCTTCAGCTTGTTCAATGTGGAGTTTTGAAAATGATCCCAAAATGCTATCGAGGCCTGAAGTTTCGGAAAGAGCTCCCATAAGCGTATTGCTTAGTACCGTGTGACGTGAAATGAGATTGAATCCTTGAAATATCATTGCAATTTTCTTACGTAATTTAAGAAGGGCCTGACCCTGGGCTTGAACTAAATTTTGATTTTGAAAAATAATCTCGCCACTGGTCGGCCTTACAATTTGGTTCACACATTTAAGAAGCGAAGATTTACCACTGCCGCTCAAACCAATGACCACCAGAAATTCGCCGGCATTCAGCTCAAAACTCACGTCATCTAGTGCCATGATTCGGTTTGGGTAGGTCTTTGATAATTTTCGAACGCTTAAAATATTTTGCGCCATTTTTTAACGATCTCTATGGAGATCCAAACCTTGCTCAACCGCCATAATCTGAAGCTTATCAAAATCCGAATCTTTACCATCTTTGAAATCAGTCACCAGTAGATTTTTCATTTTCACTTTCCCTTCTGGAGTCGCGAGATAAGCCTTGAAAGCGGATGCGATTTTAACCTTCATTTCCTCAGGTAAATCCTTGCGAAAGGCAACCGGATCATTTGGAATTTCTTCGGTCAAAGCTAAAATTTTAATTTTCTTTTCAACATCGGGATATTGAGCCCGAACTAAAATCCTGGCATCTTGAATTTCATGATCTACAGGTGGAGAATAAAACACCGCGCCAGCATCGACTCTTCCCTGATATACCATTGACACCACAGCATCGTGCTTTTGCGCAAAGACGCTTTCGCCGAGCTTTATGCCCGCATTCTTAAACATTTTTGAAGGCACAATATAGCCCGACATTGAGGACGGATCGACAAACGCAAATCTTTTCCCGTTGAGATCTTTTATTGATTTTATAGCTTCACGATCAGACCGAACGATTATTTCCGCTTGGTAGGTTGATTGTCCATATCGTACGACAATGAGCCGGGCTTCCGCTCCAAATTTACTGTGCGCTAGCAGGTAGCCAAAAGTATTTATAACTGCCAAATCGACACGTTTTGAGCCAAAGGCTTCAACAACGGCAATATAGTTTTGCGGGATACTGATTTCAAAATGATAGCCCGTAGTCTTTTCTAAAAAAACTTTGAAGTCTCGAGAGTTTTCATCTAGGACCTTGGCGTCTACAAAGGGCGTAAAAAGCAACTTAACCGGATTGCCAACCGATCCTAATTCTGGCTTTTTGAAGGTGCAGCTCACAGAGCTCAATATGGCAAAAAGTGTAATCAATATTCCTAGTTTAGGTATTGGCATGCGTTTAAGTTAAATGATTTGGTCATTGAGTCAACAGACTATTTTTGTTAATACTCCAGCATGAAAAATCTCTCTACAAAAATTTCAATTTTAGATCAGATTCTCGAGCGCATTAAGGCCCATGACCAACCGGAGAGAGAATTTTTATGTATCTTTGATCTTGATTCAACTCTCTATGACTTAACCGATCGCAAACAACAAATTCTCTTGAGCTTTTTAAATGTCCCTGAAAATCTTGCAAAATATGCATCCGAATGCGCCCAGCTAAGCTCAGTAAAAGTATTGAAAAACGAATTTGGAATTGACGAGGCCCTTGCCCGCGTTGATTTAAGTGCACACACTCATCCGGAGTTTTACAAGGAAGTCCATACTTATTGGGAGTTCTATTTTTTTCATAACGATTTTATGAAGTTTGATACCAGCTTTCCAGGCGCAGTTGAATACGTGCGCAAAGTAGACGAGCTTGGAGCTAAAATCATTTATCTCACCGGACGAGACGAACCCAGGATGATGAGCGGAACGCTTCAAAGCCTTAAAACCTGCGGCTTTCCGCTCGAGAAAGAAAATATTGAAGTTTGTTTGAAGCCGCATTCCCAAATTTCAGATCATAATTTCAAACTCGATTTTATGAAGGATTTAGAAACTAAGTTTAATGAAATTTGGCTTTTCGAAAATGAGCCTGTCAATATCAATCTGATTGAAAAACATTGTCCAAAAATCAATTTTGTTTTTATCGATTCAAATCATTCAGGGCGAGAAAAAGTTGGCCTTCATCATTTTTCAATCAAAGATTTTAAATGAGGATAGGCTAACATCATCGAAGCAAGCACAATCGAATGTCTGATTTTGCCAGAAAATACCTGTTCATAGGCCTCTTTTACAGGAATCTCAAGGACTCGAATATCTTCAAAAGCATCTAATTTTTGACTCGTCACTTTCTCGCAATTGAGAGCTAGGTAGCTGTGCATCCAATTGTTTTGCATGGCGGGATTCGGGCGGTGCCTCCCCAAATAAATGATTTGCTGGGGCTTATAGCCAGTTTCTTCAAGAAGTTCGCGCTCGGCAGCGGCTTGATAGTCTTCTTTATCCCCAGGATCCGAAGAGCCACCGGGAATCTCAAGTTCAATCTCTTTGCAGGCATGACGGTATTGTTCGACTAAAATCACTTCATCTTTGGTATTTAAGGCCATAACATTGACCCAATCCCTAAAACTTAAGACATAGTAATTGGGTGTGACTCTACCATCAGGAAGCTCGCAACGATCTGTCCTAAGATTGAAAAAGCCAGCGCGAAAGAGCTCTTTGGATTCAAGGACCTTCCAAGGTAAAACGATTGAATTCTTTTTCAATTTGGACCTCACTTTGACATGCTTCTCAATCTAGGCTACACGAATTGCCATGAACGAAGAAGCTGAAATCAATTCATTTTTACCTGGCCTGAGCGCGCTCATGCAGGACAGTCTTTTGCGACGTGGTAATAAGTTGAACTTGCAGGGCGAAATTGCAAAAACACCACAGGCGCCACCCAACTGGAATGAAATGTCCCTGGACAAGCTCACTTTAAAACTCAAACGCTGCGCGGGACAAGCAATTGCAGACTTTGATCTGATTTCAGACGGAGATCGCATTTTAGTGGCCATTTCGGGTGGTAAAGATTCTTGGGCTCTGCTCGATATTTTGAATCAAATGCAAAAGCGTGCGCCCGTTGATTATAAAATTATTGCCGTGAATATTGACCAAGGCTATTCAGGATTTCGACAAGATATTGTCGAAGATTATGTGCGAGAACACAAATTCGAATATCATATGGAGTTTTTTGATATCGCCAGCATCATCGAAGAAAAGACCAAGCCTGGTGATACTCCATGCTCATTGTGTGCCCGCTTGAGACGTGGCTCACTTTATGGATTGGCTGAAAAATACGCCTGCAACAAGATTGCACTTGGTCACCACCAAGATGACTTCATTGAGACCTTGCTGCTCAATAGTTTTTTTGTCGGCAGACTTGCGAGCATGGCCCCTAAATTGGTTTCAGATGATGGTAAAAACATTGTCATTCGCCCCTTGGTTTATGCTTCTGAATCCCTAATCAAGTCTTATGTAACAAAGAAAAACTTTCCGGTAATATGTTGCCAATGCCCCATTATGTGCGGCGAAACGGTTCACGGAGACTACAAACGCCGTATGATTAAAAAGCTCGTCGACCAACTCGAGACCGTCATTCCTCATATTCGAGACAGTTTGCTTGCAAGTCTCGGCAATATTCAACCATCCCATTTACTTGATACAAGCTTATGGGATTTTAAAAAGGACCTGCCTCAGCTTGAAAATTCGACTGAGTCTTGTTCATGAGTCTTTCAGTCATTGCGACGCCAATAGGAAATCCAAAGGACATTAGCCTGCGAGCCATTGAATGCCTCACCAATGCTGAAGTCGTCATTGGAGAGGAATTCAAAGAAGTCAGTAAGCTTTTAAAAAGTTTAGATATTAAGGGCAAAGCACTTGAAGTATTAAATGAGCATTCAACACCTGAAGATGTTCAAGCGCTTTTAAAGATTTGCCTCGAAAAAAATGTGGCTTTGGTTTCAGATTGCGGCACGCCTGGATTTTGTGATCCGGGGGCCTCTCTTATTCAGCTCTGTCGCAAACATAAGCTAGAAGTTCGAACTTTGCCGGGAGCTTCAAGTTTGATGGGGCTTTTGTCTTTGAGCGGAGAACGCATCAATCAATTTGTCTTTCGAGGCTTTTTACCAGCAGAAAATGAAGCGCGCGCTGCCGAAATTAAAAAACTAAAAACTGAAACTCGCCCTCTGGTATTAATGGATACGCCCTATCGTCTGAAAAAACTTTTATCGGAACTCAGTGAAGCCATGCCCCAGCGCCGAGCTTTACTTGCCTGTGACCTTACGCAAGAAACCGAAGTCGTGATTGAGTGTCTAGTAAAAGATTTAAGTTCAAAACTCGTCAAAGAAAAGGCCGAGTTTATGTTGCTTTTGTTCTAATGGCTGCTGCCGATCAGGGATGCGGGTACTCGAACGGTATCTGATTTTTCAATAGATTTAACAACGACGGCGTTGGCTCCAACTCGGCAATCATCACCGAGAGTAATTGGCCCGAGAATTTTAGCGCCCGCGCCAATGAGAACTCGATTCCCAACTGTCGGATGACGTTTGATATCGTCAAATTTGACGCCACCCAAAGTGACACCATGAAAAATAATGCAGTCGTTGCCGATCACAGCAGTTTCGCCGATAACGACGCCGACGCCATGATCTATTACCAAGCGTTTTCCTATTTTTGCCCCCGGATGAATTTCAATGCCGGTTAAAAAGCGCGAGAATTCACAAAAAAAGCGCGCTAAAAAAAACAGCTTATACCTATAAAATCGATGCGCAATACGGTGAAACAATATGGCTTTAGGCCCCGGATAAAGAAGGGCAATCTCAATAAGACTTTTTGCCGCCGGATCATATTTCTTATATGCTTTTAAAAAATCAAACATGATCAGGCTTTCAAGTAAAAATATCGTTCGAAGATTTGATTGAAGCGGCTCCACTTATCGGAAGTATGCGATTCATTTTTCATAAATTGGGTGATGGTATTCATTTTACTATCAAAGTCATCGATTGCAGCAACGATAAATGCCTCTAAAAACATGGGCAGTTTGGGTGAGCCAAATTCAATTTTTCCGTGATGAGATAAAATAATATGCTTGAGTAGATCCTTTAGTTCTTCAGGAAATCCCATGATTTTTGAGGCTTTTTTCTCGACCAATTCAACGGCCATAATCATGTGGCCCAAGAGTTGACCCTTGTCAGTATAAGAAATTCCTTGGCCGACTTCGAGCTCCCAAATTTTACCAAGATCGTGGAAAATTGCTCCAAAAATTAAATAATCTACTTTGACCTGGGGATAGTGTTTAGCAATGAAAACACACAAACCACAAATCGAAACAATGTGCTCAAGCAATCCGCCCAAATAAGCATGATGAATGGTTTTGGCGGCAGGCGCTCGCAAAAGCTTTGATCGAATATCCAGATCGTTCAAGGTATCAAAAATTAAAACGCGGATATTACGATCTGAAACGCCTTCAACAATTTGCAGGAGCTGCTGATACATTTCTTCGGGTGAGCGCTCGGACTGATTGAGAAAATCATTTACCTCGTACTCTCCGGCTTGAGCTTTTTCGAGTTTATGAATGACGATCTGTTTGCGGTTTTGAAAAACCTGCATCAGGCCCTTGATCTTTACCATATCTCCATTTTGAAAACTATTTGATATCGCCTCAATATTGTCCCAAACCCTGGCCTCAATATCTCCGGTCTTATCGGCTAAGGTCAGAATCATATAGTTCTTGCCATTTTTGCCAGTTAAAATTGATCTCTCGCGGGCTAAAAAAACCGACTGAAAAGCTTCTTTCTCAGTTAAATCCTTAACAAATACCTTATTCGACTTTGTATGGGGAGCAGGCTCTAATTTTGAGGCGTCGATAACTGGAGATCCTTCTGATTGCATTTGTTCTCCCTTAAAGAGATTCAACTTTATTGAGCATCGGATGACATTGAAGCGAATTAAAACGTGAATCCTTAACGCTCAATTGGGAAATGTAAAGTGTTTTGTTGAGTTGTACGGCAAAAAAGAAACTACCTGCGGTCGAAGTCACATCTAAGTGGTCGGTGGTATTGAGTAAGAGGCCATTTCCCTTCATACTTTTTTCAAAAAAACTGGTTATATCGTAATATTTATTGCAGCCCGAGCCGACAATCTTTCCGCCCCATTTTCTGCGACGTGAATTGCTAAGATAAAAAACCCGAATGCTTTCTTTCGAAAAATCCTTTACTGCTGCTTCATTCGTTTCTTCAGTTTTGGTTTTTGCAAATTCGACTTTTAAATAGTAACTACCGCGTCGATTCTCAACAAAATCGGCAAGATCCAAAACTCCGCCACCGGCGCCATAGTAAAGCTGATGGTCGTGAGCTTGCAGAATCCCTTTATTGTCTGGTTTCTCACTTAAGCGCACGCTGATCGGTACATATTCTTTACTGACATCCTCTAAAAGCAAGCTGTCGTCGCTATCACCTTCGACCTTCACTTCGCCTTTTGACTCTCCCTTTTTTTCTTTTTTTGACTCTTCTTTTGCTTTTGAAGAAGTCACTTTGTAAACCGTTTCAATGCGATCCCAAAGTGATGTCGGCAATTCAATATCTATTGTGGCCCGACTCATATCATGTTCGACGAGCTTCATTTCTTTATTGGAGTCCGATCGATGACAAGAGCTTAAAGGAGCTAAGCAAAATATGAGGAGAACAACTGCTTTATTTTTCGCCAAGCTCATACTCCAGACGAAGGGATGGCAAATAGTTTTGCAAATTTCGTTTGAGTTGATCGCGATACAGTTTAGCCGTACCAATACTACCTTCACGGCGGGAAACTTCTGCTAAGCCGACTGCCGCAATTGCGGGTGTAAAATCTTGCTTTCCGAGGTGTTGAAAATTTTCACGAACGCACAAGTCTTGTTTGTTTTTCATACAAATTCGGCCCATAAGTATTTTTGACAAAATATCGTTCTGATTCTTCTTTGCTATAGCGAGGGCGCCATGAGCCTCATCAACGCGACCAGAAGTCATTAATATAAAAGCCTTTACATCTAACAATAGTGAATCACTTGGTGCCTGCGCCAAGGCTTCTTCGATCAAGCGAGGGCCTTCTTGCGCACGACCCGTTTTAACATGGCATAGAGCATTGAGTGCCTTCATATCCGATGAGTTGGGAAATTTTTTAGCCATTTCTTCACAGTAGGTGGTCAAATGAATCCAGCCCAGCTGACTATTCGAAAATAGTGGCCCTCTCAAAAACTCATCGGTAACAAACGGATCAGACTCTAAACATGCCCGGATATTTTCTTGAAATTGTACCTTCATATCTTCACGCGAATAAAGATAGGCGTTGAGCAGGATTGCTTCTTGCCTCAAATCATAAAAACGCTTTTCAAATTGACTGATTAATTCGTGAATATCTTGCACTGAAGACTTTTTAAGTAAAACCGCGAGTACGACTTTGGTGCGAATGATCAAATAGGCTGCCGTTGCATTTTCTGGATCTTCAATTAGAACATTTGAAAAATCTAAAATAGAAGCCGAAAAATCCTTCTGCAAAAAATGAACGATGCCCATATTGAAGAGCGCCGGCAAATATTTCGGATCAATTTTTAAAGCATCGCTGAATTGCTTGCTCGCTTCGGTAAAATCTTCGTCGACAATTGCAACCAGGCCTAAAATATTTTTTGCCTGCTTCACTTGATCTTCTGAATGTACAATTGCCAAGATTTCGCCGATCTTGCGTTTGACCTCTACTTTTTGCCCTTCAATGCTCAACAATAGTGGCGCCATTCCTATTACCACATCTGGATCATTGGGTTTGATGGCCGATGCTTCTTTATAATATTTAAGTGAGTCCGCAAAGAATCCTTGCTTGTAATTTTTAACAGCTAAATCGAATGACCTCGCAAAATCGGGCCCGGAGGCAGATTGATTTGTTTTAGATTGGTTTTTATAAGAAATAATCACTGCTATGATGACAAATATGGTCGCAAAGATCCACGCCGCAGAGGAAGACTTTTTAATATTCTGTTGAATTTCAGGTGTCGCTGTCATGCCATACTGTTTTGTTAGAGCAGAAATCGGAGGCATATTAGACTTTGGCACTTCAATATCCACAAATTCAGCTTCTTTAATAAATGAGGACTGAGCGCTCTCTTTTACCGGAACCTCAAGATCAATCGTCTTGCTCAGCTCACCAGTTAATGTAGCTGTGACCGTTGGTGTGCCGGTAAGTGTTGCCGTCGGATTGCTAAGCGTACCATGTTCGGTATCATCAATCTTAGACTGATTTTGCACTCGCATTCGCTCTACAATCACTGCAAAATAAGCTTCTTCACGAATATATTTCCAACGACCTAGAGACTTTTTTACTTCATCAATTACGACAATTTCTCTTGAGAGTAGAAGCTTCTCAATGGCTTCCGCTGAATACGGGCCAAGAATACGCTCTCCGCTCTTAACCAACCAGGTGACTTCATTTTTTGACGGCGCGATTTGGGCCAATTTATACTTCTCTCTCTCTCTCAATTGCTAATGTCTAAAGTGACGCGTTCCTGTGATTACCAAATTAATTCCATTCTTTGCCGCTCCATCGAATACTTCTTGATCGCGAATGGAGCCTCCGGGTTGAATAACCCATTTAATTCCAGCTTGCTTTATTAAATCCATCGAATCCGCAAAAGGAAAAAAGGCGTCGCTCGCAAGCACGGCCTGGGCCAAAAGTGTTGAATGATTTTTCTTGGCCCTTGCAATGGCGTGTTCAACGGCATCCACCCGATTGACCTGGCCCATTCCTAAACCCAAAGTTTGATTAGAGGCTGCAATCGCGATGGCATTGCTTTTGAGATGTGCACAAGCTTTCCAGGCTAAAATAAGATCTGATTTTTGCTGCGCATTTGGAGCTTCACCCAGAATTTTCCAGTTTGGGTTCCAATCTTCTACATGATCTTGAGTTTGTACTAAAAAGCCTCCGCTAATACTGCGAATCTCAAGACTTTCTTCGCCAGCTTGATCCCACTCAAGTAATCTCAAATCTTTTTTCTTCATCAATTTATCTAGGGCGGCTTTTGAAAACTTCGGCGCGACTATGCATTCAAGAAATAATTTACTCAAATAATCACTCGAAACCTCATCTATTTCGAAATTGCTGACCACAATTCCGCCAAAAATACTCACTGGGTCCGCGGCAAGTGCCAATCGGGTGGCCTCACCAGAGTTCGAATGCACGGCAATCCCACAGGGGCTATTGTGCTTTACCGCCACCATCACATTTTCAGAAAACTCTCTTGCAACTCGAGCCGCAGCTTCAATATCTAGTAAATTATTATAAGACAGAGCTTTGCCGTGAAGAATTTTTGCATTTTGAATTCCGTTTTGAGCTAAAGACTGATGATACCACCAAGCCTTTTGCTGAGGATTTTCGCCGTAACGAAGCTCTTGAGTTAATTCTCCGGTGGAAATAAAGCTCTGCGTGGCCGTTGGATCAAGCGTTTGCGCAATCATGGCATCATAACTTGAAGTATGAAAAAAAACCTTCGCGGCTAATTTCTTTTTATCTTCAAAATTCAACTCGCGCTTTTCAAGTATCCAAGCATAGTCTTTGGGATCACAAACAACAGCAATGCGGTCAAAGTTTTTACTTGCTGCTCTCAAGAGGGAGGGACCACCAATATCAATAAACTCAATCAATTCATCTTCAGGCAAATTTTTCTGAAGAGCTTCAGCAAATGGATAAAGATTTACGATCACCAAATCAAAAGGCTCTAACTTATTCTTTTTCAGAAGCTCTACATCCTCAGGAACATTTAGTCTCGCAAGCAAAGGCATGTGAATTGATGGATGAAGTGTTCGAACTCGTCCATCCATTACTTCTGGAAATCCCGTCTGCTCAGAAACTTCAACGACTGGTATTTTATTTTCTCTAAGGTGTTTGGATGTACCACCAGTTGAGACTATTCGGCAGCCTTGAGCCACCAATGGCTTAAGAAATTCAACTAGGCCTGTTTTATCTGATGTACTGACTAAAGCATTTTTAAACATTGGATCCTAAAATGGAAGTTTCGTTAAAAACATTTTTAAGTCGTCGTTTGTCATATAAAGTCCCGCACCGGCAAATGCTTGACGAGTTCCCTGACCGTTAGTGAGATCATCACCACCGCCCGTTAAATAAACTCCATTCCAAACATTATACCGCGCCGTTGCCCGCAGATGGTAATTCACAAAATCAAATGCCTCAAATGAAAGTCTCAATTTATGCTTAAGGGCAAAGTAATCAAATGCAATTCCGCCGGTGGTTTCAATGACGCCGCCTTTAACAGTAAAATTATAGAAATTTTTAGCGTAAAGAGCATTGAATTTGAGCTTGTTTAGGACGGTTTCTTTTTCCTCAACATTCACGGCCGGACCACTATTTACCGTCGTAGCCGTTTTTCGGGTTGTTGTTACACCCAATGGGTCACTGACAACGCCCAGTTCATAATACCGATCAAGACCTGGTTGAACAATTAAATTGATTGTCGCTTTCGCCTGTCCAGTGCCTGATAAATAGTCGGTGTGAAAATCAAATCCAGTTTGAAGTTTTGCCGCAGTATCAATGAAACTGCTCACACCCTCAATCGCTGAATTTAAATTGTCGACGGTTGTATCATCATTAATTAATTTTCCGATTGTGCCTTCGCCGCGATTGACCTTATCGGTAATTTCTTCGACATTTTTCAAGCTTTTGTCGATGCGTTTCAAACTATGCAAAGCATCTTTCCAGGCTGTCTTAAATCCATCAGCGCTTTCGTCATTTACTAAGTCATCGATGGTGCCCGTGATGCCGTGAATATTTTCGATGATCTCGCCAATTTCGCCTTTTCTCTCACTGCTGAGCTCGGCCAAATCACCTGTCAAAGTTTCAATATTGCTAATGATTCGTCCGAGTGGTTTGTCAGTATCACCTTCTGTTGCGGCTTTGACATTTTCAGCAACTGAAGAAAGCGATTTGGTAATCTTGCTAACTTCGCCAATCAAGCGATCGACAGAGGCACGATCATCCACAACCAGAATTTGCTCTCCTGAACGCAGTGGCGGATCTCGTAAATCACCATTGATAATTTCGACGTGTTTATCACCTAAAATGCCATTTGGACGAATTTCGATGCGAGCGGATTTGGTCATGGGCGTATCGCCCTTAACTACAATAAACACTCTCGCCTGACCATGCTCGAGAACTATATCTTTGATAATACCGACATCGATGCCGGCCATTTTGACGCCTGAATTCTTCACAATGCCCGAAGCATCTTCCATCAAAAACCAAGCTTCTTTTGTAGCTCCGAGATAACTCGGGTCCTGCGAAACCTTCAATGACATTGTTGCGATGATGCCTGAAATAATCAGTACAAGAAGACCGACTTTGAATTCAGGTGCCTTGAGAAGAGTACCTAGCATTACTTATGCACTCCTTTAGCAACAAACTTTTTAACGAGTTCAATGTCTGTTTTCATGAAATCGTCGGCGGTACCAAACAAAAGAAGCTTTCCACTGTCGAGCATAGCGAGATAATCTCCGATTCGTAGGGCTGCAAATAAATCATGCGAAACGATTATCGAAGTCGTTCCTGGTTTTAAATTATGAGCGCTCACTATGAGATTATCCACCATTTCTGTCAGAATGGGATCAAGACCTGTTGTAGGTTCGTCATAAATTAGTATTTCTGGATCAAGGGCTAAGGCTCTCGCAAGACCAACCCGCTTTCGCATTCCACCAGAGAGTTCGTTCGGTAGTTTATTAAAATGCTTTTCTTCAAGCCCCGATTCTATGAGACGAGCTTTTGCAATCTCAAGTACCTCAGCACGCTTCAAGCTTCTGCGATGCTCAAACAAAGGAAAGCAGACATTCTCAACCGCCGTCATATCATCAAAAAGTGCGGCATATTGAAAGAGCATTCCGTATTTATGACGAAGCTTTGTGAGCTCACGTTCATTCATTTGGGTTATTTCTTGCCCGAGGATTTCAATACTCCCAGACGTAGGTCTAAACAATCCTAAAATGTGTTTTAATAATACGGATTTACCAGTGCCTGAGTAGCCGATGATGACCGTGATCTTTCCTTTCGGTATAGTGAGATTCATTCCGTTTACGACAAATTCTTTGCCGTCGAAACTTTTTTTCAAATCGGTGATTTTGACCGCCACCTCTAATGATGAAATGTCCGCCATCACCTCTGTCATAATTAAGCGGTCTTTCCGATCAAATGGTAAAAGATCGTAATGAGATTGCTGAGAAAGAAGTCTAAAATAATAACCATCACCATACTGGTAACCACGCCTTGGTTGGTACTTTCGCCAACACCTGCGGCACCACCTTTAGTAAAAAAGCCACGATGGGTGCAGATAACTCCAAAGACCAATCCAAAGACAGTAGATTTAAAAAGACCTTCGAAAATAAAACGCGGCTCAAGCCAATGTGCTACATGGTCGAAAAAAGTTGCGGAATCCATTTCGAGAAGATGAATGCAAAGAAAATAGGATCCAAAAATTGCGAGAAAATCGAATAAACCACATAGTAGAGGCGTCGAAATTGCGCAGGCAATTATTCTGGGACTAACCAAATATTGTTTGGGATCAACACCCATCACTTCAAGGGCATCAATTTGTTCGGTCACTCTCATGGTTCCGAGTCGTGCCGCCATAGCGCCGCCAGCGCGCGCTGAAATGATAAGGCCAGTCAAAACCGGCCCTAGCTCACGTGTGATTCCCAATGCAACCGTTGAACCGACTAAACTGGTTGCATTGACCATTTTAAAACCTAAATAAATTTGTAAGCTCAACGCCATTCCGGTGAATAGTCCGGTTAGGCAAATAATAAATACGGATTTATTTCCGGCGAACTCCATATGACTGATGAGCTCATGAAAGCGAAAGGGATTGGTAAAAAACAATTTGATAGACTCCATACCAAAAATAAATATATCGCCAACTTCAAGTATGAATTTTTGTACGGACTTAAAAAAATACAAAGCAATCTCATCGAGATATTCACTGAATTGTTCACGCTTTTTTAGTAAATCCATTTGCAACTCGATGTTTGTTCAATGCAGCCTAATCTGTAACGTAAACTCGCGGTACTCGCCCCGAAATGCGAGCAAGGACCTCGTAAGATATAGTACCAACTTTTTCAGCTAAATCACTTGCCAATATTTGATTATCTTTTTGTTTTCCAAAGACGACCACTTCATCACCAATTTGCAGCTTTTGCTTTAAGGCAACTGCAGTTAAATCGACCATAAAGTAATCCATACACACAGTTCCCACTACTGGAACGCGAAAACCATGGCAGAGTACTTCACCAGAATTGCTTAATCCTCGAAAGTAACCGTCGGCATACCCCAGCGGCACCGCCCCAATGATCGAATCTCTTTTTGCTGTCCACTTTCCACTGTACGAAATGACTTCTCCCCTTTTTACTTTGTTTACAGCTGCCAATTTAGATTTCAAACTCATCACCGGACTAAGGTCGAGCGTTCCTGTCTCTTGAGTCATCACCTGACCCCCATAAAGAGAAATTCCGGGACGCACTCCAAGTGTTGAGATTTCACTTGGTTCATTTGGCTTTCCATTTTTAGTTCTTAAAAAGACATTGGCCAAAGCGCTGCTATTGAGAGCGTGAGCGATCGGATGCGAATACTTAAATTGCGCTTCGATGGGGAGAAATTTCAAAAGTTGCTGGCTTGAAGTTTGCCCCGGCGCCCCCGCATCTTCAGCGTTTAACAAATGAGTACAGATACCCTCAAGTTCAAAATTTTTGTTCGCCTCTAAAAATTTGAGGATTCGGGGGGCTTCTGCGGGGTCAAGCCCTAAGCGGTTCATCCCGGTATTGAATTTAAGATGAATCCGAAATTTTTGAGTCGCAGACAATTTCTCTTTTAAAAATGTCAAATCAGAAAAGTCGCTAATGACAGGGGTAACGTTATTTCTGATAATCTCATCACTGCTTTGCTGGTCAAAAATTCCAAACATAAGTATTCGCGAATCGATGCCATTTTCACGAAGCTCCAGGGCTTCTTCAACTAGTCCCACACCTAAATGAGATGGCCCAAATGCACTCAAAGTCTCGGCTATCTTGATCGCACCGTGCCCATAAGCATCGGCTTTAATCATAGGACAAAAAAATTTCGGCGAATTTGCCATTTTATAGAGAACTGAATAATTGTGTTTGAGGTGCGATAAATTAATTTCAGCAATACTCTGACGATGAATCATTGAGGCTTATTCTGCCGCTTGGGTCGGATGCACCAGAAAATCCGGCGTAAAACCCGCTTCGGTTTGCCATACGGCTACGCGATTACCTTGATTTCTTTTCACTTGGTAAATGGCTTCATCACAAGATTTCATTAGACTCTCAGCATCCGAGCAAACTGTGGGATACTCACTCACGCCAACGCTCAGCGAGAGCTGAGCTCGGTCTTCAATTTTTACGAAAGGAAACTGCGATTGTAAAAACGCGCGACGAATCTTTTCGGCTTTCAGCATGGTGTTTCTAATTTCAGTATGAGGTAATAAAAAACAAAACTCATTTTCCCCTAGTCGACCTAAAATATCCGTATTTCGAAAATTCTTTTTCATGGACCGCGCCAATGCTTTAATCACTAAATTCATATTTTCTTGCCCATACTTTTGGGCCAAAAGATCAAAATTGTCTATTTGAAGTTTCATCATCGAAAGCGGGTGTTGTATGCGCCGGGCACGAGAAATTTCATCTCTCAACTTTTCATCAAACGCTCGTTTGTTGATGAGGCCGGTAAAAGAGTCTTGATTTTGCTGTGAATGCAGCTCTTTCATCAATTCATTTCGACCAAAAGTACTTTCAAAAAACTCATGGCAAAGTCGAACCGCGACATGATCCTCATGCAAAGTCTTATTCAATACAATGGCAACGCCCTTCAATTGAGTTCCGTCAAAATGGAGCAAACAACTGAATTCATCAACTTGAAATACACTTTCAATAAAATTTTGTAAGGGCGCAAACTCAGTTGGCTCACTTGCCATTTTAAGTAGGCACTCCGAACTCAGAGATTCTATTTTAAAGCCCAAACTCTCAACTCTCGAAATTGGGGACCAAATGCTTTGACTGTAAACGAAACTCAATTGCTGAGGCAAAAACCGAAGATAGAGTACGGGCATGCTGCCGCTCAACGAGCTCACTTGAAAAATATATTTTTTAACGAGGTCGTCTTGGTCTTTCAAAGCAGACATCTCATGAAATTGTTGTTGTAATTTCTGCAGCAATTGATTGGAGTCACCTTCATCAAAGCTCATACCTTGAAGAGAGGTTTCAAGCACACTTCCTAATCCTCGACGCCTGCGCAGCTGTTCATTCTCGAACTGCAGATAGAGGCGATGGGCAGCCCGATCGACGCGCACCATAAGCTCAGCTGTTGATACATAGGGCACCACAAGGTAATCATAAATCTCACCTATTGAACTCTTCAAGATACTGCCTATCAAATGCGTCTCATGAATCATTAAAATGATTTGTGTTTCCGGACTTAATTTTCGAATTTGAGCTATGACTTTATCTGATTGAGCTTCGCTTTTTGAATAATAAATAATGAAGATATGAGGGGCATCGGCTTTCGTTGCCGCAAGGGCAGAATCCGAAGTCGGATAGAATTGCGTCTGATATCCCACCTCCGAAAGTGTTTCACATAGTTCCGTAGACCTACGATAATTGTCGTCTATTAAAAAAATACGAAATTCGCTGCGAATATCTTCTAGTTTCAAACAAATCTCCAACTATTACAGTATTGTTTTCGTTCGTGGTTCTCGAATGACGACTTTGAAATCATCGACGTCTTCATCTTCCGATTCAAAGCCTTGCATTTGATTGAATTCTGGCAGTATCTCATCAAGATTAGTATTTTCATTTTTAATGTTTTTTTGAATCATTTTGTCAGAGAGTTTCTTAAGATGTTCGTCAAATTCTTGATCTAAATCCTCTTCTTCTAATTCAAAGTAATCTGGAGCCACAAGCGCGTCCTCAACAAAATCAAGCTTGAGCTTAGGATTTTTTAGAGACTCATGAATTGGATTATCAAATGTTAACGGCGCTTCGTGAGCTGGTCGCGCAAACTGTATGATCATATCTGTCCCGACACCGGGCGAGGACTGCACTCGGAGATCCCCCCTCATGCCCGAAATCACTCCATGAGTATAGGCTAAGCCCAATCCATTGCCATCTAAATTTGAAAACTCTCTATAAAATGGCAAAAAGATTTTGTCTTGTACTTCTTTCGGCATTCCGATCCCATTGTCTGATATCACCAATTCGCCCTGACCATTAACAACTTGAATTTTAAAACTTAATTTCTTCTCAGCGCGGCCCTTCAAAGCTTCAATTGAATTGCTGATGATTTTTTCAATCGCCATTTGAAATTTCTCAATTGAGGCTTTGATTTCAAATCCGCGGTCGAAATCCATGCTCACTAAAATGCCTTCGGCTTCAATTTGATCCGACCACTTCGCCAAAGCATGTTCGCAGACCTCTGCAACGCTGACCGAAGCCAAATTTAGATGCTGAACAGAATTGACTTGATCCAACTCTCTTAAAAGCTCGCGTGATTTGCGTGCCTCATCTTGCAAAATTTTTGCATGCGCATTGATTTCAGTATCAGCGGATTTAGATAATATCAAACTTGATTCAGCGATCATACTTGAAATTCGGTCAGAAAAAATTCGATTGAGTCCGCGGCTCATCATTTTCAAGAGCTCGATCGTCTTTTCATTGCTATCGGCCCGACTTGTTGGCGACGACTGAATGACGTCCGGTGTGATTGCTTGGTCGACCCTTGGTCTTACAAATGGATTCAGAGAGGCCAACCCTCTCTTCATCAATTCTGTTCGGAGATTTTTGCTGTCGACTCTCTTTTGCTCAAAATTTTCAAATTCGCTTTCGGCTGAGTCTTCGTGAGAAATAGTCAATGCCGGCACCGGCTCCTGGGGTTTTGCAGCAGAGGCTTTAGGCAGGAGCTTTTGTGCAAAGACAAATGCTAAAAAGGCGAAAAATGCCAGCATACCGGCGATCGTGGGCCAGCTCGTTTGCCAAAGGGACGCGGCAAGCGGAGCATTCAGCTTCGGTGAGTTCACAACCGCATACAAATTACTATGCTCTATTTTCTCATAGTATCCAAAAATTGGATCCTTATTTGAGTCCACAAAATTGCCAGACGACATGGCCCTTTTAGACGCCTTGATTTCTTGATAAATAGGCTCGGCCGCAAAGGAACTGCCATCATAATTTTTACTGGTATGTGCCGCTACAAAAGCCTTGTCGTTTAAGAGAAACATTTTGCCCGTACTGCCACGAAAATCATCGGCAACTCCACTGAGAGGATTGCTTGGACTCATCCCAACAATATAGGCCTTTCTGTTCTGTTTTTTGTTGTGAGCTTCAATTTCAATAATCGAAAAGTAAACGGGTTTATTATTTCCCTCTTGATACTTGCTCCAGACAAATCCGGATTCTTCAATTTTTTGAAATGCCAAGGTTTTGAGTGCAGCACTTCGATATTCATTGGTCCAGACTTCATTATTGCGAACACTTTCGATCCACTTGGGCGCAAATTCAGTACCTGAAAGTTGCACCAGTGCAATTGAGTTAAAGAGACCAAATTGAGGAGTTGCTTCATGGGTTTTGCGGGCAAGAGCAAAATTGAGTAAGTCATTTCTAATTTCTTCAATTTTTAGACTTACGAGGTGCTTGAAAGGATTCATTTTATGAATAGCTTCGCTTCGAACCTGAGATTGTTTTGATTGTTCCAATCCTAAATTCAATTTCATTACCACGGCGACTGATGAAGCGGCTGAAGCAAGCAACACTAAAAAAATGAAGTGCAGTTTATATGAGAAGAACTTTTTCACGCAATAACCTCATCCGTAAGGTGTTAGAAAGCATACTAAAATTTAAAGACAAAAGGCCGTAGAAATTAAGCGGTGGCCTCTCCCATTGTATGGCTCTCTAGCCTCGACTTGCAAGTCTCAGTAGTAGACCAAAGGACCTTCCCGGCCTAGGTCGAGGCTTGTCCGCTTCAAATAAGACTCCGGTCAATTGTTTTTGGTTAATAGACCACTTGAAATGAGTTAAGGGGCATGGTCCTTAGTCTAAGAACGCCCTACGCTTGACCGAATACACTGATTTTGGCCTTGATTCATTTCCCGGTGACAAACCAAATGCGCCGATTTATAAATTCCCATGCTTAAAAAGTGCGATTTTTTAGTAGTAGGATCTGGCCTTGCCGGTCTCGCTTATGCTTTGAAACTTGCTGATCATGGCAGTGTCGTTATCATTTCAAAGACAGAAGCTCCGCTTTCAAACACTGCAATGGCCCAAGGCGGAATTGCAGCTGTCATGTCTCCTGATGATAGTTTTGAAAATCACATCGAAGACACGATCAATGCCGGAGCAGGTCTTTGTCGAAAGGACATCGTCGAACGGGTTGTTGAAGCCGCACCTGATCGCATCGAAGATTTAATTAAGTGGGGCGTAAAATTTGATATTGAAGACGGACAAAACAATAAAATAAATTTAGCGCGCGAAGGAGGCCATTCCCATCGGCGCATCTTACACGTTCAAGATCATACGGGAGCAGATATTCATGCCGAACTATTAAAGAAGGCAATTGCACATAAAAATATTGAAATTTTTGAAGGTCATTTTGCTGTAGATCTTATCCTCAACAGAGATATCAACCCCACATCAGTTGAATCGCCTCGTTGTCTAGGCGTATATGTTTTCAACAAAGCAAAAAGGCAAGTGATCGAATTTTACTCTCGCTTTACCATGCTTGCTACCGGCGGCGCCGGAAAGACCTATCTCTATACCACCAATTGGAGTGGTGCCACCGGTGACGGAATTGCAATGGCCTACCGGGCCGGGGCGCGAGTTGCCAATTTAGAATTTATGCAGTTTCATCCCACTTGCCTTTATCATCCCGGAGAAAGAAATTTTTTAATCACCGAAGCCCTGCGCGGCGAAGGGGCTGAGCTGATCAATGACCAAGGCGAGGCTTTTGCCAAAAAATTTCATCCACAAGGTAGCCTGGCCCCTCGAGATATTGTGGCGCGGTCAATCGATGCCGAAATGAAAAGATCCGGCGCAGAGTGCGTTTATTTAGACATTACCCATCGAACGCCCGAATTCATTCGCGAGCGCTTTCCTCAAATTTATAAACGTTGTCTTGAACTAGGCATCGATATTACCAAACAACCTATTCCCGTTGTACCGGCGGCCCATTACCTTTGCGGCGGAATCTTAACCGATTGGAATGCTTGTACGGATATTAAGGGACTCTTGGCCAGTGGCGAGAACGCCTGCACAGGTCTTCACGGTGCCAATCGACTGGCAAGCAATTCACTCTTAGAATGCTTGGTCTTTTCTCACAATGCCGCCGAATATTGTATTCAAAATAAAAATTTATTTTCGATCGCAGAGGTGAGTGAACGGGGTTATAAGAATTTTGCTTATCAAAATGAAGATGAAATGATTGTTATAACTCATATGTGGGATGAAATCAGACGCCTCATGTGGAATTACGTCGGAATTGTGCGCAGCAATCGCCGGCTATTGAGAGCCAAAACTCGACTCGACAATATTTTAAGTGAAGTACAAGAATTTTACGGCAAGGCCCGCTTGCATCCGGATATTATTGAACTACGAAATATTGCATTGGTTGCACAGCTCAGTGTTCAGTGTGCTTTGAAACGCCAAGAGTCTCGTGGAATTCATTACAACTTAGACTTTCCCAAAACCAACGATCTCGCGCAAGAAACTATTTTGAGCCTGGGCTCAATTTAGTCTAACCTCCGCCTCCTGTATTAGACGATCTGAAGCTAATTCCGAAACCAAAGTACAAAGAGTCGCCTGGATTCACTGAATACTTCATATCGAATCGTACCCAGAGGGTTTCAAGCACATGATACATCGCCCCTACCCCGGCGTGAAAACCAACAACGGTATTGCGATCTGTAGTATTGACCTCTGAATAGTAATTAATTTCGGGGCCTGCAAAAATCATAGTCGTTAAAAAATTATCAATAGGAATATCGAATCTTCCGCGAATAGGTAGAGTGGTAAAATCAATACCTTTTGCATGACTGTCCATCAGACCGAATTCGAGGCCTGCGCCTGCCATTGGTATTTTATAGAAAAAACCCCAGGTTGGCAGAATTTCGGCGACACCCTGAATTTGATCAGGCAACATAGGCCCGGCTTGGACATTGAATTCAGATCCAAAATTTGAACTTGAGCTTTGAGCTCGGGCCAAATCAAAGGTCCAAAAATAAAACAAAATCCCAAGAATAAAAAACAAAACCTTGATAGTACATCGTCGCTGCATTTCAATAGTGTAGTCGAAATGATGTTCATCGACAACCAGACTTGACCATTGAAGCATTTCAGAAAGAAGATATTAAATGCAAAAAAGAAGCGAAGGGCATTTTAGAGGCACAAAATCAGCGAATCTTTTTTACCAAAATTGGCAAGTCGACGATGCCGTCGCGACTTTGGTCATGACCCACGGAATGGGTGAGCATTCTGAATCTTATCAATTTCTAGCGCGCGGATTAGAAAAGTATAAACTTAATTTAAGCGTCTGGGATTTGCGTGGTCACGGAAAATCAGATGGCAAGCGCGGCTATGTCGATCAATTTATGGATTTCGTGAACGATCTAGATTGTTTTATGAAGCATTTGCAATCCCAAAACAAATTAGATCTTCCTTATTTTTTATCCGGACATTCACTCGGTGGCCTCATCACGCTCAGATATATTCTTGAAAACGGGATCGGCCAAGCCAAGGGTATTTGCTTAAGCTCTCCACAATTGGGAATTGCCTTGGCCGTTCCCCCCATCAAAGATTTTTTTGCTACAAATGTTTTAAATCGCTTTTTGCCAAGCCTCACTCTTCACAATGAAATTGATTTCAATGTTCTTACTCACGATAAGGACATTGTGAAATCAATGCGGACTGATCCTTTTCGACACGATAAAATTTCAAGTGGCGTTTATGTGGGAATGCTTGAGAATATGAAAGTCGTTAATGACCGCTGCGGAAAAGTGATCAGCGGCCCTATCCTTATGCAGTTGGCTGGTGACGATCATTTTGTGAGTCGTCCGGCTTGCGAAGCCTTTTTTAAAACAATCGCCTCTGATAAAAAAGAATTGATCATCTATGATGGTGCCTATCATGAGATTTTCAATGAAACCACTCGTGAGAAAACTTATAAAGATTTAAATCAATTTATTGTGAAAACACTTGGGAGAACTAAGTAAAGATGCGTAGGTTGCAATTCATACTCAGCATCTGGTTTTGCATTTTGACTATTGCCTGCACGAGTGCCAATCTCGTATCGCATAAGGACGATTCCCTTGATCAAGCCAATCGTGAATCCGCTCAAGAATATATAAAAATTCTCGAAAAATACAGTGCTGGAGATGTCGACTACAATGGCTTTTACAATAGCTTTGGTTTTCACGCAGCTCTGTTAAATTCAGAAGTACTTGAAGCAAATGTTCGTCGCCAAGCTCATTTTTATTTATGGGATCAAAGCCGATCAGAGGACGAGCGCAATAAATTATTTAAGGCCGCGGCAGAAGCCACGAGCGTCTTTTTGAGTTTTTATACGCCAGAAAAAAAGGATGACAATTTGAGCTCAGATAAAAGCATTTGGCGAGTTTTGCTAGATGTGAATGGCAAAAGATATGTCGGAAAAATTAAAAAGCTCAAATCCAATCTCTCTGAACTGATCAGCCTATATCCCTTTCACACTCGTTGGAATACAGCATATCTTGTCAGTTTTCCGGTGTCAGTTTCACAGGCAGAAGTTCAAAGTTCAAAGCTCACCATCACTGGCCCCGTGGGTTCTCGTTATATTGATTTTCAGGGAAAGAATCCTTAGAGCTGCAACTTATGCTCTGAACGTCTTATTAAAAAGCTTTTCACTAAATGGATAGATAACAGAGAGATGTATGCTCTGATCATGAGCTATCATTTTAGATTTCAGCAATGCCTTTGCGTAATATTCTAATTGCGAAAAGGCTTTGTCTTTGTAACGAATGCTTCCTGTTTTATAGTCTACAATCCAGACCTTCTGCTCAACAATGCCCCAAAGATCAATTTGGCCATCAATAATTTGTTTATCCTCACGATAGCTAAAACCCATTTCGACATGACCCTCCTCAATTAATTTCATAAGAGGAGGTTCATTCAAAGATTTGAGAAAATTCAAAGCCTGATGCACTTCGCTTTTCTGAGTTTGAAACCAGCGATCAATCAAGGCATCTACGTTATGAGAATATTTTAGAGCTTGCATGAGTTTGTGTGTGAGGCTTCCGTGAGAAACGAGTTTGAAATGGTCCAACCATTGACTGGGATCTTCTTGCGCCTGACTTACTTTGCTACTCTGATTTTCTAAAAGGGCTGTCACCGACGAGGCCGCTGAACGCTCACCTGCACTTGAAGATACCCCTACTGGAGGCCGAATTTGAAGCCTTTCAACTTTCGATTGCATTAATATTTGGGGCTGGGGCTTGGCTGTTAAAACCTGGTAGGTATAATTTTCCGCTTGATGCTCGCCATTCGACAAATCCCATCTCATCAAATCGGCCCAAGAATTATTTTCAATTGGATTGGTCCAACTTAAAAATACGGAGTCTATTGCGCGCGTCATTGCCACATATAGGACTCTTGCGTGCTCAGCCAGTTCGCTCAGCTTGGTTCTCTCAATGTGGGCTTTCTCAGCTATCGAACCAGTCCACTTTTCCTCAGCCCCCAAAGGAATTTTCATTGACCACTTTTGTGAGTCTTCATCAAATAGAAAATCTGGCTCAGTGGGAGACTTTGGCTTTTTATTCATGCGAGCAATAATGACATGGCGAAATTGCAATCCCTTTGAGGAATGAATGGTCATCAAATTGATTCGATCTGGCTCAATACAAGGAACGGCATCGCCTTCGGCATCCATTTCTGCGCGCGCATCGGATTCAATTTGAGCAATCAAATCCAGGGGATTAAAGCCCGGCTTTTGTTCTTGCTCTTTCAAAATTGAAATCAACTTCCACAAATTGGACTCAATGCGACCGCTGTGATCAGCGTAATGGGATAAGTCAAAAATCCCGCAGTCTAAAAGACTCTCTAGGTATGCACTCCCAAGTCCAATTTGCTGTACCCGCTCTAAATAGGAGGTTAGTTTCTCAAGCCCGGGCAACTCACTTTTAAGCTTAGATAAATACATCCAATAGGAGTCTTTGGCTTTGGGCAAATGATCGACTAAAAATTGTTCGCCAACTGAAAACCAGGGTGACCTCAATAAAATAAGTAAGTTCAGATTGCTATGTGGGTGAACCAGAAATTTGTAAAGCGCCAGGGCATCTTGCACCTCGCGACGCTGGTAAAAGCCACTTGAGATGTGGACATAATTCAATATGCCGAATTGGCTCAATTGCTTTGATATTTCAACTAGATTTTTATTGGTCCTGGCTAGGATACAAATGTCTTCAAGTTTGCAATTCTCATTTAACAGGCCTTCAATATGCTCGATAATTGCAAGAACTTCGTCGTCTTCTTGCGAAGCCTCGTCCGCCCCCCCTGCAATGAAAAATTTTGCAACTTGAGCTTTTGTTCGCGGAGGCTCCGTCTTCCAGTTGGCAATCATTGGCGAAAATGAAATTTTGAGACGCGAAAAGAAATCATTAAAAAATTCTAAAAGCTCAGGTTTGGAACGGTAATTTTGAATCTTTTCATGTCTCTCTCCGCCGCCCGCAAGGATCACGCTTTCGCGATTTTGAAATACTTCTGAGCGCGCTCCTCTAAATAAATAGATACTCTGCTGCGGATCGCCGACCACGTACTGTGGTTTGGCTTGTGAAAGCTTCTCGATCAGTTCGACCTGCACTGGGCTTGTATCTTGATATTCATCAATCAACCAGTAGTCCCACTCATCCGAAAAAGCCTTTGCTGCCTCGGGAAATTCCCGCGACAATTTCAATGAAAATAGCTCGAGATCATTGATTTCGATACTTGCTGTCTGAAGCTTCAATTGCGCAAATTCCTCGCAAAAAGCCTCAAAAAGCTTTCGACACAATTGAAACTTTTCTGCAAATAGTTTCAAGCTTTCTGGCTGATAACGCTCTTCTTTGAAAAGATTTCGAAGTTGCTCACTCAAGGTTTTTTTAAAAACTGCAGTTTCTTCTGAAATTTGAATATTTTTCGAACGTATCGCATTTGGCATTTCTTCAAAGAAATTCTTAAGAAACTCAAAAGAATCACTCCATTGGTGCTTTCTTAAAAACTCTGCAAAAATATGCAATTGCCTGGCATATTCTAACCATTTCGGATTGTTCTCTTCACTTCGAATTGCGCTTGCCAATTCATCTAATTGGCCGGCATAGCTCTTAAGCTGTAATTGCATCAACTGATCTAAACTCGATTGATCATGTGGACTCAATTCGAAAAATTGAAGTTTAGCTTTAGCGTATTCTCGGCAAAGCTTCTCAAGCTTATTAAAAGTAAAATCGTCGATGAGACTTTGTAGAACTTCTTTTTCTTCGTGATTCAGCAAAATTCTCCTGATCACCTGTCTTGCAAGTTGCGATGCGAGCGACGAATTAATCACCGTAAAACTAGGATCCAGCATTATGAAGCTTCCGTATTGTCTCAGAAACTGGTCTAGGATTCCGTGAATAGTTGATATCTTTAGTACAGACGTTGAATTCACGAACTCCAATAGCTCTTTGTCTTTTTGCAAGGCCAAAAGTACCAAACGCTCTTTGAGCTCTTGAGTTGCCTTTTTGGTAAAGGTCGTTACCACCATCCGCGGATAGCGATCGTGCTTTTTATAAAATTCTCTCGCCACACCAAGTACCTGTTCAGTTAAAGCTGTGGTCTTTCCGGCGCCGGCCCCGGCCCTAACAATGATCGACTTTTCTAATAAAATCTTCTCGGAATTCAATTCAGGTGTTGAGCACGACATAGCTCCCTCCATTTGCAAGAAGGGCAATCACTTTGATCCTTTGGTTCCGGATTGAATTGACCACTTAGAATATTTGAAATCGCCTTTTGCACATGCGCAAGGCCGCTGGCAAGCAATTCATCTCGCTCCTTTTGACTAATTTTATTTTGCTTTTTATCATTTAATTGATAGAGGCCTTCGTGATCTACGAGTTTAAAACCAAAATCCCTATTCAAATCTTGAACGACATAATAAACAGCTGAAACAACTTTCTGTGGAGGAAGCTCAGTCCAAGCATTCTCAAGCGCAATTGAATACAAAATCAGCTGAATTTTATCATTTTTAAGCCAACTCGAATACTGACTAACCGAAGCACCTGTTGATTTATAATCAATGATGACTGCGTTCCCTTGGCCGTCTACATCCACACGATCAATAGATCCTCGAAATATGACTTTTGCTGACTCATCCTGAAGTGGTCTGAATTCTAAACTCTGAGAATCTACTTGCGCCCTTACTTTCACTTCTTGACCAAGGCTAAGCGTTTCTTTAAATTCCGCACGCCAAACTCTTTCAAATTCCAAAAATCGTCGCGCAATTTTAAAATATTTCTTTTTTTGGCTCATCCACAAACGTTCGTCTCCGAGTAGCATATCATTTTCGAACCTCGCCAGGTCAATTAGATCCGAAATTTCAATATCCGTTAAGTCGAAATTCATTGGTTGAGGACGCGTGAGTTTTTCAAAAATCTTATGCGTGAGAACTCCTTTTGTCATCGGATCAATATCGAGGTCAAGACTTGGCTGATCCGTGAGCTTAAACAAACGTGTCGCCTGATAAATAAACGGACACTTCAAATAGGATTCAATAGAAGACGCTGACAAATAGACAGCTTGATTCAACTGTATTTTGGTTTTGGTATTTTGCATCCGCGCCAGGCACTCATTGCATTCTCGGTCGGTAAATTTTTTAAGCTTGAGAATATCAAGCACTTCACTATTTTGAATTTCATCCCATCGTGTCGTATTGGGCATTTGAATCTTCAGCGGGTGACCCGATTTTTGTGCGCCTTCTAACCACAACCATGAAGGCGCCAGAATTTGAGCTGAAAAATCAGTTACTCCAAATGAAAGGAAACTCTCTCGAGAAGAATCTTCTAAAATCCACCTAGCTTGAAATTCGCTGCGTTTCTGGTCCGGTGAAAAAATTTGAAATCCCAAATCTTGCGCTATTTTTCGAACGTCAAAGGCGGTCATGGCGGTTTGAAAGCTTGCCCGAAAAGCTTCTTCACTTAGTCCCATAATAAAGATTTTCTTGGCCTTGGTATGTTCACAGCTACTCAAATTTAAAATTTGTATGCCTGATGCGTCTGCTTCTAAAATTTTAAAGTTAGTTTTAGAAATGAGACTCTGAAGATAGTTGAGCCAAAGATCAGCGCTCAAGACTTGTTTAATCGGAATTTCAGACCAAATCTTTTTGAAAAGCACATCGAGCTTTTCAAGGGATATTTGTGGAGGTAAAAATTTAAGCGTCCAAACGAAAAAATGATCGCGACTCACCTGAGATTTCAAATCGAGATCAATTCGAAATTGCTTTTCAATTTCATGATCGCGTTTGAGGTCTTCTCTGCTGTATACAAACTTAAAAAGTTTGGCGAATTGATCGTAATTCATTTTGCATTGATCATTTTGATTGAAGATTGAAATTTCAAGATCAGATTCATTGCACAACCCGAGACGCAAGCGAAGCTGGGCAATCCATTGACTCACCTCTCGAAATTCATTGAAATTAGAAAGGACCTCTCGATTAAAGCTGATCCCCTCGACTTTCAAAAAACTCATAAGTGCAGGCATATAGTTTTCAATATCGGGAGCTATAATAGCTAGGTCCTTCAGCTGATCGCCACTGTCAATGCAGCCGCGAACTCGGCTGACCACATCCTTCACTTCCGCGAGTTCCGTTGAAAATTTATTGAAACTTAATTTGGCTAGTCCAAATTGTTTCGAAAATTCTTGGTGTTTATTTTTTAATTCTGAAGTCACGCCGATTTTGGCTTCGCGTAACCTCTGATATGGAGCCAATGTACCGGAGTACAATTTGGCCCACGACGGACTCGGCTCAATGACCGTGACATCTATGAATTTTGAAAGCATGACCAAAACTTCGCTTTCAACTTGAGAAAGTTCTGAACCAAGATCTATTACTAAATTTCTTTTCCAAAGTTTATCAATTTCAAGCTCATTTACCAGAACTCCGCTTGTCCAAGGGGCCGCTACAAACTTCTCTCTTAAAAAAAGACTCCAAACCTGTGAACTCAGATGAAACCAATTTCCCCATCGGGTTCTACAGTCTTCGTTTTGCTCGAGCCATTCGCTTAACATTTCAATTCCCATGGGATGACTCAGCGCTGGCATCAATTGGGTGATATAATTGTATACCGTATTTGCAAAGCCCTGGTTTTCGGCTTGAAAGAACTTTGTTTCGAATTTTTTTTCGACTCGACTTTCTTCTAACTTTAAATCTTTTAAAAATTGGCTAATGAGTGAAATTGCAAATTCTCTAGATACAATTTGCCATTCAGGATTCACGCGAAAAAGCAGCAGTCTCCATAGTTCTGAGGCCCGTAAGACGCTTTCAGTATTGATAAATTCATTTTTGGTAAGTAATAATTTTTGAATTTCAAATTTGCTTTTCAAATCTGAAATCACCCAGGTGAGCCTCTGAGAACCAAGGTTTTCAAGATGATCATTTAGGTAAGCTGCAGATTGGAGTGGACCATCTGAACTGACAATTTTTAACATTCAGCAACTATATACTCAAGTTTGCTTTATGTTAAACGAAACAGCTGCATCATCTGCGCTGTTTAAGTCCGCGTCTAAAACTACCTGCAGAGGAGCTGCCGTCGGCGCCACTCTTTGAGCCCGAGCCCGAACCCCCGAAGAGTCCTAAGGGATCAAATCCAATTTCGAAAGTTGCTTGAATGACATAGCGGCGATCCTCAATTTGCCCAGGCATTTCGCCCAATTCCTGACCGTAGGTGGCCGCGTCTACTCTTAAAACGCCAAGATCAACACCGGCTCCAGCCGTATAATATCCCTGATTGAATCCTGCTCTTATACTTATAATCGGCAGACTGACTTCAACACCCAGTGAAATCTTTTTACCAAATTGAATATCTGCGCGGTTTAAATACTTATAGTCGAGCGTGGGCGAAATCGTAATCAAGGGCGCCGAAATTTCAAGTGCTCCTCCAATGATCATTTCATCTTGAATCCTCGGTGGAGCTATTGCCCCTGCCGTTTTTGTAAATGCCGTACACCCCATATTCTTCCAGACAAAACTCAAGGTCGGGCGAATCGGCGAAGGTACCGTTACCAATAAACCCGCATCGAGCGCATAACCCGAACCCGTGCTTTGAAGGGCATTTGTAATTTGAGTGGTATTGAGAGTCGCCAATTGATCAGAAGTAAAAGTAGATTCAGTTCCGGTGCGGATAATATACTTTGTATCCATTCCAAATTTAACAAAGCCCGGTACCGGCTCAAAGCCAAAGCCTACGACTCCACCGTAGTCTTGATAGTATTGCAAATTCAATTCTGGATAAGGCGGATTGGATACGGAGAGAAGAGCATCTGCATTTCCAAATAAACCGACACCAAAATGTGGAAACGTAAAGGCAGTCTTGGTCCCGACATTGAGCCAGTGATATTTACCATACTCACTTTGAATCGCATTGGTTAAATTAGACGAATTTTTGAAATTGTTCATGGTCTGCATAATATTGACGTCATCTAGGCCAAGATGCAGATCTAAGATTGTCCAGTTGAGGCCGCTCACTCGATTCAAACCAGCAGGATTATAAAATAAGGAGTCGGCATCATCGACTATAGCTGTGTAGGCATTTCCCATTCCGAGCGCACGAATCGAAGTCCAATTTTCATGAAGCGGAAGTGCAGGAACAGCATAAGCTTTCAGTGCTGCAAAAAAAAATGCAATGCAAACTAAAATTCGGGTCACGGATACACCGCACAGACACAAGTGGCGAGGGTATTGTCCGCACAATTTCCGATTCCAAAAAAATTGGTTTTAACTAATCCCATTAAGATTTTTAATTCATTATTGGTAAAAGAACTTGGTGTGGTTTGAGTACACGGGTTCGTGCCCCCAGTGAGGGTGGTAATACTCGTGCAATAACTTTGAAAACTTGAAGCACTCCCTGAAAAGGCATTGATGCCAGAAGCAGACAAAGAATCAAATCCGATCATCAAACTTGCCGCGAGTTTTTGCGCCTCTGCAACTGGTAATCCGGTAGCCGCGGGAATGCTGCCCTTGGTGGTTAAACAAGGATCAAAGCCTGCGTCGATCGTGCCACTTCCTCCTTGATCAGCATATTGGCCAAGGACACTGCCAATTCGTTGAAATTCAATAAGACCTATTAAAAGATTTTCTGCTACCGTGCGCGCGGCAGAGGTCGCCGCAATCGACATCATGAGGGTTTCGGCATTGGTGCAATCGGTCTCTTGCGAAGCTGCAGACTTTACGCCGCTATTGTATAAAACTTTGAGCACCGTGGCCGATCCGATATTTGAAAAATTATTTACCAAGCCAATAAAATCAAGTCCGCAGCGACCTGCATAGGCGGCCGCTTTGAGGGCCGTCACATTTCTTTGAGCAACATAAGTCGCACTCATAAGATTGAAATCTGCCAGGGCTGAAGTATAATCCTTACTATTCATGGCGATTTTCGCACTAACCATCAGGGAATCATCCGTAATAATTCCGGACTGCGACAAGACGTTGGTACAGCTACCTGAAAATAAGAAAACGAAAAGTAGCCTTGAAAGCAATGAAAAAAATTGCATACCGATGTGACTTTTAAAATTAGAATGTTTCATCTGAATCTAGAATATCTCGCCACTTATAAAAGTGGGAGTAAAATTTCTTGAAGTAGAGATCTATCGAGACTTGAGGATAATATCTAGCCTAAAATCTAAAGGAAAATTTGCCTAGATAACGTCGATCTTCTTTTGGCTGGGTGGCTGTACCAATTTCTTCACCGTAGCTGGTTACTTGAAATTGCATTCGTTCACTTGCAAATTCGAGTCCGGCCGTATAATAACTTTGATTCAATCCTGCACGAATAAACAGAAGATCGCCAATATTGATTTCGCCCCCGACATGAACTCTTCTCATCAAGCTGGTTTCAGTGCTGAGAGTGGCAATGTCATGTACCTCAGCCGTAAAGGTAGAGCGTGTGCGCGCCCCCATTATGGGAAATATCGCCAGACCTGCATCGACAGTCTGAATGCTATCAGGCGGTCGACCGGCAACACCTTGATAAACCGAGCCAGCTGTCAAATTATAACTTGTATTGCCTAGATCATGAACCGTGAATCCAATTGATGGTAAATATTCAACTGGTATTGAAATCACTCCGCCAACATTGACTCCCAAGCCTGTCCCTTCCGTTCCCGAATTCGGAACAGAAATTGAAGTTGTTGAAGCAACTACAAAATCCTTTGAAATTGTAGAGTGGTCAATATAGCGAGTGGCGACACCAATTTTTACGATTCCACCAAAGAATTTAAAATTAATCCCCAATACAGCGTCAATGTCTTGAGTATAATCAAGATGAAAATTAGCAGCCGTTGAGTCAGCCTCGCCGTCGATTCTTCGCATGGCGTGAATTCCAAAGCCAAAATCTGGCAAAACAATTGAAGGTAAAAATTGCAGTTTCAAATGATAGTGCGTAGACGGTGCGACCACGCAATTGTTAAAAACAATCGTAGGGTCAACCATTCCCAAATAATTCCCGTTGGTTGAAAAAATCTGCTGATCGTTGCTTCCCACTTCAAGTTCAGGATCGGCAAGGGTAATGATTTTCGAACGCAATCGTCCGAGACCTGCAGGATTGAGCTCGAGTGAAGTTTCATCGTTTACAGTATTGACGTAGGCTCCGCCCATCGCAAGTTCGCGCGCCCCCGTATAAGATTGATAGATTTCAGAGGCCATGCTCACACGAATATTGAGCACCGAAGTACCAATAAATAAAATGAGTTTAATAAAGAAGGAAAACTTCATATCTTTATTTCGGTATTTATTTGACCCAGTATGAGACAAGTTTCCAAAATCTAGACACCCGTCGCGAAGTGCTATTGCCGAAATCATTTAAATTTACCGACCAAGATCTAGTTAGAAATGGCCTCTCGTATATGCGTATTCACTATCGGCTTACTTGACTAAATTCGCGAAAAGTCCGAAAAATAAGAAGGCCCTTGATGGGTCTCACTCTTTGCTAGCTCCTACTGGGATCTTACTAAAAAGGATTGGCTCTATGAAATACAACGGACTTGTTTCATTGGTTTTTGTTTTGATTGCCTTGGCGCTCTTTTCAAGCTGCGAAAATTCAGATCAAACTTCGCTATCCGCGGCGCAATCATGTCTTGACCATGCCAATTCAAAAGCGACAGCAAATGCTTGCGTAGCTCAATTGGGAGCCCTCCGAACTCCTGAAGCTTATCTCGTCATTTGTTCGGCTCACTTTATCGCACAGGGATTTACCACAACCCGATTTGTGAGCGCTTATAATGCGTTGACCGCATCTTCATCTGGCACAAATGCGACCGCGCAATCAATGTCCTTCATGGCATTTAATAATACGACTGGGAGTGATGGTTCAATTCAGACGCTCAGTGATTGTCAGTCATCTAATGTAAAGTCTCTTGCTCGGCTTGCGGTCTTAGCTCAAATGGCAACCCTGGTCGGAACTGTTGCCGCTAGTTTGGGTAGTTCCTATGATCCGAATGCAGGCTATACTCCTGCGCAAATCACCGCCGCACTTGCAGCTTTTGGAACTTCACCCGCCGCCGATCCGGCCACACTTGGTTCAACCGCAATTACTGCAAGCCAAGTTTATTGCGCTGCCGGTAGTAGCTTTCAAACTTCAAGCGTTTGTACAACTTTGAATGCAGCCCTTGCTGGCGGCTCAACGCCAACGGCTATTGGCACGGCATTGATTGCACAATTGCAAGTCACTCATTAAAAATGCGACGGTTCTTCTAAAAGTCTAAGCTCATACGTAGCATATATTTTCTGCTCTCATAGGGATTTGTAGAAGGACCAACTTCTTCACCGAAACTTGCGAGATCGAGCTGAAAAACCGCAAAGAGACCAGTGAATCCGGCCGTCCAGTAGCCCTGATTAAATCCCGCTCGCCATGCACCCTGAAACCAAGATTTCATTTTCCAACGAAATTCAGCGCCCAAATGCGAACCCTTTTTCAAGGTAAAGTTGTCATGACCGATGTCTGTTTCATCAAATAAAAAGCGAGATTTAAATACCCACCAACTCGGGAGCTCCAATGCGGTACCGATATTCAAACGCCGCTGATCACTTGGTGGCGCTGAATTACCAGCTTTGTTGATTAACTTAAAATTTCCGGCGTTAAAATTTCCACCGGCGATATTTTGTACCACCATCGATAAACTTGGGCGAACCGCATGCCAAAAACCACTTCCTGGATCATGAAAAGTATAAAGTGCGCCAAGATCTCCATCAACCGATAAACCTTCCTGTGCATCACTAGCCGAAAGCAAATTACTATTTTGGGCCAGATCCAGAGCTAAAAACGATTTGTTATAGTAGGCACGATAGGTACCCTTGAGCGTCGCACCTAAAGCGAGTTTGTCTGAAGTCTTCATAATCTCTCGAGCATAACTATAGGCCATGGTGGTGTCTTGAGTTGCAACTACGCTTGCGCTTGGACCTGCAGATTGATGGAGCTCAATCTCCAAACTCAAGTCCACCGGAATTATTGCGAGCCCCCAATTGGGACGAGCGTAAAGTAAGCCTGCACTTGGAATTCTCGAAGAGAAATGCTTTCCGTAATTGGAACTTATTAAATTGGCAATTGAAGTGACATCAACCGAACCACCCGCACCACTCGAGTTCGCGGCTGCATTTTTTAGGTCAGAGGTAAACTTCAAAATATCTTGGTCGGCAGCGGCCGAAATAAACATATTCAAATTGCCTTCATCAAGCCTTGTGAGGCCGGCCGGATTATAAAAAATAGCAGAATAGTCGTCTGCCAATGCGGTAAAGGCCCCACCCATTCCGAGCGCACGTATGCTCTGATAGCTGTGATGAATCGTATAGTCAGGAACATCCGCTCTCAATTGGATTGAAAAAAGTCCAGCTGCGAGCATTCCGAATAAGCAAAATCGTAAATTCATTTTCTACCTTTCGCGACGCAATCATTGAGAAAGCGATTTACTCGAGCTATACTTTTTGGATGACAAGACATCTCTCGCGCAAATTTGTTGTTTTTCTATTACTCAGTTTTTTGGTTTCGAATCTTTTTGTCAAGCGATCGTGGGCAGCGAAAGAAGACCCATCACCTGATTTTAGCGAATCTGAAGATTCAAAGAATAAGCTAGACCAACAAAACAATGTCGATCGCCTCGATTCGGTAGATATAGCAAAACCCCCGCCCTTGATCGTGAAACTTCAAGAAAAGGAGTATTTTTACCCCTATTCTCGCACCCTGTCTGCACGCTTTGGCGGCGTATTAGATTCTCAAAAATTTTCGGATAAGGGATTTTTGCTGCTTGCGGGCGTCATTTATTTGTATCGACATCGTCCGAATGAGTATTACGATTTTGGTTTTGATGTGCGAAATGATAACTACGGTACCATTCACGCCGAGCGCAGATGGATTTCAGGGCGAGCCGCGAGTCGCCCTTATGCGAAGGCAGGTCTGGGCCTCAATTTGATTCCGAGTGATCAACTGGCAACTTTTTTGAAATTTCAAAATTATCAAATTCGGGGAGCCGTCGGTATTGAAAAAATATTTATTTCACCTATGAGCTTTCGTTATGAAGTTGAGCTCTTACAAGGCGAAGCCACCATTTTAATATTGAGTCTTGGTTATTCGTGGGGCTGGTGATTCTTTTACCTTAGCGCCACCAACATTTGCTCGACTGCCTTTTCTAATTGACCGAGACCCTCATTATTTTCAATCACAAAGTCAGCGAGCTTCACTTTTTCATCTAGTGGCATTTGATTCGCAAGGCGCTGCCTCACTTGAGTTTCATTTGAATGATCGCGCAAAATAGCCCGCTCCAATTGTTTTGCTTCTGAACAATTGACGACGACAACCTTATCAAATAGATCTGCCATTTTCTTTTCAAACAAAAGCGGAACATCGTAAAAGGCGAGTGCTTTGCCTTCCCTTTTAAGTTGTTCGCGAGCTTCACTCGCAAGTTTTCTCACAATGGGATGAATGATCTCTTCAAGTTTGAGTAAACTAGACCTTTGGCTAAAGACTTTGGTCGCTAACTTTTGACGATCCAATTGACCCGTTTGAGTTAAGAGGTCCTTTCCAAAACTAGATACAACCAGACGCAAGCCCTCTGTACCTTTGTCCACCGCACTCCGGGCCAGAGTATCCGCACATACCACTGAAATGTTTTTCTTTCTTAGAATATTTGCAACACTCGTTTTACCAGAAGCTAGACCTCCGGTCAGTCCAATCCAAAGCATGCATACCTCGACCAAAAAATAGACTCAATTACCACCAGGACCCGACTTCAACATTTTGCCACTTTTCCTTTAGAAGACAACAATTTACTCCGATCAGAATCGTGAAAACTTGCGCGCAACGGATTCGAAAGATGACTTGCTCATGACATATGAAGTTTACGGAAATTATACACTCTTAGAAAAACTCGCAATGGGCGGGATGGCCGAAGTATTTTTGGCTAAGAAGTCAGGCGTCACCGGCGTTGAAAAGTTTGTGGCCATTAAGAGAATTCTTCCTCAGCACTCTCAGCAAGAAGAGTTTATCGAAATGTTCAAGCATGAAGCCTCAATAGCTATTAATTTATCTCACTCAAATATCGTTTCCATTTTCGATTTCGGATTAGAAAAAAAGCAATTTTATATCGTCATGGATTACGTTCCTGGCCGAAATCTACGTCAGATACTGAACCATATCCGCAAGGTCGAAGTAACTCTGAGCATGGAGCATGCAATTTTCATCGTTCGCGAAATTGCAGCTGGTTTAGACTACGCACATCGCGCGATGGACAGCAAAACTGGCAAACCCCTCAACATCATTCATCGCGATATCAGCCCCCAAAATGTGATGATCAGTTTTGAGGGCGAAGTTCGAATTGTCGACTTCGGTATCGCAAAAGCCGAATCGCAAACCGAAGCGACTCAGGCCGGTACGCTAAAAGGAAAATTTGGCTATATGAGTCCAGAACAAGTTGAGGGCTTAGCGCTTGACCTCCGCACCGACGTATTCTCTCTAGGAATATTGCTGTGGGAGCTGCTAGCAAATGATCGCTTATTCTTGGCAAGTAATGAGCAAGCCACAATTCGCAAAATAAAAGAATGTAAAATTCCTCAGTTGCGCAGTTTGAATCCGAGCGTGCCCGCTGAACTTGAGCGCATTGTGAACAAAGCTCTAACCAAAGATCGCAATATGCGCTATCAAGCCGCCGCGGCAATGCAAAAAGATTTAACGGTTTTTCTTAATAAATATTTTCCGATGTTCACCAATCAAGATTTTTCAGGATTCATGAAGAAACAATTCAATTCTGAAATTCTCGAAAATCGCAAAAAGCAAATGGATTACTCTTCTGTAAAATTTGAAAAGAAAGCAAAAGAATATGTTGAAGTAACTGTGACTAGTTCGCATGTTCCGACGGCCCCAAAACCGCCGCCACCCTCAATTTATGAAGCAACCGTAACTGAAAACTCGATCTTAACTGCCAAAAGCTTCACGGGCGATGCGAAGACACCCGAGCCTGAAAAAAAACCAGAAAAGACCGTTACCTTTAAAGAAAATTCACGAGTATTCAAACCGCATCCCAATTTAGATAAATCGGCTTCAATGCCAATTCCAAGGCCAAACAAAAAGAAAGAGGACTCTTATAGTACGCCGTCACTCGAAATTGATCCACTTTCATTTCATCGATCGAGTGCCTCTCGCTACAATATTCACGAAAGAGAAAATAGTTTTACAAAAAAGAAACCGACCGGGCTTCCTCCCCATCAAATTATTTATGGCGGAATTGGTGTTGCCGTGGTGCTTTTCATTATTTTATTTTATAGCCTTCAGCAAACGGGCATGATCACCAAATATGTTCCGACAATAGCGAAATGTATTTCAAACCCTATCAACTGTAATCAGCCAGACCAAGGCAAGCACACCGATACATCCGTACTTCCTCCAAAAGTTAGAATATATATCAATAGCAATCCTCCAAACGCCCGCATTTATGTCGAAAACCAACCCGATCAAAAGGGCGTCAAGACCACGCCGGATAATATTGAAATTACCCCAAACAGACCTGCAAAGATCACCGTCAAAATGGACGGCTTCAATGACTGGGAAAAAACTGTTTCAGGCGAGTCGTCAGAAACCATTACCGCTGATCTCAGCAAAAAACGAAGCGCATATTTGATTGCAAATATCAGAGGCACCGGTGACTTGTACGTGAATCGTAAGAAATTTGATCATTGCAATTTGGTCAGCCCATGCGCTGTAGATTCTGATACCGAATTGACGATTGAAGCCTTTGATGCCGGCACTCAAGCTTATGACAAAATCAGCTTAACACTTAGCGATGGCGAGACCAAACAGGTCGTATTAATTCCAAAACTAAACAAAGACTCGGTAAACCCCTTGCTACGCGGTAAGTAAGCTCGCCAATTTAAGCTAAACACGACACCGCTTCTTGTATTTTTGAATTTGATGAAGTATTTTTGATTACGAAAACGACGAGTGAATAAGAATTGCAAAAAAAGTAAAACACCATGGCACAAGATACAATTTGCAGAAGATTTTTAGAAGTTTGCAGTCGAGATTCAAGTCGACCAGCAATTGTTTTCCCCCGCAAGGGAAAATGGATAGAGCAAACTTGGAGCAATTATAAAAGTGTTGTCGAAGAAGTCGGACTCGGACTTCGATCTCTCGGAGTTCAAGCTCATGACCGTGTGGCTATCTTAGCGAATACTCGCCCTGAGTGGGCCTATTGTGATATGGGGATTTTATGCCTGGGCGCTGTTACTGTTCCTATATATCACAGCAGTACGACTGAAGATATCGCGCATATTCTCATAAATAGTGAAAGTAAAATAGTCATCTGTGAAAATCTGCTTCTCTATAAAAAACTAAGCGAAATTCGCGCAAAAACAAAAATTCAAAAAATCATTTGTATTGATTTCGATCCTGAAAAAATGAACGACTCTGAAGTTTATAGTTTCGAAAAACTTCAGGAATTTGGCGCAAAAGAAATCAAAGCAAACCCACTGGCCTTTCAAGAAAGTTCTAAAAAAGTAAATTTAGATGATATTGCAACAATTGTTTATACTTCGGGTACAACGGGTATTCCGAAAGGTGTGGTTCTCACGCATACTCAAATCATGAGCGAAGTGGGCGATATATTTCCCTTACTAGGAATTTCTGCAAAAGATCGAACTCTTACATTTTTACCATTTACTCATATTTTAGGTCGGATCGAACTTTGGGGGCACACCATAATAGGTTATACCATGTGCTACGCTGAAAGCATTGATCGCATTCGCGATAATTTTGCGAAAACAAAACCTACTGTGATGGTTGCGGTACCGCGAATATTTGAAAAAATTTATGGTGCCATTCAGTTGCAAGCTGAAACCAGTAAAATCGAAAAGAAACTTTTCAATTGGGCGGTTTCAGTCGGAAGCCAAGTAAGCCGTTGCAAATTAGAGCGACGTGCCTTGCCCATCGCAGTCGCACTTCAATATCAAATTGCAAAAAAATTGGTCTTTAACAAAATCAATCATGGCCTGGGCGGAAATCTACGCTTTGTATTTTCCGGTGGCGCCCCTTTGAATCCCAATATTGCCGAATTTTTTCATGCGGTAGGCCTCACCTTGCTTGAAGGCTATGGGCTAACCGAAACAACTGCCGCAATTACTGTGAATACTCCATTTGATTATAAATTTGGTACGGTCGGCAAAGCCATTGGTGATGTGAAATTAAAAATTGCTGAAGACGGTGAAATTTTAGTCCAGAGTAAAAAAATTATGAAAGAATATTATCTGGACGAAAAAGCGACTCAAGAGGTTTTTGAGGACGGCTGGTTTAAAACCGGTGATATTGGTGAGTTCACTGCTGATGGATTTCTGCGAATTACTGACCGCAAAAAAGATTTGATCAAAAGCGCAGGCGGCAAATTTATCGCGCCCCAAAAAATTGAAGCCTTATTAAAACAATCCGATTTCATATCAAATGTTCACATTCATGGTGACCAGCAGAAATATGTTGTGGCACTTTTAACTTTGGATACTCAGGCGACAAAGCATTTTGCAGAAGCCCACGATATTTCGTATAAGGATTTTTCAAGCCTGGTGGTCAATCCTAAAATTCGCGAACGCGTTCATGAATTAGTATCTGAGGCCAATAGCCATTTAGCAAGCTATGAAACCGTTAAAAATTTTGAAATATTAGATCATGAGTTTTCGATCGAAAATGGCGAACTCACACCTTCTCTCAAAGTGAAACGCAAATTTGTAGATGAAAAATATAAAAATCTAATTGAGGCGATGTACTAGCTTTCTTTCTGATCAATTAAAATTTCGCGCAAAACCTCAGGCGAAAGATTTCCTCCCGAAATAATACATACAATGTTTTTATAATCTTTCGAATTTGCTAAGCGAATTGCAGCCGCCAAGCTGACTGCCGCAGCACCTTCACAAAGTAATTTTTGACCAAAAAGGGCTCTGCTGACGGCAAGCTTGGCTTCATGATTCGAAAGGACAAGGCTATCGACCACCAGACTTCGCAATTCTTTGAAGACCTCAGGCAAAACCTCGGGAGTACCGATGGCATCTACAAAAGAACTTTGTCTTTCAATCCGAGTAGGTCTCCCGGTACGAAGAGCGTAATGAAATGGCGAGGCGGTTTCTGGTTCACACAAGTATATATCCATTTGAGGTTTGATTTGCTTCATAACCCGTGAAATTCCGAGGCTCAATCCGCCCAAGCCAAATGGAATTATCAAAGCATCTGCCGCCGGACAATCTGCCAAAATTTCTGTTGCAATATTGCCGTAGCCCTCTAGGATTCCCGGCGTTTGCAAAGGGTGAATAAATAATTCACCGTCTCTCTGAATCAAGCCATTTTTTACCAAATCCCAAATTTTATCAAAAGGCAGTTCAATCAAATCGGCGCCAAAGGCCTTAATGGCGTTTTTTTTAATTTGAGGAGCATTTTCTGGAACAAAAACTTTACAGGGAATTTTCAAAATTTGTGCTGCGAAGGCCACTGCTTGAGCCAAATTGCCAGCACTTACTGTACTTAAGCCATTCACTAAATTCTGAGGTGCACATTTCGAAATTGCCGCCGCAACTCCGCGGATTTTATAAGAGCCAAAACACTGCAAGTTCTCGGCTTTCAAATAGACATTGGCAGCAAGTTTCGGCTCCCAAAAGGGAAGGAGAGGGGTTCGAACTATCAATGACTCAATCATAGGGCCTGCTCCGAACGAGTGGACATCTTATTATTAAGATATTGTCGATAAGCCAAATCAACTGCGAATAGATCTTCTACGGCGAGACCAACAGATTTAAAGATAGTGATTTGATTTTCATTTTCCCGACCCATTAGTCGATTTGAAAGCACCGCTCCCAACTCACCCGCGATCAGATGGCCAAGCTTTTGACCATGAAGCGGCCGATAAATCTCGTCAGCTTCTGAAATGCAAGACTCTTGATGATCTAAAAAAATGCGAATATTGCTTTGAGCTTGAATTTGAATCTCTTGGTAGCCAGGACGACATGCGCCAATCGCATTGACATGGGTTCCGGGCCTCAAGTCATCTGAAGAAAATAGTGCTTCAGATGAAGCCGAACAGCTGACAACAACATCTGCCTCTTCAAGTGCCGAACGAGGGTCAGTATAGCTTTCAAAAGAAATATTTCTTTCATGAGCAAAAGAGGCACAAAGGCGCTTTATTTTCTCGATGCTTCTTCCATATACTTTCACTTTTTTAAAGTTTCGAATTGGCAAGAGTGCTCGTATATGTTCCTCGGCCTGCACGCCAGAGCCAATTATAGACAAAACTTTTGAATCTGGTCGACTCAAGATTTCGGTTGCTAGTGCACTTACAGCCGCAGTTCGCAAAGCAGTTATCGTAGATCCTTCAGCTATGACTTTGATTTCTCCCGTATCAAATTGCAGTAGTACCACCATTCCTTGATGAGGATTGTGGCCGCTTAAATTATTTTCAGGAAAGACACCAACCGCTTTATAACCCAAAAGCCGTCGTGATTCGTTTACGGCGGGCATTATGCCGAAGGCATTACTGGCGTACAAATGAAAGACCTTGCGTACAAAGTTTTTAGTTTCAGCACTTGAAATCGAAATGAGCGCCGCTCTCATTTCATTGCGTAAGTCGTTTAAATTTAATAGCTCTCTGATTTCAGCTGAACTTAAAGCCAAGGCTTTCATAATGCTCCTGATTGCGAGGTCCAATAACCACAAAGTCAATTTGGTTTTCATCTAAAATAAAATGCAGAGCCTCTTGTCCAACGCGAATGTGCTTTTGTTTTGCCCGCAAATTGAAGTTAGAAATTTTCTCAAAGCCTTCCCTATTGAGCATCGACTGATAAGCCTCCGCCCTTAAACTAAGTCGACTGCCCTTTGGAAAGCCTTCATGCAAAGTATATTTTCCTGTTAAAAGCCCGCCTGCGAGTGGGCTAAAACTTATATAGTGAAAGCCTTTGTGTTTTAAGAGGGGCAACAATGCATGGGTATCTCGGGACTGTAAATAATTGAACTCGTTCTGAACGCCGAAAAAGTACTTAAAATTCTCGGGCCTCAATTGCGAGAGAAATTTCTTTACATAAATATCGCTAACATTCGAAAGTCCTATTTTACGAATCTTGCCAGCGCTGATATGTTTTAATAAAGCACTTACGCTTTCTTCAATGGGAGTCAATGCGTCTGGCTCATGAATATAATAAAGATCGATGAAATCGGTTTGCAGACGATTCAGTGATTTCTCCACATGAAAATCGATTTCCATCTCACTGAGCGCGCCCTTTTTGAATCGAATGCCGTACGGGTTGCCAACTTTACTGTGTAATTCAACTGAGTCGCGAAAACCAGGGCCTTGTATTCTAAGCCATTGCCCCAAATAGGTTTCACTTAATCCGCCGCCGTAGGTATTGGCTGTATCAAATTTATTTATGTGAAGCCTCCGCGCCAGATCAAGGATGTGAAAGCTCTGACTTTGATTGTCGCCGAAGCCACGAAGAGACGGAAGACTTCCCACTCCGCCGAAATTCCCACAACCAAGTATAATTTTATTTATAAATGTACTTTTCATTTGATTTTTAGAAGCCACATCAAGCATTAGATTGCTCCTCTAAAAAACCCTGGTTTTGAAGACACGTCATTACACTTTTAGAATATTCAATATGGGACTCTTTGGTGTATTTGGCGCGCGTATACACTTGCGCTAAATTGTTTATATTTTTGTTTTCGATGAGCGCACGCAGCTCAGGAATCTCAAGGTAGCGCCGCATTCCACGCAATTCTTTTTCGCGATAGATCTCACGTAAAGCTTCTGTTGAATAATCCTGGTAAATTTCCGAATGAACTACCGCACCCAAAGAAAGTCGATCGCGCTCAAGTGGGGCTTCTGCTGGATAGCCCAATGAAAACCCAACCACCGGAATCACATTTTGAGGACAGTTCAAAATTCGTCCAATTTGTTCACAACTCGCCAAAGTTGTTCCCATAAAACATATTCCTAAGCCCTCGGCCTCAGCAGCGAGGGCAGCGTTTTGAGAAACCAGAATTGCATCTATGGCTGCAATCATAAAACTCATAAAATTATCGAAATTATCAGGGGCATCCGAAATCTTCAGCCACTTCCTCATGCGATTGAAATCGGCACAGAAAGTGAGGAGCACCGGAGCTTCTAAAACCATTTCCTGATTGAAATGTGGTTCATACAATTGTTTTTTAATTTGAGGATCTCGAGTTACAATAATCGAATACGCCTGCATATTTCCTGACGACGAGGCTCTTATTGCGGCATTTAGGATTTTATCGATTAGATTTTGAGATACCTCTTTCGAACTGTATTTTCGAATAGATCGATGCGACATCATTGTATTGTAGAGTTGACTCATAGTTTCTCCCCCACCAAAATTACCACAAAATGATTATTGAGTAAAAGCGACATATAGTTTATGTTATGTGAACAATGGATACAATTAGACTCAAATACTTTTGTGCGATCGCTGAAATCGGCAGTTTAACTAAGGCGGCTGAAATATTAAATATTTCGCATAGTGGGCTATCAAAAGCTATGAGCGTCTTACAAGAAGAACTCGGAGAACAAATCTTTCGCCCCCAAGGTCGTGGACTTGAACTAACCGAGCGCGGAAAAGATCTCTATACGAAATGCAAAGAAATATTAGACTTGGTTGCGAAGCTAAAGGAGGCCGATAGCTTGAGTAAGAAAAAGTTCTTGCGAATTGGCCTTGCTGAAATCTTTGCCATTTCGATTGCAGGAGATATCGCTCAATCTATTTCGCCGGATCTTTCCCAAAGTATCGATTTTTATGATCTTGATTCAGGCGAGGCGGAAGTTCAAATTCTTTCAGGTAAAATTGACTTCGCGCTTTCGTTTGTACCTTTTCCGCACCGAGATATTGAGTATTTGAAAATTAAGCGGACACCCATGGGCATTTATTTTAACAATCCGCATTTTGCAAAGCTAGAGCTTGAACAGCTTCCCTTTGTAACTCCCAATATTGAAATTGAAAATAATCCGTTGAGCATCAAGTCGCGAGATGGCTGGCCAACTGAATTACGGCGTAAAGTTCAGTTTGGTGCCAATACATTAGCTTTAGCCCTACAGATGGTTGATGCCGGAAATGCGGCCATTTTTATACCTCAATTTGTTGCGAAAAATTTGAATCGACGGCGAAGCTTTCAATTTCAGGAATACGAAGTGAAAAAGGTGTTTCTCGCAGAGAGCACACGCGATATTTATTTAGTGAAAAAAAAGAATTTAGAAGAAAGCCAAGAAATGAAACTATTGGCAAAGGTCGTAAGAAAACTTTGCTGATTTAAAAGAAATAAAAGCGAAAACTAACTCCACCATAAGGTCCGCTCAAATCGACTGAACGATTTGAACCATCTTGATTGAGCAAGATCGAACCAATGGCTTCATTTCCGTTAAATCCTTTGACTGCGGCAGAACTCGTAAAGGCACTCAATTTCAAATAACGGTAACCTGCGGTTAACATCATGGTCGCTATATCTGAAAACTGAAACTCAAGTGCCGTATATCCCAAATACATTGATGAATTTGAAGTGGCATCTTCTTCAAAATCACTTAGTCCAAAGCTTTGGCCCGCGGTGGTAAAGGTGTATTTGTTGGCAAGATTTGCCATTGCATAGCCATAGCCACCACCGACAAGCAATCTCCACGTATTGCCGCTCTTAACTGCAAACTCGAGAGCTAGAGTTGGAATCAAAGTGGTCACATGGGTATCCAGATTATAAAGCCCAGTTCCCGCGGCATTGCTACCAGTTACATTGGTCAAATGTCTCGGAAATAAATATTCGGCATAGAGTTTTAAATTGAATCTTTTTGTGCTCGCCAAAAATCCAAACTCTGCGCTATAGTTGCTTTGCTCGGTCTGATCAAACACCATATTGTTACCGCTTGAACCGGCATAGGCCATATCAGTGGCTTGAGATGGCCCATAGGTTCCGCCAACAAAACCACCGAAGCTTGAATTTTTGAAATCAAAAACCCTTGCCTGAGAATTGCCAGTGGCAAAAAACAAAATAAGGAGAGCACATAAACTTCTCAACATTCACATTCCTAATGTTTTGAAACCGGACGAATATCTATTACCAATTGGTTTTGTTTATCCTCAGTGGCCTCAATCTGCGCTTTTGTTTCAACCGGCGCCCTCATAAAAAGAGTGATATTGGTAGTTCCGTCTTGAGGATCCATACTCATATCGGTTTTTGCAACTAAGTGAGAGCCGCGAAGTTCTTTAATGAGATCTTGCTGATCAATTGCTGTCTTTAATACTTGCGACAAATCTAAAACCAACCTTTGACCGGCTTGATCGAGACTCAAATGAAAATACCCAGGTTGTGTTTTGAGCGGAATTCCGTCTTGATCACCGTAAGTTAAAATTAGTCTTTCAACTCCATCTGCCAAAAGCATTTTTTGAACTCTCAATAAACTAAATATTTTTCCGGCGTTGCCACCAACTATCGCGCCAGCTGCTATATAGCTCCCAAGTTTTTGTGGTCGCACAACAGGTTTGGCAGGAACTGCCATGGCAAGCGAACCCATTAAGAAAATGTGTGACGCCAGCAAAAGCAAGACTACATATTTCACAATCACAATTACCTCCAGCTTCCTATTTTATCTCGAGAGAGAGGCAAAACTCTCTAAAGAATTTTAGAAAGCTTCGTTTCAGGACCTAGGGCTTGAATATCACGAAGACATTTGTGTTACCTATGCCATTAGACTTCGTTTTCCCGCAACTTGAGCTTGGTATGTGGCGGCATTCAAGAGTTCTCTGTCGCGATTTTAAATCAGTTTTCGTGGCAGCCGCAGCGGTTAGCCGTTTGGCAGCTTCAGTCTCTGGGTTCTGTTTCAGTTGCCGATAACCGAATCCGGTTTGCCCGCCCCCGAACTGATCTTTGTTTTACCAATCAAAAAGAGAAAATCTCTGATTTTTTGCTGACTTTTTTTGACCTTTTCAGACAAATAAACGCGAGTCATTTTTGCACTGACCATATTTGCCAAGTTTTTGAAAGATCTTCAGCTTGCTATGAAAAGCATTCAAAAAATACTCCCCATTATGACTTAAATTGGCATCCAGCTTCGGCATAGTTATTGGAATAGGCTTGGCCTTGAGGAAGAAAACACGAATTTAAAAGGGGACTTAAATGAAAAATATTTGCCGATTGGCAATTGCAATTGCACTCTCGCTTCAGGTTATCAGCTGTGGCAAAAAAAATAATGATCCACAAGCGACACAAACAGCTATTCCCCCTATGAGTTTACAATCTTGCAATCAAAATAATGGCTATTCCCCTTACGGCGGCAATATTCCGTATAATCCGTATCAGTGGAATAACAACTACAACGTTTCTCAAGCCGGTTTTTGCGGCTGTAGTTACGGACAAGTTCCCGCCTGCAATCCTGGTGTCGGAATGTTTTGTGTGCCAGTCGGCCAGAACAGTGCCAATTATGCCCTGTACAACTACAATAACGGAAATTTCAATTTTAATAACTACGGCGGCTATAGTGGCTTTGGGGCAAATAATTCATGTACCGCGAGCATTGGCCAAATTTGTCAGGCTGGAGTTGTCGGATCTTGCGGCTATGGACGCTGTGTTCAGATGGTTCCCGGAAATCCTTATGGAATTTGCGCAAACTATTAGTTTCGCTAATGGGGCGTATGTTTTCTCGCCTCGGAATAGATTTTGCTATGTATTTGGGCAAAATGAGCGAGCAAATAGAATAGTTTGAACCCACTGTAAGGCTTGAATATGGATTTCTTTCATCAACATAAAGATGCCGTCCTTGTATCAGTCTTGAGTATATTATTCGTCGCCTGTTTTGAAATCACATTGGTATTTTTGTCACATTATTCTTTACTCAATCCTTAAACGAAAAAGCTCTCGCCTTAGCCCAGAGCGTTTCTCCCGCTGAATTTCTGCTAAAGATGATTGCTGCGCGAAGAGCTTGTGCTATCTTTGCAACATATGACAGACAAAAAAAATCCCCTTTTACAGAAGTCGAAATACAAACACGAAGCCACCACTTTTGATCTCATTCAAAAAGAACATTTTATACCTGCAATCCAAGAAGCAATCGTTCAAGCAAAAGCTAAAATTGAGTTAATAAAGAGCTCTGAGGCTTTGCCTAATTTTGAAAATACCATTTTGGCTCTTGAAAGCGCTCCTCAAGATCTTAATTATATTGCCGGAGTTTTTTTTAATCTTTTAGGGGCTGAAAGTGATGAAGCAATTCAGGCGATGGCGAAAGATATTTCGCCTCTACTCTCTGATTTTTCGAGCGATCTGACTTTAGATCCTCAACTCTTTTCTAAAATTCAGAGCGTTTACAAGCAACGGGAAAAATTGGGTTTAAAGGGCGAAGAACTCACTTTGGTTGAGAAGACCTATAAAGACTTTGCTCGCAATGGTTCGTTGTTAGATGAAACGAAAAAGCAAAGAATGCGAGAGTTGGATCAGCAATTGGCGCAAGCTGGACTTGAATACTCTGACCGCGTTTTGCGATCAACCAACGAATTTGAATTGCTCATCACCAATCAAACTGAGTTGGCTGGATTGCCGGAATCCGCCCTTGATTCGTTTGCACAGGCCGCTAAAAACGCCGGCAAGTCGGGCTGGCTTTTGAATCTACAGGCGCCTAGTTATATGCCGATATTAACCTATTCGAGCAATCGAGCATTGAGAGAAAAAATGTGGCGCGCCTTCAATTCACGTGCGACCAGCGGAGAGAATGATAATAAATCGCTCTGCCTCAAAATCGTAAGACTCAAAGATGAACGTGCAAGGCTTTTAGGTTTTCAAGATTTTGCAGCTTTCACTTTAGAGGAAAGAATGGCGCAATCTGCTGAACAGGTCATGAGCTTTTTAAATCGTTTGGTTGATAAGTCCCTACCGGCGGCCAAGCGAGATCTCGAATTGGTAAAGGAGTTTCAAAAAACTTTGCCCAGCGAAAAATATGAGTTTATGCCTTGGGATTACGGTTATATATCTGAAAAGTTAAAATTGGCAAAATATGACTTTGATGAGGAGCAATTACGGCCGTATTTTCAACTCGATAAAGTCATCGCAGGGGCTTTTGAGCATGCCCGAAGACTCTATGGCTTGGTTTTCAAACTTATCGAAGATGTGCCCGTCTACCATCCTGATGTGAAATGTTTTGAAGTGATAAATGAAAAGACCAAAGAATTTGTCGGGCTCTTATATGCTGATTTTTTCCCTAGAAAAGGAAAACGCAGTGGCGCCTGGATGACAAGTTACAAGGATCAAGGCTTAATCAACGGGAAAATATCGCGACCACATATTAGCATTGTTTGCAATTTCATTCCACCAACCGAAAATAAACCATCGCTTTTAAGTATGGATGAAGTGCGAACACTCTTTCATGAATTTGGTCACTCATTGCACGGACTTCTTTCGAATTGTAAATACACTTCGCTTTCAGGTACAAATGTGTTTTGGGACTTTGTCGAACTCCCCTCTCAAATTATGGAGAATTGGGTCTTAGAAAAAGAAGCCCTCGATCTCTTTGCTAGCCATTATCAAACGGGCGAAAAAATTCCGATCGAATTGACCGACAAGATTAAGGCCACCACCCGTTTTCAGGCCGGCTACTCTTCTCTCAGGCAACTTCAATTTGGTTTGTTAGATATGGCTTGGCATTCTACTCCAATTGATCAAATTAAAGATGTCGATAGCTTTGAAAGAAAAGAACTTTCGCGCACACAACTTTTACCATTTATTGAGGGCACAACACGCTCAACTAATTTTAGCCATATTTTTTCGGGTGGCTATGCTGCCGGCTACTATAGTTATAAATGGGCCGAAGTTTTAGATGCCGACGCCTTTGAGCTCTTCAAAGAGCGCGGACTCTTCAATCAAGAAGTGGCCGAGAGTTTTCGTGTTAACATTCTCTCTCGAGGTGGCAGTGAACATCCCATGATCCTTTATAAAAAATTTCGCGGCAGAGAACCTGACCCAGATGCTTTACTCAGGCGTGATGGTTTAATCTAAAGAAGGCTCGTTCATGTCAGTGCAAAAAAAATCAAATCATTTTCAACCGCGGAATATATGTATCATATATCGTCCGCAAACTGCTTTGGCTGTTGAAAAAGCAAGGCTTTTGGCAAAACATTTGGTCGCACGTAAATTTAAAGTTTTTTCTGCTCCCAAACAGAGTCTTGTAAGTGGCTGCATGCAGGTCTCAGCGCGGAGCTTAAAAAGCCTAGATTGGGTGATCGCTTTAGGTGGCGACGGTACCTATTTGAGCGCCGTGAAAATGCTCAAAGGCAACCACACTCCGATTTTGGGAGTGAATATGGGCTCTTTAGGATTTTTAACCTCGGTTAAAAGTAAGGATCTCTTCAAAGCTGTCGAGCTCACGCTTCAACACAAAATGGAATTTAGGCCACGAGCTCAATTGCATTTGACCATAAAACGAAACGGCAAAGTCCGAGACGAAATTATTGCTCTCAATGATGCTGTTGTTGAGCGCGGTCGCAGCGAGCATCTCATTGGCTTAGCGATTTATAGTCAAAAAGCTTTGGTATCAGAATACAAAGCCGATGCTTTGATTATTGCAACGCCAACTGGCTCGACCGCCTATAATTTGGCGGCAGGTGGTCCTATTCTGCATCCGGATGTTAAAGCCGTGGTTTTGACACCTGTATGCCCGCATGCCCTAACGAGTCGTCCTCTTATATTTCCAGACGACCTACAGCTTTCACTTCGTCTTTTGCCCAAAAGTAAAAATGCTGCTTTGGTTGTCGATGGCACCAACTGTGGTGAACTGACCAATGAAGACGAAGTCGTTGTGGTAAGACATGACGTCAATCATTTTGTAATTCGTAATCCGGGACATAATTATTTTACTCTTTTGAGAGAAAAATTAAAATTTGGAGAAAGGTCTTAAAATATGCTTGTTGAACTTAAAGTAAGTCACTTTGCAATTATTGATAATATTCATATGAGTTTTGGACCAGGCCTCAATATTTTGAGTGGTGAAACCGGCGCCGGAAAATCAATCTTGCTAAAGAGTCTGGGCCTGCTCATGGGCGAAAAAGCATTATCTGATTCCATTCGCGCTGGTCAGGATACGGCGACAATTGAAGGCGCCTTTGATCTCGCTAAAAGACCCGATATAAAAGAAAGAATGATCGCAATGGGCATTGAAGTACTCGACAATGAACTCATTGTTAAACGAATTGTTTCAAATCAAAATAAAAGCCGCATTTATCTCAATGGTAGTTTAAGCACACTTTCTTCCTTGCGAGACGTGGTTTCTCCTTTGGTTGAAGTCACCGGTCAAGCCGTTCCCCTGATCGAAATGACGGGCCAACATGACAACCGAAATTTGATTTCGCCACGCTACCATTTAGATCTTTTAGATCAATACAGTGGCGCCTGGAAGCTGAGAAATGAATATGAAACAAAATATTCAGAGTATCGAAATCTGCAAGATGAAGTTTTAGAACTCATTTCAAAAACTCGCGAAAAAAATCAACGTCTCGACTTTTTAATTTACCAACGTGATGAGATCGCAGCTCTTGATTTACGCTCCGGAGAAGAATCTTTAATTGAAGAAGAGACCAAGCGGCTGAAGTATTCATCCCGCCTGACTGAGTTTGTCGAGCAGGCCGAACGCATGCTTTCAGAGGACGAGGATTCGGTCTCAAATAAGCTGCATTTTTTGATCGGACGCTCGCATGAAATTAAAAAGCTTGATTCCTCATTGGCTGAAAAATTCGAAGTTCTTGAGCAAGTGAAAACACTGATCAATGAATTGGGCTTTGAGATTCGCGGCTATTCTCAAAAATTAGAGGCCGATCCCGAGCGACTTGAAGAGCTTGAGCAGCGCCTCAGTCGTTTGCGCGGCTTACAGAAAAAATATGGTTCCACCGCTGATGAAATTCTCAAGGCATTCAAATCAATTGAAGACGAAATCTCGACTCTTGAAAACTCCGAGACCGAAGTCGCCGCCAAACAAAAACTAATAGCTTCGTTAGAAGTAGAACTCAAAAAGTTGGCAATAGATCTTCATAAACGTCGAGTGAGTGCGGCCGAACTCTTGAGTCAAAGTGTAGGCGAAGAGCTTAAAGATCTGAATATGAAGGGTGTGAGCTTTGCAGTTAAGGCCGAAAAGCTGAATGAGCTCACGTCAACTGGCTGTAGCTCAATTGAGTTTTGCACGCAAAACTCAAAATCTGAAGAGCCTAAGTCCCTATCTAAATTTGCAAGTGGTGGCGAGCTGAGCCGTATTCTGCTTGCCATCAAACGCGTTGTAGGCCACGCCAAATACCCAAGAACCTATCTTTTTGACGAGGTCGACGCTGGCGTGAGTGGGCCAACCGCCGAAAAGGTTGGACGCAAACTTAAATCAATTGCAAGCGGAAGCCAGGTTATTTGCATTACCCATCTGCCACAAGTGGCCTGTTTTGGTGATATTCATTTTTATATTCAAAAGTCACAATTTAAAAAAGGCGTTCAAATGGAAGTAATCGAACTCAAAAGTAAAGAACGCATTGAAGAAATTGCGCGATTAATTTCAGGAGAAAAAATAACTAAAACCAGTCTGGCACATGCAGAACAGCTGTTGAGAGAAGTCCAATAAAATAAGTATGACTGTAGAACATCAGAATTTTAAATTTTTTGGCATTTGTCCTTTTGTTTCGTCCGAAAATATTTTGGCCCGGCTGCAACTTGGCCTTTCGAAACAAGAGCTTGAACCCCAACAAATTGAAAATGAAATCGCTGATAAAATCGAGCGAAACTCTTTCATTTTGATTCCTAGTCACTTTTGGTGGCGTGAAGACTCTGAATCATTGCTTGAGCTTCTTACTCCTTATGCCCCGAAGATTGTCCTTCAATGTGGGCCTGGTTTTGAGCTGAGTGAAAAGCTAGAGTTGATTGAACATGCATTGAACAAGGGTTTTAGATTGCAAATTGTCTGTCAAAAGAAGCTCTCTTACGCCCAAGAGAATCGTCTGCAGAGTATTTTGCAACATCGAGAACAAATTGAAATTAGCTTATTTGTCGAAGAGGCCGAAGAAGCTTTTGGCGATTTAAAATATTTTTGCGAAAACTTCTTAGATTTGCTGAATATTAGTTTAACCAAGTATTCGTTTGGGCTACTGGCTGAATTGGCCGAAGTGCAAACTGAATTTTCGCAGCTTAAGTTTTTAGATTTATCAAGAGAAAAGGCTATTACCTATTCTCAAGCGATTGAAGGAACCCAGTACGCCAAATCTACCGCACTACTGAGAAGTTCGCGACCGAGAACTTCGGTGGTTTTTGCATTAAATATTCTCAGTTCCTTTATTTCTCTTATATTTCTACCAAGTTTTGAAAAGATTAAACGCTTTCGAACAAAAGTAAAAGGCGATCTTCAAATTCTTTGGGGTTTTTTAGTTACCATTTGGAGCAAATCATACTGGCCATCCCGGTCCGTTTGCATTGAGCTTTATTGGCAATTTATTCGATCGTTTACGAAAACTTATTGGGTGAATCGCTCTGTTTTTTCAAACTTGATCTGGTTTTCAAAGCGATTCATTTTAAGTATTTGGTGGCATTCTCAGGCCATTGGTACTAAATCCTATTGGCTCACTCGACAAATGACCTCGCGAAGCTATTGGACACTATGGAGTCTCAATTCCGATAGCAAAGCGTTTATGAAGGTTTGGGCCTCAAGATCTTATTGGACGCTCAATCGTTTGGGCTCAATTTCCTATTGGAAGATGCGAGAGCTTATTTCAAACTTCATGGGTCTCTTGAAATACCTAGCGACTAAACTGTTTTGGATATTTGCAAAACCATTTATCATGGCCTACTGGGCTATTAGGAGAGGCTACTATAATTTATTGGTAGCCTTAGAATGTATGGTCACAAAATCTTACTGGCATTTGCGAAGTTTCATTTCAAATGCTCAGGGGATGACAAACTACATCGGCACCATACTATATTGGACAGTGATTAGAACTTCCACACAGGCCTATTGGCCCTTAAGGGCATTTTTCTTGAATTCTTACGGCCAATCGAAAAAATGCCTTATTGTGAGTTTTTGGCGACTCGCAAATTTATCTTCAAAAACTTTTTGGATGTTTTTTTCGAAAATTGAAAATTTGAATTATTTTCTGAGAGGTGGTCGCGGAGCCTCAGAAAAATTGGCGGTTCTGACTTTTTGGAGCATCCGAAGGAACATTACCAATTACTACTGGCCAGTTTATAATAAGTTTACAAAATTTGGCGGTTTTTTGAGAAATTTGAGGGGCATTGTTACCAAGTTTTTAGTTTTTTCTTTTTGGTGTATTGTGCGTTTTGCCAACAAGACTTACTGGCTTTTTCGAGAGACATTTTCAAATTTCACGGGCTCCTTAAAGAGACTGCAGGGGCTCACTGTTAAATTTGCCGTCTTCACATTCTGGTTTTCTATGCGCTTTGCTAGTAAGATCTACTGGATTTTTCGAAGCTCTCTTTCAAATTTTGCGGGCGCCTTAAAGAGAATACAGGGCTTAATTGCTAAATTTGCAATCTTCAGTTTTTGGTCTGGAGTCCGACTTTCAAATAGAGTTTACTGGGAGCTTCGGAGTCATTTTTTGCTTATGGTCGGAATCGCAAAAAAGTTTTTAATTGTCGGCTTCTATTGGATTTGGAAATGCCCTTTCTGGCCACTTCGTAAATTAAGTTGGATTCTTAGCTCCGAGCTACAAAGACGAATGCCAAAGATTTTTGGCTTAGAATTAGGTAGAAGATCAACGCGAAAAAATATTTAAAGTTCCCATTGCCCTTCCGCATTGAGACGCGCAAATCGTGCCTTAGCTTCATCAATGACAAAGCATTCAGGGTGATCAAACCAAGCTCCAAGATTGATGCTCCTAACTGGCCGTCCCTCTTTCAATAAACTCTGATCATCACGGACATGAACATGCCCACTGATAATTAGATCTAAATTAGGATCCGAAATTCTCAAAAGGTGTTGTCTTAGCAACTCCCTAATCTTTTCTTCGCGCAAACTTTTGGCCGTCGAAGTGTATTCTCTGCTAGCCAAACTCGCGCGCGTGCCAATCCATTTGACCACCACTCCCGGAAGTTTTTTTGCGAGAAAAGGAATGGGTTCAGTGCGCAGAAGGCGATATAAAAAAAGATAGCCTTTATCTTCGGGATTGATCAGATCACCGTGCTCGACTCTTACTCGCAGCTTTCCCAAATTAAAGACTTCGGCTCGCGTATGAACTTGAACGCCTATCTCTTTCTGCCAAAAATCCGTAAGGAAAAGATCGTGGTTACCTTCAAAATAATGTATAGATAAGTTTTTTTCTTTGAGCCGCTTGAGCTGATCAACTATGGCCTGAAATTTTTGAATAAAGAAGCTATGCGAACCTATCCACAAATCAAAGATGTCTCCGACTAAAAAAAGATGGGTCGCCGGATCTAAACTATCCATTGATTTTTCAATTTGAAATAAAAAACCGAGTAGGGTTTTGCTACTCGGTTCGTCAGGTTCTTTGAGGTGAATGTCTGAGACAAAAAATGCTTTCATTTTTGAAAGCTTAACTCAAATTAGCCGATGCTTCCATCAATCTCGTCGGGTTTTTTGCGTCTTAAAAAAGTCGGAACTTCTAAATTGCGATTTTCAAAAGGAGAATTCGCCATCTCACTCGCTAGTCTGCGAGCAAGCTCTAGGGGATCGCCATTTTCAACGTCCATCGACAATTGCTCAGGCGCTCCTGTTTTAAATCTTTGGGCCTGGCTCTCCCGATAAGCTTTTGCTTTTGCTAGGAGCGCTTCTCTTGGGAGTGGTTTTGCCAAAGCTCCACTTGCTTCTGGAGCTTGAGGAGCTTCATGATTTTGTCTTGTTGCAGGAGCATTTTGCTCCGGAATCCCCCCGGAATACCCGCCGACCCCATGGACTGGACTGGCCGCCACCTGTTGCTCAGGTGAATAAATCGGCTGCGCCTGTGTTGGTGCATAAGACGCCATTTGCTGCGCGTGCATTTGTTGCGCCGTTGGGTATTGCATATTTGGCTGCCCCATTGGTGAGGCCATTTGAGGAGCCATCATTTGAGATTGTACTTGTTGATGCTGCATATTTGGGGCCGGATATCCCAATTGAGATGGTTGCTGAGGCTGCTGGTTCGGCATATATTGATGAGCATTGGCCAAATGATTCATTTGCTGTGAAGAGCGCATTTGATGAGCCAAAGCTTGCATCTGTTGACTGTCGAATGCTCCCATTTGAGCATTGTCTTTGCCAAAGCCGGTTGCAATAACGGTAACTTGAATTTCGTCTCCCATTGCCTCATCGATAACGGCACCAAAAATAATTTCAGCATCTTCATGAGCGGCTTCGGTAATGAGCGTGCTCGCTTCGTTTACTTCCATGAGACTGAGTTCGCGTCCGCCAGTCACATTGATGATAATTCCGGTTGCGCCCTCGATCGAAACATTTTCAAGAAGCGGAGAGGAAATAGAGGCCGTCGCTGCTTCAACTGCGCGATTTTCACCACGAGCTCGTCCCGCTCCCATAATTGCCATGCCCTTAGATGACATAACCGTGCGAATATCTGCAAAGTCGAGATTGATAAGACCGCGAATATTAATGAGATCTGAAATACCTTTTACTGCGTGAAGCAAAACTTCATCGGCTTTCTTAAAAGTTTCAAGTAGTGGAGTTTGAGAATTTGAAATCGAAAGCAATTTTTGATTTGGAATCACGATCAGAGTATCAACATTTTCCTTTAACTCTTGAATGCCACCGTCGGCGTGGCGCATGCGTTTTTTACCTTCAAACGAAAATGGTCTGGTGACCACACCTATCGTAAGAGCTCCAAGCTCCCGAGCAATTTTTGCTACGATGGGTGCGCCGCCCGTTCCGGTTCCGCCGCCCATTCCTGCGGTTACAAAAACCATGTCTGCACCTTCAAGTGCTTCGACGATATCATTATAAGATTCGATGGCGGCACGTTTGCCGATTTCAGGATTTGCACCAGCGCCCAAACCCTTGGTGAGCTCTTTTCCAAGTTGAATTTTTTGCGAAGCTTTGTGAGCCGCTAGTGCCTGACGATCCGTATTCGCCACGATGAATTCGACACCAGTTAGACCACCGTCAATCATGGTGAGTACAGCGTTGTTTCCCCCGCCCCCGATACCCACTACTTTGATATTCGCGCCGATATTGACGTTTTCTTCTAGTTCAAACATTTATCCTCCTAGGGCTCGCCTAATTTTTTAAAAGCTCTCCAAAAAAATCTTTCATTTTAGAACTGAATCCAGAAATGAACTCCTGCATTCCGGTTTCAATTTCTGGAGATATATTTATTTTTTCTTTTTCTAATCCGTACATTAGTAATCCGACCGCGGTTGCATAACTTGGCGAGCGCACGACGTCGACCAGTCCGCCCACTTTAAGTGGCAAACCTTTTCGAACTGGCATATCAAATACAAATTCACCCATTTCAACAAGAGCCTCGAGATCGGCTCCGCCGCCAGTGAGTACCACGCCTGAACCTAGCTGTTGTGATAGTCCGCTGGCCAAAATATCTTGATAGATTAATAGCATGGTCTCTTCAGCCCGGGCCTCAATAATTTGCCCAAGTTCGCGTCGTAAAATACTACGCGGATTGCGACCACCGACACCATCGACTTCAATCATTTCTTTTTCATCAATAAATTCGGCAATTGCTGCACCAAACTTTTTCTTTAAAAGTTCGGCATTTGCAAAAGGAGTGCGTAAGCCCATTGAGAGGTCTTGAGTAAACTGCATTCCGCCAACCGGAACGAGCCCGGTATAACCGACACTGCCATTTGCGTAAACAATGACATCACTTGTGCCGCCACCAATATCTACGACAACTGCGCCAAGTTTTTTTTCATCTTCACTTAAAACTGCAAGTGCGCTTGCGAATTGTTGAAGAACTAAACTCTTAACTTTTAATCCGGCTTTTTCTGTACACTTCAAAGCATTCTGCAATGATGTTCTGCCTGCTGTGATGATATGAACATTGGCTTCAAGTCTGACCCCTGTCATACCAATGGGATCAAATATTCCCTCTTGATCATCGAGTTTAAATTCTCTTGGCAAAACATGCAAAACTTCACGATCCGCAGGTACAACAACCGCTTTCGCGGCTTCGATAACACGCGTGACGTCTTCAGGTCGCACTTCTTTATTTCGAATCGCGACCATTCCTTTAGAATCAAAACTTTTAATATGTGTGCCGCCAATTGAAACATAAACTTCATCGACGACTTCGCCGGCCATGAGCTCAGCTTCTTCACGTGCTCTGCGAATCGACTCAATAGTGGCCTCGACATTCACCACGGCACCTTGACGAATTCCGTGGCTGGGAGCTGAGCCCAAGCCAACGATATTCATATTCCAATCGTGTAGTGAGCCAATGCTATTGTTCGCGGTTTGCGCGCCTGATCTTAAGTTCGAAGCAACTGCTTTCGCATTCTGATTTTTTTCTTCGTAAACATTTGCCGGCGCCCAGGGACTTTGAATAGAGCCAATAACAAAAGTAATTTTACTGGTTCCGATATCAAGACCGGCGATGAACTTTGATTTTTTTTGCGATGTTTTACTCATCCTTAATTCATCCTAAAATTCATCCGTGAACTTTTAAAAGCGAGACTTCAAAAAATTTCGAAACTTGAAAGGCTTTTTTGACCAAGGTCGCTTTTGTCTGCACGTCTAGTTGTTCATTCATTCGAGCTTATTTATATTGTCCTTTACGCAATCCATTTGCATTGAAGACAAAAGTCCGATGCGATCGGACCTAACTTAAGGCTACGAACCCTTACGCAGTCTGACAAGAACTTTCTTTGAGAATCGAGCATCGATGACGCGGCCATTCAATTGGTTGCTGTTGAGATATTCAATCACTTGTGCAACTCGGGCCGCTTTGATTGCGGCATGATCCGCACTCATTTTGACAATACTTTTACTTGGTAAAATTAATAAATTGAAATTTTCATCCTTCGTATACGAAATTTCTGCAATATTTTTTGGAGAGAGCTCTGAATTATCCGCAACATCTTTTAAAAAATTCACTGCGAGTTTTCGCAGGCTCAAATTCTTAAAAAAGTTTTCACCCTTCAAAACAGGAAGCTCTGGCAAATACGAAATCTGAACCTGTGAGAGAATTTGACCATTTTCAGAAACACCAAAAACGCCAGTCCCATAGGCGATCAATGCAATCGGCATTTCAATTTCTAAAGAAAGACTAATTTGATTAGGAAATCGTCTTGAAATCGCAACCATTTTAAACCAATTGTTTTGCATTAGGCTTGATCGAAGTGATGCAATATCAATCTGCCAAATTTCTTTCTCAATTTCTAAACCCAATCGTTCACTTGCACTTTTTTGTAAATATTCACACAGAAGTTTTTGCGCCAGGCAATACTCTTTTGTTTGATCTGTCCACTCAATGTGAATGGCTTCGATTGAGAATATTTTCTTATCTAAACGAAAAGTCAAAAAGGCTGAAGAAAGGAGTGCGACAAAAATCACAACGAGGCTGGCAATTTTGAAAAACTTATTTGTTTTCACGTTTTCATCTTAGCTTTAAACTTTGCTTTTATACAGACTTGTTGCGGGCCCTAGGCTTTTGGCCAAGCCGCTCTTCTTAAAAACTAGCCAAAGATCTATGATAAAACTACAGGGGCAGGCACCCCGGTTTAGCTAATCCCGGCGCAGTGGAACCTTTTCCCCCAACAAGACGTTGGTATGCGGCAGCAAGTAGTTCGAAACCAGAGACTGAAACTGCCAAACGGCTAACCGCCGCGGCTGCCACGAAAACTGATTTGAATTTTAAAACTCAGCCCAAACTCATCGTTTACTGCAAAAAATCCCGAATGACTTTATCGGCGCGATCAATGGCAAAAATCCCATCTAAATGCCCGCCCTGTCCTTCGATTTCAAAATACTCAGCCTTCAATCCTCGTGCACGCAATTCATAAACGGCCACTTCCGAATATTTTGGCAGCATTAAAAGATCACTTTGAGCGCTTATAAATAAAAATTTACTTTTCATCCTCGCAATTGAGTTCATTACCGAAAAGTTTTGCACGGCTTTGACAATATAAAGAAAATGATTTGGGTCCATAAATTTCATACGTTCACTGGCAATTTCATCAAGTCCAGTTTGCAATTCACTTTTACTTGCGAAGCTTTTATTTGAACTTTCAATATCTCGTACACTTGAGCTGCGCGCCCAGTCCGGAGAAAGCGAATTCAAAGTGACCATTCGCAAGGCCTGCTTTAATCCTTCCGCGGGAAAGAAATTGGCATAATAATTTCCTGCATTCCAATTTGAATCGAGTAATATTGGCGCGCACCAAAAATCAACGATCCCATTGAGATAGGCCGGCGAATGAAAACCACAGCCAATAACCGGAATGGCCCGCTCAAGCATTTCGGGATAACTCGCTGCCCATTGCATGACTTGCATTGCACCTAAAGAGGGACCTGCCACCGCATGAAATTTTTCGATTTTTAAGAAGCCAGCTACTGCCTTTTGAATTTCTACAAAATCCTTGATGTCGATGAGTGGAAAACTCATTCCATAGGGCTTTTGAGTTTGCGGATTGAGGCTTGTAGGCCCGGTTGAAATCACTCGTGGATCACCAATATTCAAATTACAAAGCGTATCGACAGCCAATACAAAAAAACGATCGGTATCAATGGCCTTTCCTGGCCCGATGATCAAATCCCAATAACCAGGCTCGGCATCCTCTAAAGAATATTTACCTGCGGCATTTGAGCTTCCGCTAAAATAATGACAAATCAAAATGGCATTGTCTCTTTTGTCGTTGAGCCTTCCATAGCACTCATAGCCAATATTCAAATCTATAATTTTTTCACCTGAGCAAGTGTGAAATTCATCTAAGTGAAAGCTTTGCTTTTGCTTCAACCAATAGGGTGGAGCTGGCAACTTATGATCTGGCATACGAAGTGTAAAAGGTTTAAACATTTGAATCTCTTACCCAGAGTTTTAGAATAAGCCAATGAATTTCTGGGGCCTAGTAGGTCTGAAGTTGACTAGGCGAATATTCTTGCTAAAAGCATGCTTACAAATAGGAGTTTAAAATGCTTAAAAACAAATGCGCTTTGGTAACCGGCTCAACCTCAGGAATCGGTCTCGGAATTGCTAAGTCTTTGGCAGCACAAGGCTGCAATATCATTTTAAATGGTTTTGGCGATACAAAGCAAATTGAAGAAATTCGTGAAAATTTATCAAAAGAGTTTTCAATTCGGGCTCACTACAATGGCGCGGATATGTCTAAACCAGAACAAATTCGCCAAATGATTCACGAGGCAGAAGAAATTTTTGGTGGAGTCGATATCTTAGTCAATAATGCCGGCATTCAGTTTGTTTCAGCTATTGACCAATTTCCTGAAGAAAAATGGGATTCAATATTGGCAATTAATTTGTCCTCTAATTTTCATACGACTAAAGCCGTATTACCAAAAATGAAGAAGAAAAATTGGGGACGAATCATTAATCTCGCAAGCGTTCACGGCATGGTGGCATCACCTTTTAAATCAGCATATGTAGCAGCTAAACACGGAGTTTTAGGCTTAACTAAAGCGACTGCACTTGAATTGGTTGAATTCAATATTACCTGCAATGCAATTTGCCCCGGTTATGTATTGACCCCACTTGTTGAAGGACAAATTGATCAGCAGGCAAAGGCGCATAATCTACCTCGCGAAAAGGTAATTAGCGATGTCATCCTCGCCTCTCAACCAAAAAAATCTTTTGTCGAAGTTGAGCAGCTGGGTGCCCTCACGGTTTTCTTATGCAGTGATTCTGCGAGCAGCTTGACTGGCGCCACTTTGCCAGTCGATGGCGCGTGGACCGCCCGCTAAAATTCTCCCAGCTTTACGACTTCAGTTTGAAGTTCGACTTCAAATCTGCGTTCGACTTCTTTTTGAATATAAGCGATCAATTCTGAAATATCTGTTGCCGTGGCTTTGCCAGTATTGACGATGAAATTAGCATGTTTTTCTGAAACCCTTGCGCCACCTATACTATGGCCCTTTAAACCCGCGGTTTCAATAAGCCGGCCGGCTTTTTCTCCCTGAGGATTGCGAAAGACAGAACCACAATTTGGAAGATTTAAAGGCTGCTTTAATCCGCGCTCTCGATTGGCAATTCGCACCCGCTCTAAAATTGTTGGCTTTACTTCGTTGGCTAGCTTAATTCCCACTCTTGAAATAATTCCCTCTTGCCATCCCGAACAATGACGATAACTCCACTTCAATTCAGTTTTTTCATAGCGCTTAAATTCAAATGAGGGCAGTTTCAAAACTTCGATCCAGTCGACAATTTCAACAAATTCTCGAGGCTCAATATTTTCGCCTACACCTGCATTCATCGCAACCCCGCCGCCAACTGAACCCGGTATTCCTGCAATAAAAAGCGCAGGCTCAAGTTTAAATTTGAGCAATTGTTTTAACAAATCAGCTTTCGGAGTTCCGGCCAAACATACAAATGTAATCTCATTTTCAGTCTTCTTCACTTCGATTTGAGAAAGTCGAGAGAGTTGAAAAGTCAGTCCTCTGAGGCCACGATCACTGATGAGAACATTGGTTCCGCCTCCTAAAACTTGATAAGGAAGATTTGTAGCCAAGCACCATTTCAGTGCTGCTTTAAGTTCGTCGAGGCTTGTCGGAGTACATAAGTACTCAGCGCTGCCCCCAACTTGCCAAGAGTTCATGATTTTAAGAGAAACATTTTCGCGAATGAAATTGGGTATTAATGACGGACTCATAGTTTGTGTTCAAGCACCTGCATGCCGAACTTCCAAATATCGCCTGCACCGAGGCTGAGTAAAATCTCATTTCGCTTGAGATCCTTTGCGATTTCATCGCTACGATCCTTAAAATTCTGAAAGTATTTTAAATGCGGATGCTTGATTTCAGCTGCCAGTTTCTCAGAACTAATGAATGCAATTGGTTTTTCACCCGCCGGATAAATATCACAAAGCCAGACTTCATCAGCCAAATCAAATGCAGTCAGAAACTGCTCCCAGCAAAGCAGAGTTCGTGAATAGCGATGCGGCTGAAAAAATACTTTTAAGTATCTCTCAGGAAATTTCTCTTTAAATGCTTGAAGAACAGCTTTGATTTCAGTTGGATGATGACCATAATCATCATATACATCAGCGCCAGATTTAGTAGTTCCCTTAAACTCAAAGCGCCGGTCAACACCGGCAAAGTTTTTTAATCCTTTTGCACAAACTTCAAAACCGATGCCGGCCTCTAGTCCTGCAGCCAAAGCTGCCGCTGCGTTTAAGGCATTGTGAGTTCCTGCAGCCTGTAATTCAAAACTTCCCAATAATTTTCCGTGCAGAGTCGCTTGATATTTGCCACGGCTGCCTTTAATCACCAAATCATTTTCATTTGAAAAACCATAATACAAAATGCGTTTAGAGAAATTAGTAAAAGTCTCACGAATCAGAGGATCATCTCCGCATAAAATGGCAACACCATAAAACGGAATTCGCGAGGCAAAATCAAAATAGGCGCGCTTGAGATTGTCCATGGTATTAAAGTGATCAAGATGATCATTATCAATATTGGTAATCACTGTGACTTCAGGGAACAGCCTTAAAAAACTGCCGTCGCTCTCATCAGCTTCTGCAATCACCCATTCACCTTCGCCAAGTTTGGCCGTACTTCCGATGAGCTCAAGTCTGCCGCCAACGATGATCGTGGGATGAGTTTTGGCTTCAAGAAAAATACTAGCCGCCATACTTGTTGTGGTCGTCTTTCCGTGAGAGCCGCCAATTGCCAATCCACGTTTCATTCTCATAAGCTCGGCTAGAGCCTCAGCTCTCGGGATTAAGGGAATTTTTAATTTTCTGGCTTCTGCAAATTCAGGATTCTCAGGCTTAACTGCACTTGAATAAACCACCACCTCGGCTTGACCAATATTTTTTGCATCGTGACCGATTTCAATCTTAACTTTGAGTTTTCTTAAATGTTCGATCTGCGCATTGTCTGATAAATCACTACCGGTAACTTCAGCTCCCATACTCTTTAAAAGTTCGGCGAGACCGCACATTCCAATTCCGCCGATACCAATAAAGTGTACTTTTGCATGTGCCAATTTCATTTTCTTAACTCATCTCCTAAAAGAATCTTCGCAATTTCTTCGTCTGAATTTGCAAACTCGAAGCTTTGCACAGATTGGGAAATTTTTGAAATCTTATCTCGGTGCTTAATAAAATCACTTAAGATGCTAAGCAATCTCTCTAAACTAAGATCCTTCTGGAGGATCATCTCGGCAGCATTTCTTTTGACCAAAACTTCTGCGTTTTTGCGCTGATGGTCATCTGCTGCCGTCGGCAAGGGGATAAAAATGGCAGCTTTTCTGCAAGCTATTACTTCAGCAACAGTTGAAGCTCCTGAGCGCGCGATGACCAAATCGCTCCATTGATAACGCTCTTTCATATCATGAAGATATTCAAAACACTGAAAGTGGGCCGGTGCCTTTTCATAGAGCTTCTGCGCTCTTGCAAAATCAAGAGGGCCGGTTTGATGAATCACTTCAATTTGATTTAAAACCTCGATTGCGCCACGTTCGATTAATTTAAAAACTATTTCATTAATCGCTCGAGCGCCTTGGCTTCCGCCAAAAATAAGAATCTTAAGCTTTTCTTTTGAAACAGCTCTTGCCTCTAAACTAAATCGAACCGGAATCCCGACTTTGCGAATTTTCTTGGCGTGCAAATACTGACGAGCCTCTTCAAATACTAAGAGAGTTTCAGTTACAAATCGCGAGAGCCAGCGATTGGCAAGCCCTGGCATAGCATTTGGCTCCCAAATATAAGTTTTAAATCCTAAGAGTGAGGCGGTTAATAACATTGGGCCTGAAGCAAATCCTCCCACACCTAAAACCGCAGCTGGACGAAATTTTAAAAGAAGCAAAAAACTTTGAATAAGTGCAATTGGCATTTTTAGCAAAGTCATAAAGCGCGTTAATAAACTAACACTTTTATGCAAGCGACCGGAGGAAACGAGAAAGAGTTTGAAGCCCTCTCTGGGTACTATTTTCTCTTCAAGGCCACCTGCTGCACCAATAAATTGAATTTCAACTTCGTGATCGAGTTTTAGAATAGCTCGGGCAATCGCAATTCCCGGATAAATATGACCGCCAGTGCCTCCACCAGCTATGAAGATATTTTTTTTCATAAGGCAAAACTTGCGCCCGATTTGCGATGTTTACCAATAGATTCTCGCTCATATTTTTCGATATTGAGTAAAATTCCAAAAAGAATTCCCTGCATAATGAGAGAGCTACCGCCATAACTTAAGAAAGGTAGGGTTAAGCCCTTGGTGGGTAAGAGTCCCAATACGACCGAGCAATTGATAAAAACCGCCAATGCAAAATTGAGAGTCAATCCAAGGCTCGCCACTTTACAAAATAAATGATCTGATTTGTATGCCGTTTGCAGGCCGCGCAAGATCAGAAATGCAAACAAGCAAATCACAAAGGCAACCCCAATAAATCCCATCTCCTCACCCAAAACGGCGAGCGTAAAATCAGTATGCGCCTCGGGAAGAAAAAATAATTTTCCTTGGCCTTGCCCCAAACCAACCCCGGTTAAGCCGCCGCTTTGAAAACTGAGCATACTTTGAATGAGCTGAAATCCTTTTTGACCCGGGTCAGACCAAGGATCCAAAAAGGCCTGCACTCGAGCCCAGCGATAGGGAACACGAAATACAAGAAAATAAAAACCCGGCAAGGCAGATGCCCCAGCAAAAATAAACCATCTCAGATTCAAACCAAAAGCAAAAAGCAAACTGAGTAAAACCAAGATTGAAATTGAAAATCCGCCAAAGTCAGGTTGTTTTAATAAAAATATAAGTGGAGTTAGAATTATAAAGGCGCGAGTGATCCCGCTCCAATGTCCAAAACTTCGCGAAATGAAATCACCTTTTGAAAAGGCAATAAAGCTAGCCAAGACAAGTGGCAAACTGAGTTTGAGTAGCTCTGAAGGTTCAAACACCATCCCGAAAGGTAATATAAACCAACGGGTGGCACCGCCCCGAGTGACACCAATGCCAGGCATATAGGTGAGTACAACCAAAATTGCAGCAAATAACCAAAAGGCTAAACTGAATTTCATGATTGCGCGCATATCAATATGTGCGAAAACAAAAAGTGCAAGGACGGAGAGGATAGTGAAAAGGAGTTGGCGTTTTACAAAAAACAGACCGTCAAGATGAGCTTCAGTGGCAAAAATATAGCTTGAGCTATAAACCTGCACCAAGCCAATTCCGAAAAGTGCAAAAAGAACGAGAAGAATTCCTCTATCAAACCGCATGAATACCATCCTTAGTATGAGGGTCTAGTTATAAACTATCATTTTTAGGATTCTCTTCAAAGCCTTTTTGGCGCTTTTTAGGTTTGATGGGTCCAGGAATTAAATCAGATTTAACGACATCGGCAGCTGTCAACGGAATCACCCGTTCAGGTTCAGTCGCAAAGTGAATCGGATCCAGGCTCTGATTCTGCATCCGCTGCAGTTCACAATATTCGGGCTGCCTGCCACTGCAATCGACAACATTTAGCCAAATCAAAATCATAATCCGCTCCAAACTACCAAAGCCTTCCGAGCTTCAATAAATGAGTTCCGCAGCCGAATCAAAGATTCGGCGAGGACTGTCCGAACTTTTTTGAAGCTCGGAAGGCTTTGGTAGGTTGAAAGCAGAATCAAAGCTCTTTATTTGAATCTATTTACGATTTCTTTAAAATAATTGCCGCGCTCTTCGAAGCTATCAAACATATCGAAGCTTGAGCAACCTGGGCTCAGCAGGACGATGTCGCCGATGCGTGATTTTTGATAGGCAATTAATACGGCTTCTTCAAAAGTTCCGATGAGAAAGGTCTCAGAATAATCGCCTAGATCGCGATTCATTCTCTCTTTGGCCTCACCAACTAAAATCAAATTCTTTACTTTTCGGCGAACGATTTCACGTAGTGGCTCGTAAGACAAATTGGTGTCCTTACCGCCAGCAATCAAAATTAAGTTCTCGTCGAAGGCATCGAGGGCGCGAAGTACGGCGTGCACATTGGTAGCTTTTGAATCATTAAAAAACTCAACTCCGCCAACTCTTCTCACATATTCAAGTCGATGTGCCATTCCCGAAAAAGTTTCAATCACTTTTTGAATATCTTCGCGACGAGCTCCATGCTCACGCGCGGCCAAAATAGCGGCCATTATATTATCAATCGAGTGCTTACCGCGCATTTTCATATTTTTTATATTATAAGTCTCAATATCTGGGCCAGTGCGCACGCGAATTTCGTCTTTAATTAAGACTGCTCCGCCGATGGTCATAATTTGCGGCTCTAAAGAGGGCTTGCGAGAGAAATAGAAAATCCGTCCGCGCTGAACTGAAGGATCATGCGCTAGCTCTACCACCGCGCTATCATCTGCATTCAAAATACTAGTGGTTGCTTGATTGGTATTTTGAAAGATACGGCTCTTGGCATTGACGTATTCTTCCATTGAGCGGTAGCGGTCCTGATGGTTCTCAGCCAAATTTGTGAAAATAATATTTTGTGGAGTGAAGCGCTCACAATGCTCTAACTGAAAACTTGAAACTTCTGCGACAACTACTTTGGCTTCATCTTTCTTGCGAAGAAATTCGACCAAGGGTTCGCCGTAGTTTCCACCAATCCAGGTTGGGACACCAGAGGCGGTCAAAAATAATTCTGTAAGTTTGCACGTGGTGCTTTTGCCGTTGGTACCGGTAACTGCAATGACCGGAACTTTAATAAACCAAGTTGCAAATTCAAATTCACCGGTCACTTGTACGCCCTGAGTTCGGCAGTACTCAAATATTTTCATATTTGAAGGGACGCCCGGGCTTAAGATAATAAGATCTTGAGCGACAAAAGTTTTTGGGGTGTGACCGCCCAGATCAAATTGCACTTCAAGGCCATCAATTTGCTCTAGGCTTGTTGATAGTTCAGCTTTTGATTTGTGGTCAGAAACGGTTACGACCGCTCCGTTTTCAACTAAAAAATGCACGAGTGAAACGCCACTTCGAGCTAGTCCTACCACCAAGACTTTCTTGCCTTTAAGGTCAGCGATATCAGTAATTGGAGTCTTTGGAGTGGCGTTCATTTTTTACCTCTTTTATTTAAAAAATTATCTCAGTTTGAGCGTTGCCAGGCTTAAAATCGCAAGCAAAATGGAGATAATCCAAAATCGCACAATGATTTTTGTTTCAGACAAACCTTTTAACTCAAAATGATGATGAATCGGAGCCATCTTGAAAATGCGCTTGCCCGTGGTCTTAAAACTTATGACTTGAGTGATGACCGAGAGCGCTTCGACAACAAAAACTCCACCCAGCAAAATGAGCACGAGTTCGTTCTTAGTAAGTACTGCCATCATGCCCAAGAAACCGCCGATAGATAGACTACCTACATCTCCCATAAAAACTTGCGCGGGATAAGTATTGAACCATAAAAACCCAAGGCCTGCGGCAACCATGGCCCCAGCTAAAGGTGAAAGTTCACCAGCACCTATCACATGGGGAATCTGTAAGTAGCTAGCGATCGCGGCATTTCCGCAAACATAAGCAAAAATCCCAAGAGTGGCCGCTGAAATAATAACTGGAACAATTGCGAGACCGTCTAAACCATCGGTGAGATTAACTGCATTTGCACAACCCGTGATAACCAACGCCGCAAAGACAATATAAAATTCATGCAGATTGATAATCGTATTTTTCATAAACGGAATATAAACTTCTGTTGAAAAATGAAAATTATGAATCAGAACTGCTATCACTCCACCTGAAATTAAAAATTCACCTAGGAGGCGAACTTTGCCAGGCAAACCCTTCGAATTCTTTTTTCGAACCTTTAAAAAATCATCGATATAACCAATAGAGCCAAACATCAAAGTGGTCACAATCACGGCCCACACTAGGGGATTTAATAAATTAACCCAAAGCAATGCTGGTACTATCAGTCCGATGAGAATAAGTCCGCCGCCCATAGTAGGCGTGCCTTGTTTCTTTTTGTGAGTAGCGGGACCGTCGTCTCGAATACTCTGACCCATTTGCCAATTCACAAGTGAGCGAATGAAGTAGGGACCCGTGAGCCAACACACAAAAAAACCTGTGAACAGAGATACAAATGTTCGAAAGGTGATGTATCGAAAAACATTAAGAGCATTGAAATGATTTTCAAAGGACAAAAGAAATCTGTAGAACATCTAAATTTGCGCTTCCTTCAGGTTGCAGGGAGAAGGCCAAGCTTTGATTTAGGAATCTACAGGTTCAAGTTCCTCGAGTATGCGCTCAAGCTCCATGCCTCTAGATGCCTTAATCAAAACAACGTCATCCCTGTCTATCACAGGCTGTACGTCGAGCGCAAGATTCTTTTTGTAAGTATTTGTAACTAAGAGGTTATTTTTAAATTTTGTGGTCTTTATTCCCTTTGAAAATTCAGCCTGTGAAGGCCCAACAAAGAAAACAAAATCAAAATCCTTTTCGCCAACCAAACTACCCAGTTCGCGGTGAACTTCGCCAGCAGCCTCTCCCATTTCTCGCATTTCACCCAAAAATACGATTTTGCGACCGCGCACGCGAAGTTTTGAGAAGTTATCAATGGCAGCCTTCATACTTTCTGGATTTGCGTTATAAGCATCAAAGAGCACGAGAGCTCCGCTTTTCACCATTCTCCACTGACTTCTCCCCCAGTAACTCTTGCACAAAGGGAGTGCCTGCCAAATTTCTTCAGGGCTCATACCCATACTCAAAGCAAAAGAAGAGGCCGCCATAAGATTGTAGATATTCTGTTCGCCAAAAACCGGAACTTCAATTTCACCCGTGACACCTTCAATTGAGCCCTTAATTTTCAGGGCCGCAATATCAAATGACACAATTTCAAAATGCACATTGGGTTTATGTTCGTTCGCAAATGAATCGAGCTTGCCGGTGAAGAGAATGGGTTTCTGAAAATTCTTTTTGGCTGAGCGTGCGCTCATATAATTCAAATACATTTTTCGCGTATGCGCATTTTCAATATTAAAAATAGCGCGCACCCCAGGATCAGCAAAGCTATACATTTCTTCTTTTGCTTTTGCGACCTCTTCAATTGATCCAAGACCCTCTAAATGCCCACGCCCTACCATAGTAACCAAAACCACATCCGGATCACTCATCCCAACCAACTCACTGATTTCGCCAGGATGATTCATGCCCATTTCGATAACGGCAACTTCATGATCAGGTGTTATCGAAAGTAAACTTAATGGGACTCCCCAATGATTATTGAAACTTCCTTGCGAAAACTGCGTCTTAAATTTTTGCGCCAAGATGGTGGCGGTGAATTCTTTGGTTGTGGTTTTTCCGTTGGTACCTGTGACCGCAAGAATTTTAGCTTTCATTGAATGGCGCCAAAACAATGCGAGATTTTGCAGAGCTTTTAAAACATCGGTGACCTCAAGTATACTCACCGTTTTGAGTAAGGCCTTGGCGTTTTCTGGCAAATGCGAAACCACTAAAACGCCGGCTCCTTGAAGAGCGGCCTTTTCTAAAAAATCGTGAGCATCAAAATTCGCTCCTTTTAGAGCAAAGAAAACTTCTCCGCGCATAGACTTTCGAGTATCGGTGGCAATACCAGTGAATTTTCTTTTGTGTTCGGAGAGAATTTTTCCGTGGGTGGCAATTGCCAGTTCTTCTAATTTTAGTTCCCAGCTCATTTGAAATACTCCTTTACGACCTTGAAATCACTGAACTCAAGTTTTTGAGTGCCGATGATTTGATAGTCTTCATGCCCTTTTCCGGCTACCAAAATGGCGTCTCCTTGCACAGCTTGATCTAAGGCTTTGAATATCGCACTTTTGCGATCAACCTCAATAATCAATTTTTCACTTTCGCCTTGTTCTTCAACGATATCGGCAATTATTCTCAAAGGCTCTTCCGTACGCGGATTATCGCTAGTCACAATCACGAGATCTGCAAACTCTTGCGCAGCTTTTAACATCAATGGCCGCTTCCCTTTGTCGCGATCGCCACCGCATCCGAAGACACAAATCAATTTAGACTTCGGTGCTTTTTGCATTCGAATCTGGTGAAGATGTGAGAGCGAATTTCGAAGCGCATCGTCGGTGTGAGCATAATCTACAAAAATATGCAGGCCACTTTGATTTGGCACGGAATGCAAACGCCCATTCACGCTTTCAAGTTTGCTTAAGCCCCGTGCGCAAGTCTCTAAAGTTGCACCTGCAGATAAGCCTACAGCAATGGCCGCACAAGCATTGTAAACATTGTGAAGGCCGGTCATCTTGATTTCAAAAATATGGCTACCGAAATTTGAATGAATCTCAAAGCGGCTTCCAGAATAATTCATTTCTAAAATTTCAAATGAAATTTGGGCATCTCGCTTGCCGTATGAAATCGCTTTGCCAGAAGTAAGTCCTAGCAATTTACTGCCATAGTCATCGTCGGTATTGATGATGGCATAATGATTTTTCTTTTTCGAATGCGGCAGAAGTTCGCAAAATAATTTGAGCTTTGCCTGAAAATAATTCTCCATATTTTGATGGTAGTCGAGGTGATCGCGAGTCAAATTTGTAAAGACTGCGACATCAAACTGCACTTGGTCTACGCGTGACTGCACGAGCGCATGACTTGAAACCTCTAAACAAACGGCCTGAGCACCCAAAGCTAAAAATTCAGAAAGCCTTCTTTGAAATGCAATCGGATCTGGAGTTGTCAGTTCACTCGCCCAAACTCTTTCTTGAAAATGGTGGTCAATGGTGCCGATCACACCTGTCGGCCAGCCGTATTCATTTAGCACACGCTCAATCATATTGGTGGTCGTGGTTTTACCGTTGGTACCGGTTACGCCCACGACAAAAAGTTGCTCCGATGGTGAACCATAAAAATGCGCAGCAATTTCATTCAAGGCTTTTCTTGTATCTGTGACTGTTGCCACGCCACCAGTAAAATCTTTCGGTATCTGGCTTGCGTCTTCAACTACTAAACCAGCGGCGCCGCGCTCACAGGCTTGCTGAAGATGCAGATGACCATCGACTTTCTCACCTCTGATCGCCACAAAAATCGAATCTTTTTCGACCAAACGAGAATCAAAACAGATTTGAGAAATCTCTTGCGTGGGAGAATCTCCCAATCTCAAACTTGAAAATATTGAAAAGACCTGCGCCAAGCGCATGATTTTAGTTCTCCTCGCCGTGCGCGGCACCGGTCGCGGTCTCAGGGACGAAGTTAACCTCTAGTTTCTTTTCGCCCTCTGTCGGCCAAGCCGTACCTGCCGGCGGATTTGTATTCATAACAAAACCACTACCAGAAAGCTTAAGATCAATCTCGCTATTGGTAATTCGCGCAAGTACCTCACGTAAACTGAGACCTTTTAAATCAGGGACCAGTGACAAACCATCGCCTCTTAAGTCCTTAATGGGAGAAGCCAATTTTGCCGGCAAGGTAATTTTCTTTTCAGAGATAAATGTACTCTCCGAAGCAAAGACCGGCGCCAAACCAAATTCGCGTACTGCAAATCTTGCGACCTTTGAAAATACAGGAGCTGCCACCTGCGCTCCATAATAATCCTTTTTAGGATTGTCGACGGCTATATAAATTACAAATTTGGGATCATTTGCTGGCAAAAATCCGGCGAAACTTGAAACATAGGCATTTTTTAAATAGCCTCGTCCCGAAGGGTTTACTTTTTGCGCGGTTCCGGTTTTTCCGGCAACTAAAAAGCCTGGGACGCGGGCATTGAATCCTGTCGCATCTTTACCGGTAGCTCCCACCAACATCATTTTCATTTGATCAGCAACTTCTTGGGTAAGCACTCTTCTCAATGTTTTAGTTTGGGTTTCAGTACTCTCGCCGGTTTCGTTATCGTGAATTTTTTTAACCAAATAGGGTCGCTTCAACCATCCGCCATTTGCAATCGCGGCATAAGCATTGGCAACTTGAATTGGAGTAACGCCGACTCCATGTCCAAATGAAATATTAGCGGTTAAGTGATTGCGCCAAGGCAAGGGCTGTAAAATTCCCTTGGCTTCTCCTGGCAAATCAATATTTGTTTTGTCACCAAAGCCAAAGGCCGAGAGAAACTGGCGTAGATTCTCATCGCCAAAACTCAGGCCAATTTTGGCAGCACCGACATTCGAGGAGAGTGCTAGCACTTCGCTTAAACTCAATTTATGAAATTCATGCTTGGCATCCGCCTCATGAACTATTTTGTCTCCGATTTTTAGCATTCCCCCTTCGCAATCAATTTGGGTTTCGGGAGTCATCATCTTTTTTTGAAGGGCGCCAGAAATCAGAATGCTCTTCATAACACTTCCGGGCTCAAACGAATCACTGATAGCGCGATTGCGCCTCATTGGAGATTCAGGAACGCTTGCGAGTGCCAATACTTCAGAGCTATTTGCATCGAGCACAACACCGACTGCCGTATCCGCTCTTTGTTCATTTAAAACGCTGGTCAATTCTTGTTCTAAAATAAACTGCAATTCACGATCAATAGTTAACTGCAAATCCGCCCCATCAGGGGCTTCATTAAAAATTTGGCCATTGACAACCAGTGGCCGCCCGCGCGCATCCCGTTTCATACTCACGGTTTTATTTTGTCCTGACAAAACATCATTATAAAAAAGTTCAAGACCCTCGAGACCCTTGCCTTCAGAGCCCACCAGTCCGAGCCCCTGAGAGAACAGGCGATCATTTGGGTAAATGCGATTGGACTCTTCTATAAAACCCAAGCCTTTAATTTTAAAAGCATCAATATGATCGCGCTTTTCACGATCTAACTTTCTCGCAAGCCAAACAAAGCGACTTTTGTTGCGAAGCTTTTCAAGTACTTGCTTTTTAGTAAAGCCAAATTCTTTTTGCAGGAGACGTGATACTTGCCTCCGATTATCAATCACTCTGGGATCTGCAAATAAAGAATACGCAGGTGCAGAAACCGCCAACTCATGACCCTTACGATCGGTGATATCGCCTCGGCGCCCGTGCAATTCGATTAAAGTTTCAAATTGTTTTTTCTGAAGATTTTTAAGCCGTTCATTGTGCCAAATTTGCAAACTGGCAGCGCGCCCTAAGATAAAAAAGGCAAAAAAGCTCAGCGCAATAAAAATAAATGTGATTCGACTCTTCATTGTTTTACGAAATGCCCTAAATCGGACATTTGAATTATTTGTCCCGATTCAGCTTTTCTCAAGGTCAGTCTACTTTCTGCAAGTTTTTGCACGCGGTCCGGACGAGTCACTTTGGCTAAGGCAATCATCTGCCCCCGACTCTGATCACGAGTGCGTTTTTCGTCCCGAGATAATTTCAAGTCGGCATATCCAATCCTGCGAATTTCCATTTTGAGAAAAACCATACTAAATAAAAATGTTATGATTATGAAAATACTGAGATAGGGTTTGAATTCTTCAATATTCTGTCGCCTCATCTGAATCGCCTGTTGAAACCTCATCTGGTGTCCTTTCAAAAACTCGCAGCTTCGCACTTCGCGATCTTGAGTTTTCTTTTTGCTCATCTCGAGTTGCGGTGATGACCTTCTTATTTACTAGTCTACCTAATTTTTTCTCTTCTTTGAAAAGATTCTTTACAATTCTGTCTTCAAGCGAATGAAAACTCAGTACCGCCAAAAGTCCATGTGGCTGCAAGGCCGCCATCAATTTTGGCAAGGCCTCTTTCAATCCCAAAAGCTCATTGTTGACGGCAAGCCTCAGGCCCATAAAGTACTGAGTCGCAGGATGTATGCCTTTCTTATGCCAGCCATCTACCCTTTCAATGAGCGATGCCAGCTCGCGGGTGGTTTTAAATCTCTTGGCTTTTCGATCATGTAAAATTGCACGCATCACTCGGTTGGGTCTGCGAACTTCTCCCAGCTGTACAAAAACTTTAAACAGGTCTTCTTCATCCCAATCATTTACAATCTCTTCAGCGGCAAGCTCTTGACTTTGATCCATTCGCATATCGAGCGGGCCATCGAGATAAAAGCTAAATCCTCGATCGGCTTCATCTAATTGCGGAGAGCTCACACCCAAATCAAGTAAAATCAAATCATACTTGTCAGGCCAATTGGCGGCCGCTCGAGCCACGCTAAAATTGGCATAATTCGAATGGGCGATATGCAATCTGCCATTTGCAATTTCATCGACAAATTTCACTTGGGCATAGCGAATAGCTTCTTGATCGCAGTCCATTGCATAAGCCTTAAGATCTGCAAATTGGTCTAAAACGGCTCGCAAATGGCCTCCACGCCCAAAAGTTCCGTCCAAATAAGTCAAAGCTTGCGCTTTCGACTGTTTAAAATTCAGTATAATTTCATCTAATAGGACAGGTTTGTGAAGTACGCCAGAAGTCGTATCAGGCGTTCTAGAGGTGAAAGGTTTCATGGAGCCTCAGCATAAGAAAAGCTTTGATTTATCGTCACGGACTAAATAAGCCCAAAGTCTTGATTACTTAGTAAATTATTACACGATGTCGTCGTGCATGTCCTTTTTTTGGTGCATCTAAGGCGTGACGTGTTAGAATTGAGTATAGCAATAGCAAGTCTTTTTTAGACATTTGAAAAAATTTTGAGGTTGTAAGCAAAAATGGTCAATTGTCCGAAATGTAATTTTACTCAACCCAAGGATCAATTCTGCGCAAATTGTGGGATCGATATGGGAACCTATCGTCCCGTTCAAGCACCCTTGGCTTCTCGGCTCCTCAAAAATTGGATTTTTCAGTTCAGCCTGTTTGTTTTTGCCGTGGTAGTTGGTGTCGGTTTGATTCGCGCTAAAAATAAAGCACCTTTATCTGATAGTATTGCAGCAATCGAGCAGGCCACCTCTAATCAAAAGAATTTTGTTTCAAAAAAACCCATCGATAAAAAATTCGCACAAATTTCAAGCGCAAGTTCAATTAAACCTGCGGCAGAAAACTCGCCCTATGCAAAGCCTGATAACGTAATGCCAAGCCCTGAAAATTCTGGTGCTCAGCCCGTCGGGTCTGGTCAACAGAGTGCAGCCTCAAAAGCAATTGATGGCTCTGGCGATAGTGCAAACCCAATGGTTACAAAGTTAAAATTAGTTTTTGCTGAACTCAATCGCGGAACTTTCGCCGCGCTCATGGGCGACTCAAGAAATATCGCAAGTTTTGGAGTTTACTTTGCCGGCTTATTGCCCGAGCAAAGCGACAAATCAAAGTCCGAATTTGCTGGAGTCAGTATTTTAGATAGTGCGAGCGATTTACAAATTAAACTGAACCAACCCATTGTTGTTTTTAAAGGCTCAAGAGATCCTCAAACTGAGCAAAATATGGGGCTAACTACTCAAATCACTCCAACCTTTATTGACGAACAAGGCGCCCATCTTCAGATCGATATCAAAAGAAGCTTGCGCTCACCGACAGGAACAGCTGGTCCAATGCTTGAAGAGAATTTTCAAGAACAGATGATTCTAAAAAAAGGATCTAGGGGCTATATCAGTGGTCTGCTTCCTCATCGCGTACTTGGTTACGAAGAAGCCAGAGTTTTAAGCGCAAATCCAACAATCTTAAAAGTCCTAGCTTCAGGTGACTTTCAAAGTAGCAATTCTGAGTTTGTCGTTTTTATCGAAGCCAAATAGTGCCACCTAAGATTTCATAATTCACCGCATTACATTTCTCAACCTTGACCCTTCTTTTGGCCTTAAGTAAAGCTGTGTAAAAGAGTATTTAGTCTCGCGGGGGGCCTTGAAACTATTGCTCATAGCTGAGGGGTGAAATCATGAAGGAAGAAAATTTAAATATGTCACATTCGAAATCTGGTTCAATTGAAGTTATTGTTGGAAGTATGTTTAGCGGGAAAACCGAAGAGCTCATTCGTCTCTTAAAAAGAGCCCAGCTCGCGCGCCAAAATGTTCAAGTTTTTAAACCCAAAATCGACGATCGCTATAGTGCCGACCAAGTGGCTAGCCATAATCGCACTTTGTTTAACTCAACCGTGATCACGCGTGCGGCTGAAATTTTTCAATATATTCGGCCTGATACCCATGTTATTGGGATCGACGAAGGACAGTTTTTTGATCAAGAGTTGGTAGATGTCGCCAATCAATTGGCCGAACGCGGTCTTCGCGTAATTGTTGCGGGTCTCGATTTGAATTATAAGGGTGAGCCCTTTCATCCTATGCCAGAGCTTATGGCCATTGCCGAAAATGTTCAAAAGCTCAGAGCTGTTTGCGTTGTTTGCGGATGTTTAGCCTCTCGAACTCAACGAGTAATTGAAAATGAATCCGCAATTTTAGTTGGAGACGATAAATCTTACGAAGCACGTTGTCGAAGTTGTTTTACGCTCGACCTAGAACAATTTAACCATGAAACTCATGAGCACGAAAGTTTTGAAGAAGAAATGCTTGCTGGGGAACTGCAAGCTTTCACAATCAACTCAAACAATGCGAGATTGGATTCATAAATGCTAGCACCCTTGAAGCTATCAAAATATATCGATGAGAAAAAAATTGCTGAGCGTGTTTCGGAATTGGCAAAAGAGATTACTAAAATTGCCTCAAAAGAACAACTCATCTGCGTTTGTGTTTTGAAAGGTTCATTTGTGTTTTATGCAGACCTTATCCGCGCTATTCAAGCCGATGTGGTTTGTGATTTCCTGGGAGTATCAAGCTATAACGGTGGAATGCAGTCATCAGGCGAAGTGAAATTGACTCTTGATTTGACCACTTCAATTGAAGGCAAGAATGTTCTCATTATTGAGGACATCGTTGATACCGGTCTGACTATGGAGTATCTAAAGAAAACTTTGCTGCTCAGAAAACCAAAGTCTTTAAAAACAGCCGCACTTTTATTGAAGCCTGATTCTTTGAAAATCGACATCAAGGTCGATTACGTAGGCTTTAAAATTCAAAATGATTTTGTGGTTGGATACGGACTCGATTACCAAGGCTACTATCGTAATCTGCCCTATATTGCTCAAGTCAGTAATATGAACTAAGGCACCTCCTCATTTTTGAGGAAGTTTAATTTTCATTCCTGGCATAAGCTTCGCTTCGGCCATTTCAGGATTTGCTTCTAACAATTTTGAAACTCTAAAATGCAATCGTTTTGCGATGCGGGTGAAATTGTCACCTCTTCGAACCTTGTACTCCGTAGGCTGTGCTTCATTCGAAAGAGTTTGCGCACTTATTGCCCCATCTTCAGAGTCTGGAGCCTGCGTTGCTGAGCTTGAAATAGCTACTTTAGCATCTGCTTGTGAAACTGGCGGCACAGGTATTTGCGATAAAAAGATAGGGGCAGCCGACGACTTAATTTCCGTGATCGAAGATGCTGATGGTGTGGCTGCAATGGCAATTGGAGCCGTGGGCACTGGCGTTGCTGCTGCCTCGACAATCGCATTCTTCTTCTCTCCTTCTACCTCCGCTGGTGGCGGTGGAGCTTGTATAGGAGTTGCCACTACCGGCGGCAATGTTTTGATTTGATTTGCTGCGACCGATGAAATTGGAGTACTTGAAGAATTTGCCGACCCATCAATTGGCATATTTTTGGCGAGCTCTGCCAATTGTTTTGTGAGCTCATTTGAAGACAAATTTTCATTCAAATATTTTTTCATCACTTCACTACGCGTTTTCGGTATATGCACATAACTACCAACCGGAATGGGAGTACTTCCTTTGCGAACCGGATTCTGAAACTGCGGATTGAGCAATAAGGTTCGGTCTAAATCTGCATCAAAGAACAATTTGAGCATTGCAAAGGGCAAGGCTCGCGTGAGTTTGACTTCTTCATTCTCGAGCTCACGGGACCATTTGATATTGGTGAAGAATTGGTTTGCATGACTTTCGACATATAAAGCGGCCAAAAATGATGCGTAAAAATTTTCAGAAGCAAAACCAAAGCGGTTCGAGGAATAGATGCTAACAATTTTACTGAGATCATCTGTCCCTAATTTTTTAACAATTTTCTTAACGCCGTTTGGACCGTGATTCCACCCCGTAATTGCGAGCGGCCAATTCCCTAAGAATTGATAGTTTTGCCTAAGCATTCGAGCCGCCGAACGAGCTGCCCGCAAAGGATCATTGCGTTCATCGACCGAGGCATTCACTTTCATATAGAGCTTAGCGGTTCGTCGCATGAACTGCCATACTCCGCTCGCGCCAACCTTTGATCTCGCAAAAATATTAAATGAACTTTCAACAAATGGGAGCCTGGTTAGTTCGATCGGTAGACCTTCTTCGCGAAAGATATGCTCCATTTGCTTAAGATACCGGCCAGAATAAAAAATACCTTGTAAAAAACGATCACTTTGCCCAAGTTGAAATCGTATACGGCTTTGGTTGGCGGCATCTACAAAGCGATTCTTATCATGAAGGCGTAAAAACATATTCCAGTAGCGAAGATCTTCTCCGGTGAGACCTTCGCCGTTTGCGAGCTTCGACAATTTGACCAGTCGGTCTTGAATTGTATGTCGCTTATCTTTGATTAGTTTTTCAATTGCCTTCTTTTGCATGCGCGGAGTTTTGCTTTTATCTGCACGAATATCTTGAAAATCAACTTGATCATAAACAATATCGACATAATACAAATCGTGCAGCACGCCCTGACTGGTATTGTATTTTGCATAGATATCCGTCCAAAAATTTACGCGCGCTTGCATTGACGTGGGCGGAACAAATACATCGACTTTCCAACCCAATGCATTTTTTTGCTCTGAATAATTCGGTGGCTGCCAAGGAATTGTTTGATTCGGAATTTTTGGAGTAAAATCTTCAGGGGCATCGGTAAACTCATTTTGATCGTTGGTCTCTTCAGGACTTAAAGTCTGCGCATGCAAAACGCCAGAAAGCAGAATCAAAGTGAATAGGAGATTAGAGAAAAACTTCATTTCGAAAGCTCCTCAGCAAGTCGATCAAAAAGATTGCGGGCTTTGTCTTCGACTCCACCACCGCCATTATATATAAAGGCAAAAACCGCGGATTGCCCGCGGGACATTCCGACAAAACCAGATAGTCCAACTGTCCCATTCAACAAGCCCGTTTTGGCGCGCACCCATCCGATACGATCAAGATCTTTCATGCGCTTTTTTAAGGTGCCGTCACGACCGGCAATAGGTAATGCTGAAACATATTCGGGAAAAATTGAGAAATCACTTTGAATCAATTGTAAATAGTGTCCTAATTCAAGCGGAGAAATTTTATTTTCACGGGTAAAACCTGAGGCGTTTACAAAACGAATATCCGAACCTGTTAATCCAATTTCACTCATAAATTTATTGATCTGAACCAAACCAGTTTTCATGGTTGCGGGCGCTTCACCACTTTCAGCTGCGAGATTTTTTGCCAGCATTTCGGCGACATAATTATTTGAAAATTTGGCCATATCGGCAACAATCAAACCCAAAGCCTTACTATCCCTACTTGCAAGAAGTTTGGCATCTTTTGGGGTAGTGCCAGCTTTAACTTGGCCGCTTACTTTAATGCCCCTTTGCCTCAAAAACTCCAAAAGATTGTATGCCGACCACAATTCAGGCTGAGTGATGCTTTTATAAATGACGGATTCATCATGACCCATCGGCATTTTTCCGGTAACGCGAATAATATCGCCTTTGAAATCTGATTTGCTCAACCGCTCAACGGCAATGGTCTTAGGTTTTGTATCACCAACTGTGGTGGTTTGATTTTCAACGCGAATATAATTATTTGCGGGATCTGCAAAAACCAGACAGGGCTCGCCAATCTTTTTTCCTGGTCGAACATAGACATTGACTGAATTCCAATTCATTGACATCGCGCCGACGGGGGCATCATAAGCTCGATCTACTCGCGTTGATTCTCGATCTTCGCCGAATCTAATTTTATCAAAGCGATTGTCATCTACGATGATGTCGCCTTCGATTTGAACAATTTGATTGCGTGTGAAGTCATTTACTAAAGACCACATATCTTCGTTTACAAACGAAGGATCACCGCCACCCTTAAGAAATAGATCGCCTTTTAAAATTTGATCCTGAACTCCTGCTTTACTCAAAAGCTGAGTTTGAAATTTAAAACTAGGTCCGAGGATGTGAAGAGCCGCACCCAAAGTTAATAATTTACTCAGAGATGCAGGAACCATACTTTGAGATTCATTGTGACTAAATATCGTCGCGGCTCCATTGGCGCCCTGAACTCCCACCCACGCGCCCACTTCGCCTTGAGGAACGCCACCTTTTTTCATGATTTCACTTAACTTAAGATTGAGCGCTTTGTAATCATCTGAAATTTCAGCCTTGGCGCTCACTTTTGAACTCTTCGCAAACGCCTTGAAGCTACCAAAACTTACTGAAGTAAGAATCGCCAAAAAAACAGCTCGTAGACTCAAACTAATATATTTTGCATTCACCATTTGATAAGTATAATTTAAAACTCGTGACGCTGCAAAGACCAAGCTTTCATTTTCTAAAAAATCTCACCACTGCAAGTTTATTTTTAACTGCTTTCTGCAGCTGCACGCCCAAGATATCAAGCCCTAGTAACGAGGTTCGAATGATTTTGGGCTCGCCGCCGGCAAGCCTCGATCCACGTCTTGCGACAGACGCCGTCGGCATGGGCATTTCGAGTCTGGTTTTCAGCGCGCTTTTTCATCTTGATTCGCATCTTGGTCTTGTCGGAGAATTTGCTGAATCTTGGTCATTTCGCGACTTGACCTATCGATTTTCCCTTCGCCCTGGGCTGCGCTTTTCAGATCAACAGAAAGTTACCCGCGAAGACATTTTGTTTTCCTTTGCGGAGTTCATGAGCGCAAAGTCCCCATTTAGCAGCAACTTCAAAATGATCGATCACATCGAAGCTGAGTATTCAGACACAAAACATTTTCTCAATATTAAGCTCAGTAGGTTTTCTTCCTCTTTTCTAACCGATTTGAGAGTCGTTAAAATTTTACCAAAAAATCTGGTACTCAAAGACCCGAACTTCGCTCAGCGGCCCATCGGTAGCGGAAATTTTGTCATTACCAAAGAAGACAGCAATCTTTTACAGTTGCAAGTACGTACCGATTTAAATTTGCAAAAGCCAAATTTTAAATTTCTCAATTTGTATTTTGTTCGCGATGACTACACACGCTTTCTAAAACTACTGACTGGCGAAGTCGACATAGCTGAAAATGAAATTGATTTGCGACGAGTCAATGAATTCATTAAACGTCCGCACGAATTTGAAGTTCAAAAAAATCCAAGCCTATCAATGGCATATATTTTAATAAATATGAAAAAAGATGTTTTTAAAAATCTGAAGTTGAGGCAAGCACTTCATTTGGCGGTAAACAGAAAAGATCTTTTAACCTATAAATTAGAGGGCCTCGCCCTACCCGCCACCTCCTTGCTTTCGCCAATTCACCCAATGTTCAATGCTTCATTGAAAGTTCCTGATTTCAATTTGCAAGCTGCAAAGCAACTTCTCTCGGGATTGAACTTGGGCACTAAGCCCATCAGCTTTAAGAGTTCAAATGCTCCAAGTGCGGTCGAAAATGTTTCGGTAATAGTTGATCAATTTAAAAAATTAGGATTGCATTTTAAACAACAGAGTTTCGAGTGGGGCACATTTTATGCCGATATTAAGTCGGGAAATTTTGACTTGGCTCTTTCGAAATGGGTGGGACTCATTGATGCCGATATCTATCGCCAGGCTTTTCATTCTCATGAAACTCCTCCTGGACGAAATCGCGGATTTTATGCCAATCCCCACCTAGATGAGCTTGTCGATAAAGCCCTTCAAACCCAGGATTTTGAGAAGCGGCGCGAATTTTACCTCGAAGCTCAAGAGCTCGTTTTTGCAGATCTTCCGATTATACCAATGTGGTATGACCTCGATATTGCAATTGTGAGTCGTCGAATAAAAAACTTTCACGCTTATCCGAGTGGTGACTTTCAATTTGCCAATGAGATTGAAAAAGATTGAGGACAAGTGCTGCAACAGGCCTTACTTCGCAAGCTTGGCTTTATCAATTTCAATAGAATCTAGAGCTGAACTGGTGGTTTCTGGGGGTGAAGTCAGATCATCGACGAGTTTGACTTTGGGATAAGGACTTGCGGTGGGAAGATTATTTTTCACAATTAATTCATTTGAAATTCTCAGAGCCAATTTTTCAAGTTGTTTGAATTCGTCACTCGCACGCAATCGAAGTACCCGCGGTCGATCATTGATCAAATCGTCTACATATTTTTCAAAGGCAAAAATGGGTCCAGCCAATCTTTGAGATAAAATTCTTCCGGTTAAAAATAAAATGACACTAAAAGCGAGACTCACAACAACAAAGTTGAAAATGAAAGGAATCAGATACTGCTCAAGCAATCTCGCATTATTTCCAATTAAATCTGAAATGGTCACTTTCATAAAAGTATAAGAGTAAACCCCAGAAATAACAGAGAACCCTAAGCCGATGGCCACTAAAATCATACAATAGCGCAATTGAAATCTAAAATTGACCCATTTTACTTTTCGAGTTTCAGATTCTGGCCAAAGAATTTCACCTTCGCGCAGTAGCGCCAGTGCGATCATTCCGTAGCCAACCCACTGTAAGGCATCTGCCATATTGAAGGCCGGAGTCGATTGCTTTTGAGTACCGATAATAAGAAAGTCGACAACGTAACCGGTGAGGATGCGATCTGTGACATTTCCTAAAATTCCACCAATTAGGATTGAAAGTCCTGCTCTTAAGGTGAGAGATTTAATTGGCATTAAAAATTGAATGACGACAAATAAGAATAGTAAGAAGGCGCCACCGGTCGAGAAAGAAACGACCCGCAAGACTGCAGGTAAAGACGAAAATAATCCCAACATCGCGCCGTGATTGTGATGCAATGAGAGACCAAAAATTCCTAAAGACTTATATCCCTGTAGACGTTCTGCTGACATTTTGGTTAGACGATCGAGTCCCCAGGTAAAAAACAGCGGCAAAATGACTAAAAACCATTCTTTCTTATGCACAAGGCCTCACTTTAAATCTTACTTCTTAGGCTTTCTCGGCTTATGATCAACAAGTTGCTTAACGAAATTGTCATAAACAGAATCATCGCTTTGCCCTTTTCCAAATACGTCGTCAACAATCGGCTTCGGTTTAGAACCATCGGCAAGAGCCGTCTTTTGCTTAACCTCAAACTTAATACTGCCGCCACTTTCATGAGCTTCGTAAGACTTACGATTGTCGTGTTCGGCGCGAATGCGTCCTTGTAAAACGTCCATCGAGTCATGAGACACCGTCGCCTTAATTTTTTTACTGACGATGTCATATCTTTCGGTCGCGACATTTTTTGCAAGAGCTATATTTTCACCTGGTACCGACTCGACATAAATTTGAGATACGATACTTAAATTGGCATCTTCAATTCCGACGACGATACTTTTTATCTTTTCCATATTGCTTGAAAAAGTCGTGGCAATTTTCGCAGTGCCTTTTTCAAATAGCAAATTATCATTGACTTCAAACTGCACACTATTCGGACCAATTTGAACATTTTGTGCAGCATCACCTAACTCTTCAGCCAGATAAGCCATGACTACTTTTTTCATGCCCATAGCCATTAAATTTGGATGTGGCTCAATGGGTTTAATGAAATCTTGCAAAGCTTTCAAAGGATCATTGGTAATATCCAAAAATAACTTTTCAAGTGTCAACTCGACTCCGTAGTTACTAAATTCATATTCAATTACACTCGGAGTTGAAAAATAATCTGAGACCTGCTTTTTACTTTCTTCGGTCGAGCTACTGAGCAGCCACATCACCAAGAAAAAGCACATCATCGCTGTCATGAAGTCGGCAAAGGCAACCTTCCACGCACCGCCGTGGGCTCCGCCGCCCGCGATGGTAATTTTCTTAATAACAATGGTTGCGCCTTTTTTCTCAGCCACAGATTACGCCGCTTTCTTTTTGACTGCTGCATCTACTTCTTCAAAACTCGGTCGTTCGCCAGGAGCGATCGATCTACGACCAAACTCGACACAAACCGTTGGTGGCGCGCCTCTTTGTAAAGCGACCATAGAAGCTTTGATGACTTTCAAATACTGACCCTCAGCATCGATATCTTTCATCATCTTCGCAGATGTGGGTCCGATGAATCCGTAACTGAATAAAATTCCTAAAAATGTTCCGACGAGAGCGGCCGCGACTGCTTCTCCGATTGCCGCTTGACCTTGATCCAAAATTCCCATGGTATGCACAACTCCTAATACCGCAGCCACGATCCCGAGACCAGGCATCGCTTCCCCAACTGTATTTACGGCGTGTGCAGCAATGTGCTCTTCCTCATGAGCAGCCTTGATATCTTGATCTAAAAGATCGTCGACATCGTATTGCGAAAGATCAGCTGATAAAGTGATCTTCATAGTGTCACAAAGAAAATGAACCGCATGATGGTTTTTGACAAAGGTCGGAAAGTTTTTGAAAATGTCACTTTTTTCAGGATCTTCAATGTGTTTCTCAACTGCTTGTGGTCCATCTTTTCTGAAAAGCTGAAACAGCTGATACATCATTTGCATGAGTTCAATATACTCTTTTTTGCCCGGACCGCCGCCCATCCAAGCATGAATAGCTTGCTTGATGGCCAATTTTAAAACCGAAAATGGATTGGCAATGATCAAACTTCCAAAAGCCGCTCCGCAAATAATCACTAACTCGGCAGGTTGAAACAAGATATGCAGATGGGTGCCTTCCATGAGGGCGCCACCTATCACGCAAACTATTACAATTACGGCTCCGACTGCTCCCATGATTACACCTCTACTTCTAGAATCCCGATCGGCAATTGCGCTTTGCTTATTGAGACATAAGGGCACATGAGTAAAAGAATTCGACATTGGTCAAGGCATTGACTGGCTCAAAGTGAGATTTTTCAAAACTCTAGCCTAAAGTACACAATCAACTTTACAGCAAAGCCATTTGAGCCGAAGATACAGTTATGAAAACAATAGGTTCTCTCTCTACATTTTTGCTTGCAGTGATTTTACCTTTAGCCTTAAGTACAATTGCCAAGGCAGAATCTGAAATCAATCAAGACCCCTTGAGTATTTTAGAAAGTCATTTCAATCCTTCTAAAGTTTCCGCCGGTGGAACTGCCGAAGTCGTTTTTAAACTTCAACTCGATAAAAATTTTCACGCATACGCAGATCGCTTTAAGGTCAAATTTGAGAATCCAGAAGAAATTAAATTAGACAAAATCAAGATCAGCCCCTTGGTGCAATTCAAAGATGCGGTCAGTGGCAAGCTAAAAGAAGGAATGGAAGGGAATGCCACCCTTTCAGCCCTAACTGAATTCCCCGTTGGAATGAAATCCGGAAATCTCAATGTCGATATAGCCCTCACCTACCAAGCTTGCTCGAAAGAAACCTGTCTCTTCCCAAAGACCATTCACATCAAAGTACCTTTTGAGCTTCTCGGTAGCGCAAAGCCAGCTGAGGTGACCTTGGCCGCAGCAGGGGTTAGCTCAAAAATTGAGAACTCCGGGAAAAAATCGGATCTCGAAAATGCTCTCAGCAAAGGCGTATTGTCGGCAATTCTTTTTGTCTTCGCAGTGGGTTTTTTGACTTCACTCACACCTTGTATTTATCCGATGATTCCAATTACTCTTGCGGTCTTAGGTGCCAAGAGCAAGGACCAAACAAAAGGCAAATCTTTTTTACTCAGTATCACCTACGTTTTAGGAATCGCGCTGACCTATAGTATATTGGGAGTCATTGCCGCCAGTACCGGATCGCTTTTTGGTTCAGCACTCAGCAACGTTTATGTAGTTACAGCAATAGCATTGGTTTTTGTGGTGATGGGTCTTAGTATGTATGGGCTGTTTGAACTTCAAGCACCAGCTTTTATTCGAAATCGCTTAGGATCAGGACAAACGCAGGCTGGATACGGAGGCGCCTTCGCTACCGGCTTAATTGCTGGGATCGTGGCCAGCCCTTGTATCGGTCCTGTTCTCGTCACCATCTTAGCTTATATTGCACAAACTCAAAATTTGATGCTCGGCTTTATTTTACTTTTTACTTTCGCAATGGGCATGGGAGTACTTTTCGTTGTCTTAGGAACTTTCAGTCAACTCTTCGGAAAAGTACCCAAAGCGGGCGCATGGATGGAGAGCGTAAAATTTATTTTCGGCACCACCATGGTAGGAATGGGACTCTATTATGTTGCTCCCATTTATCCGGCCTGGCTCTTTCAAGCATTGCTTGCTTTCGCACTTATTCTCCTTGCCAGTAACTTTGGTGCCTTCGATGCGAATCAGGGATTAGGTCCGGTTGGACGAATGCGAAAAGGCATTATGCTCAGTGTTTTTGTCATCGGCACCCTCTTTGCCGTCATGAGTACTCTTAATAAAATGGATGTTCATTTTTCTGGTGGAGCTGGGCAAGAATATGCATCCAATCAGAAAAACCCCAATATCAAAAAAATGAACTGGCAGACTTTCTCAAGCGAAAGTCTCGCACAAGCAGCTCAGGGTCATCGTGCAGTCATAGTCGATTTTTCTGCCGACTGGTGTGGGGCGTGTAAGGAACTTGAAAAATATACCTTCAATGACGAAAAGATCATTGATGAATCCCAACGCTTTTCACTATTACGTGTCGATGCAACTGAGGAGTCTGAAATCCTTACCAAGTTAAAGAATCAATTTAAAGTCGTTGGCCTTCCAACGATGATTTTTATTGATAGCAACGGCAAAATTATAGATAGCCTAACCTTAACAGGATTTGAAGAAGCTCCGGAGTTTTTAAAGCGTATGAAAAGCGTACAAGTTGATGCCCCACGCGAACAACAAAGATCATTGTCTTCACAAAAATGAAGTTCGATTTGAAAATCGGCCTTAGGGTCACTTAAGAGTTCTTAACTAATTTTTCGTATGGCGGCAGATTGCTGACTTGTTTGGCTTCAGCAAGATAGGCTTCTTTTAACTTCATTGCTGCTTTCCAGTAGGACATATAAAGCTCATGGTCATCGGGATTGGGATCTTCGGACTTTAATTCCTCTATTAACAGGCTAATTTCAATATCAACCGCTTGAATAGCCATCATGAGAGTATTGCCGTCAACTTCTGCCATAATAAACTGCCCTAAGAGCGCAAACGCGCCAATTCCCGATGCGCTTCTTCAAGTGCTGATTTAGAATTTAAAATTTGAATTTCTTGTTCTGATAAAATGCGAGTCAAGTGGGTCATTTTATTCTCAAAATTTCGCACAATTTGATTGTGCCGCGCTAATAATTCTTCAATTTTTAAATTGATCTGTTTTTGCTCGTTTTGCTCAGAATCTCTTTCTTGCAATGATGCTTCAAGGCCATCCATTCGAATACTTAGGTCTTCGAGCATGGTTTTTAATTGCACTGCAAAATTTTCAAATTGCTTTGAGCTTTGGCCAATTTCAAGAGCTGTTTCTTTTTCAAGTTCGAGCAAATCGCCCCGCAAGGACTTGAGCTCTGCGCGTATCTCGTTTGGTACACTTAAAACGGGCGATTCTTCTGCACCAAAATCTTCAATCGAGCGACCCAACTCAGGGGATGGAGTTCGACCAAATATGATTGGGTTCAATTCACGTTTCATTCATATAGGCTAGTGCAATTTTTGCCTCGCGTAAATGAGAATTTTGCGATAGGCTCTGACCCATGCAAAATTCTACGGAACCAAGGTCAATTGAACAGCGAAGAAATGAAATTTCTTCAAAGTCATCTGAACTTAGTGTTAAGGCTTTCGCCCAACAAATTTATACCTTAGATGCAAATAAAGATGCCGCGCGTCTGGCACTACTTAACTTTCTCGTAAACTTTTATGAGCCCGACGCAAAAATAGATGCATCTGTATTTACAAATTTTTATCAACAAGCTATTGGGTTTTCATTTTGGCAAGAAAATTGGGCCCATCTCAATGCGCAGATTTTATTTTGTGCTGCTCAGTTTGAGAAAAAAAATCCCGGATTTCAAATTCCAAAAGAGTGGTTGACCGGTGAATTTCTGCAGGCCGTTCGCATTCAAAATTCACAGAACTTAACGGCGCTCATTTATAAATTTCTAGAAAAGAACTTAAATACGGCCTCGCAATTTAAAATATTAAAAACCTCTGAGGATTTTTGGCTCGCCGTCATTTTAGACGAAAATCAAAATTTGAATATCAAGATTTTTGGCGACACTTTTATTTTGCAAGGCTCGGATTTGCTCCCCGCCTCAAGAGACTTTCAGATCAATTACAATTCCGAGCTTCTCTTATTAGAAAATGCATATCAGCACATACCAATTGGACCGCATACCTCTGCGCGTTTTCGTATGACTGAACGCGGAGTCGTTGGACGCATTCTGCGCGGCTATACTTTTCAAAAATTTGAGGACCTTAGTGGCGGAAGCCTATCGCAATATGCGAATGTATTTTATCCTTTTAAAAAATTTGAGCAGCTTTATATCAATCTCAAAACGGATCCCTTTTACAATGAAGTCATACAAGCTCTTGAAAAGGCTACCGACCAACTTCAAAGAGGAGATTTGAGTTTGAGTCGCACCTCCCGCCTTGTCACTCAAACTGAAATAACACTTCATAAAGCCAAGCTCGCGATGTCGGCTATATTTCCAAATGATAAAATGCTTGGTTTACTGATCAGCAATCTTGAAAAAACTCTTGCTCTTAAAAATCTCAATGAGAGCTCTTATATGATGGATGTTTAAAAATGAACGATGAAAGTGTTCGTCTCAACAAGTATCTTTCTGAATGTGGGGTTAGTTCTCGCCGAAAAGCAGACGAACTCATTGCCGAAGGCGCCGTCTTAGTTAACGGAAAAAAGGTTTTCGAATTGGGCACCAAAGTGCATCCCAACAAAGATCGCATCACCGTGAATGGACGACCCGTTAAAGCTCAGGGTAAAAAGATTTATATACTTTTCAATAAGCCAAAAAATGTCGTTACCACAATGGAAGATCCGAGCGGTCGAGCCACGGTTGCAGACTATTTTGAACGATTGCCAATGCGAGTATTTCCTGTCGGCCGTCTCGATTGGGACACTGAAGGTATGCTTTTATTAACAAACGACGGCGATTTTGCTCAAAAGGTCAATCATCCTACCGAAGAAATTACGAAAACTTATTTAGTAAAAGTAGATGGCAAGCCAACTCCCGGCCAACTCGATAAACTTCTTAAGGGCGTTTCAATTATTGGCGGCAAAGTGGCCGCTAAACACGTCGAACGTATTCGCCGAGGGGCCGACAAATACGACTGGATTAAAATTGTCATCACGGAAGGGAAAAACCGTCAGGTTCGCCGGATGTTTGAGAAAGTCGGATTCGATGTAATCAAATTGCAAAGGGTTGCCATTGGCAAGCTCCGCATGGGAACACTTAAGCGTGGAGAATATGTTTTTCTGACTGAAAAAGGTGTCGATAAGATTTTTCAACGTGAACCTATGGAGAGCGCTCAGAACTTTGTCACTCCACGGACCCAAAAAAATCAAAAGTCAAAGCGTGCGGCTGCTTATCAACAGCGAGCCAAAAATGCAAAATCTCAGCCCGACAATAAGGGTAAGAATCCTTTTGCTTTTGAGGACGCTCCAGAAGAAAAATGAAGACTCACCTCGTCCATGCTTTTGAAGACAATTTCATTTTTGTGATAGAAATTAACGGCTGCGCAATAGTCGTTGATCCAGGAGAAGCCCACGGTGTTCTTCAGTTTTTGGCAGAAAAGAAGTTGCGCCTTCAAAAGATTTTACTCACCCATTGCCATCATGACCATATCGGCGGGGTCAAAGAGCTTCTCGCATCTAGAGGTAAAGACAAAGAGTCGATTCAAATTTTGGGACCCAAAACACTTCAGAATTTTGATATCCACCCTGATGTTGTTTTAAATGAAGGCGTCAACTTTGAGTTTCAAAATTCTAACTGGCAGACCTATCATCTGCCTGGTCACACCCTCGATCATTTAGTTTATTATAATCAGATTGAAAGCGCGCTATTTTGTGGCGATGTGCTGTTTTCTTTAGGCTGTGGTCGACTCTTTGAGGGCAGTTTTGAACAAGCATTTAATTCCCTTAAGCGAATCAAAAGCCTTCCCCCAGACACTCGCATTTTTTGCACTCACGAATATACTTTGGCAAATTGTCAATTTCATATAAGTGAAGACCTCGCGCCGAGGGAAGAATATCTCCGCATCAAAGAAAGTCTTGTCGAGCGTTTGGCTATAGGACAAGACAGCATTCCGACGCGTTTGGGTTTTGAATTGAAATACAATAGTCTATTGAGAACCAATAGCCTAAAAGAATTCACCGAGCTTAGAACCAAACGCAACCACTTCAAGTATGTCATAAATAGGGAGCCAATATGAAACTGAGAATTGATGGCAAAGAGTGGTGGCGCGAAGGCGTTCGCTTTCAATGTCAGGGCTCCGGAAAATGTTGCACTTCACATGGTGAGTTTGGATTCGTATATTTAACCAAAGAAGATCGCAAAAGATTTGCAGAACATTTTAAAATGCGTTCTGGTGAATTTACAAAAAAATATTGCGAAAAAGATGGCGAAGTCTGGCGCCTAAAAGACAATGATAAAAACCCAGATTGTCTCTTTTTGAAAAATAAACAATGCAGCGTTTATCAAGCCCGCCCCTCTCAGTGTCGTACCTGGCCGTTTTGGCCCGAAGTCATGAACGCAAAGTCCTGGGCAAGCGAAATTGTAAGTTTTTGCCCAGGCGTAGGAAAAGGCGAATTGGTTTCTGGTGAGGAAATTGAAATTTCTCTAAGAAAACAAATCAAACAAAAATTTTAGACTTTCTGACCTTTCATCTAGGTTTCAACGACATACTCAAATCTCATGAGAAGCAACTGGCCACCCTATTGGACGCAGTGGCTTTTCAAATGCATTCAAAAGAATTTAATTTTAAGACGCAGAGCCCTTTGTGCGCGTCTTTTTTAGCTTTGTTGGGAATTTTGAAATTTAATATCACTTCGAAGATGTTTCACCTGTCTATTCTTCTTTCAATGTGCTATCTTAGTGGCTGTTATAGATCGCTTCTATTGAGTCCTGTGCGTGTTTGCCCAAGTCCTCCTTAGCGGCCCCAAGCCTGATGGAGGACTTATGGGTAAAAAATTGTATGTTGGTAATTTGTCGTTTTCTGAAACAGACCAAAATTTGGTCGACACTTTTTCTGAGTGTGGAACTGTTGAATCAGCTAAGATCATCATGGATCGCGAATCTGGCCGTAGCAAAGGATTCGGATTTGTTGAGATGTCATCTGATGCAGAAGCAACTTCAGCAATCAACAAATTCAACGGTGTTGAATTCAACGGTCGCCCTTGGACTGTAAACGAAGCAAAGCCAATGGAGCCACGTAATGGTGGCGGTGGCGGACGTGGTTTCGGTGGTGGCGGCGGCGGTGGCCGTGGCGGAAGAGACAATCGTTACTAGTATTATTTAGATATTTTTTGAGGGAGACGTTTTTTAAGTCTCCCTTTTTATTGTAAAATAATTATTCTAGAGGGGGGCTTTCGATGAGTAAAAAACTTTACATCGCTAACATTTCGAATTCCGTAGATCTCAATTCACTGCAAAATTTATTTGCGCAAGTCGGTCTGGTTAAAAAAGCTTCTGTTATCTCTGGCATCAGCAAGGGTTTCGGCTTTGTCGAAATGTCCTCTGAAGAAGAAGCAAAAGCCGGAATTAAAAAATTCAATGGCTACGAATATGCCGGACGCACCTTACAGGTGAGATACTCCTAAATGTACCTGCTTAGTTTTGGAGGCGCACCGGGCCTTTTAAGCTAAGTAAGTAAATCTATGAAAGATTTATTTTCAATTCAATCCGCAGAATACGCGAAGTACAGACCCACCTATCCCAACGAGCTTTTTAATTATCTAAGGCAAATCTCTTCTGAAAAAGACTTCGCCTGGGATTGCGGCACGGGCAATGGACAGGCCGCTCTTGAGCTGGCCAAAGTCTTCAAGAATGTGATCGCTACTGATCTCTCGCAAAATCAAATTGCCAATGCTCAAAAAGCTCAAAATATTGAATATCGCATTGGCTCAGCTGAGGACTCAGGATTGGCTACCCATAGTATCAATCTCATCACGGTTGCCCAAGCCATTCATTGGTTTAAGCATGAAGCTTTCTTTGCCGAGGTTAAGCGAATATTGAGGCCTGGTGGCGTATTGGCTTTTTGGTGTTACCAATTGGCTGAAGTCGATAAGAAAATCGACAAGAGTGTTTTTACCTTATATGAGGGCGTTCTAGGTCCTTATTGGGAAAAAGAGCGTAAACACGTCGACGATGGCTATAAAAATGTGGTGGTACCATTTGAGGAAATCATTACACCTTCATTTTGCATTCGAACCTCGTGGTCCCTTGAACAATATATTGGATATCTATCGACCTGGTCGGCACTGCAAGCATGTATTCAAAAAAATAATAGCAATCCGCTTAAAGATTTTTATCCTGAGCTTAAAGAAAGTTGGGGAAAAGAATTAAAGGCTGTTTCTTGGAAGATTTCGTTACGCGCATTTCAACTTTGAAACCGAGTAGTTATTTTCGGACCTGCCCTTACCCAAAAAAAAAGCCGCACTCGAAAGCGCGGCTTATAACTAAACAATTTGAAATATACTATTTCAAATGTTTTCCGATTAATTTTGTCATTTCAAACATTCCAACTGTTGCTTTTCCGAAGATTGCGCGAAGTTTATCATCAGTATTGATGTTTCTGCGATTTTTTGCATCTTGGAGGTTATGCTTTTTGATGTATTTCCAGAGGCCTTTTACAACTTCTGTACGTGGAGCAGCTTTAGCTCCGATAACTGCAGCTAGATCTGCACTCAAAGTTAAAGGTTTCATGAAAGCCGCATTAGGCTTGCCAGCTCTTTTCGCTTTAGCTTTTTTTGGAGCGGCCTTCTTAGTAGTAGTAGTCGCTTTTTTGCTAGCTTTCTTTGTCGCTTTTTTCTTTGCTTTCGCCATACTTATAGTTCCTTACCTTTTATGGGTTTATGGTTTCCTGTTAGCTATCATACCTAGCGGAAAGCATTTGTCCAATGGAAAGCGACATAAAATCATTAAAAACTGAAGCTATTGACGTTTTTTCCCTCTGAAATAGACGATTTTCCCTATAGAAAGCAGAAAAATCCCCTTATAAGAGTCTGATTGAGCAATCGTAGACCTATTTTTCCCCTCTACAAACAGGAATTGAGACATTCGAATATGGCCTTGGGAGCGAAATTTTCTGCGCTTAGATCAAGCTTGAAACTAAGGCCATTTGGAATTTTTGAACACGACATCGCCCCACTACTAAATTTAATCTCAATTGTGCGAACAGCGGCCAAGGCCTCTTTGCCCATACTTTCGCTGGCTATTTTTTTAATTTCGGCGACGCAAGCATAAACCCAAGCCAACAGCGCGCCAGGGGTATCGTCGGTTTCGGTAAAACTATCAAATTGAACCTGAAATTTCTGACCGAGCTCTTGGCAAATAACTTCAATTTCTCGTAGGGCCTTTAGTTTACTAATCGAAACAAATCGAACGTCATTCAACCAGGGCTTTGAAAAGAAATTCTCAAGTCCAATGGGATCTTCAATTTCAAGCGCGGCTAAGGGACTGAGAGGTAATAATACCACCTGCTTCTTTTCACGAAAACTCATGACGACATAGTCACCGTCTCGTGTTTGCACGATTTGGCTAGGTATGCCCTGCCAGCTTTTCGAACTCGCATAGTGAAGCGTTACGCTTGCTCTTTGATCGAGCTCATCGCGCTCCGTATTCGCCCTAGCAATTCGGTGCAAAAGAGAAATAGGCCCATCCGATAGCAATGCGCTTGAGGTATTTTTCATAAATTCTTTTCGAGAGTTTGTTGAATACTGTCTGCGCCGTAGGCTCCGTTACCACAAAGATCATTGCGAATGGTGAATACGCCATTTGTGAAATCCATTTCGCCTGCAGACGGAATCATATTCACTTCTTTCAACTTTTCGCGTACTGCAGTCTTACCCATTTCATCTCCGCAAATATTAGTTAAGGCCGTGGTTACCGAGTCAAACATATAGTCATTGTATTTTTTATTTTCGCAAATATACATGCACTCCGAATGATTTTCGACCGCCGCCCAATCAAATGTGAGTTTCAAATCATAACCACATATTTCCTTCACTTTGGTCTGAAGGTTTTTGAAGTCTGTCTCCTTGATATTCTGAACTGCTTTTCTTTCTGCTAATCCCATAAGATTCTCCTTTTTTTGTGTTTGTTTAGGTTTAGTAAAAAAGCTTCTTACGTCAACATAATCAATTAAATCTCGACTCTCGACTTGCGTTGAATTTAGGTTGGAATTGGCGTTGAACACACCACGGGATTTTGGCTTTTTAGACATTTTTTGTCTGTCGTTTTGCAAGTTGTTCAAGTCAACTTTTGATTGAGCGTTCGGTCGAGCTAAATGTGATATTATAAACTCGAAATTAAAAACCAAATGTTAAGGACGACTCATGAAGTACTTTTTGCAGATTCTTGTTTTAATAAGCTTTTCAAATTCTTATGCATCTATACAGGACCTTGCTGGTGTTTACACAAAGACCACTGGCGTTAGATTTTTTACCGACGCTGATGCTTGTAAAGCTGAAAACGGCGAGTATGACTCTAGCGATGGGTCTTGCATTTTTTATTCGCCAAGTGGGAACTCAATTTCAATTTCTCAAATCGAACTGAGCGGGAAAAACCAATATAAAGTAGAAGTTGAAACTCTGTGGGGTCCAGCCAATCAAAGATCTTATTCTGGAATTGTCACGGGTTTTGCCGGCAATCAAATTACAGTTCGCGAAGTTGACTCGGATTCTAATCGTCCAATTCAACACGGCTGCATATTGACACTAATTATCAAGGATGGCCAGGCGTCCGCGCTACCCCGAGGAAAGTATTGTGATTCTGGATTAACTATCAACGGCGCCACAAAGTCTAAGTGAATATCCGAGATGCCCTACGGTACCTCGGCTCAATAATTTAAACTAATTGTGTTTGTCTTCGTAAATTTCTCGGCTGGTTTTGTTTTCTTCACGGTTGAGTTTGCGTTGCTCGCGTTTTGTTAAATAACCGCCGTTTCTCTTTACGTCACGGCGCTCTTCGCGTTTGATTTTGGCTTCTTCTTTTTCAACTTTTGCTACCTCGCCAGGACTCATCTTGCCACTTTCGATACCTTCTGCAATGCGCTTCTGCTGATTGCGTTCTCTTTTGTTTACTTCAGCACGACGCGGATGTTTCTCTTTGAAACTCTCCTCAGCAAAAAGCTGTGAAGACAGCATTGTGATACTCATTAAGGCTATTAAGACTTTTAAATTTTTCATTTGTACCTCCATAATTTAATGATAACTGATGACCCTAAATCAATCATGAAATCAAAATGAAAAGGCTTTTAGATTTCTCAAGGGAATACACTTAATGCGCTTCTGGCAGAATTTTGAACGCCGTCTCAATTAGAGGCGCCTTTTCTTTTGCTTTGTAAAATATTGAAAACTTCAGAGTCAGGCATCCCGGATACAGACAACGGTAGCCGATCCAAAATCGGAGACCGAAACAGCCAAACAGCTAACGGCTGCGGCTGCCAAGAAAACTGATTTAAAATCAAGAATTGAAACCAGCTCTAATGAAAGGCCAGGACCTTGCCATAATTGACACTCCTCTTTGAAAAAAATGGGTAACAAATATTGCGCCAAGATTTTTCATACAATATTCGTTATATTGCTAAAACGAAAACCAGGGGAACGTGCACTTGCGACATAATTCACTTAGCCATTCTACTTTCAGTCTCGGCCTGCGCGTTGTGTTTGCGGCAAGCCTTGCGATAAGTTTGCCGATTGCAGCCTTGGCCTCGAGCCACATGGTTTGCGAAAGCCTATTCCATGTTTTAAGCCCAAAAGAAGAAGCTAAGCTTATTGGATTTTTTTTAAAAGAAAACAAAGGGACTTCAAATCAATCGACCGTTAAATGGATTGAGAATACCGATCATAAAGTTATTTTTATTAAAAAGAAGTCAGATATGTGGCTCTCGCGGCACAATGCTTTAGAAGAAAGCTTAACGGCTGAGGGTGACCTTCGCCTTCCAATGTTTTTAATGGGATCAGAATTGGCGGCGCATATGGGCTTTGCAATTCATGAATTCGAAGATCGTATCGAAATCGCCATACCAGACGCGAAATCACTGGGCATTGTAGTGTCGCAAATTAATCAATCATTGAAATCTAGAGGACTCGAACCCATTACTTATTTGCCGGTCTATACAGGATATATTACGATTCAAGAAGGCTTTGATCTGGCCCTTGCAGCAAAGGGGGACTATCAAGTTTTCTTTCCCTATGCTGACGACTTTCCGGCGCTCGTTCCTCATGAAGCCTCATTTCATTTAGGTGCGATGATGCTACCCTCGAAAGTGACCAAACGCGCGAGATTAATTACCGAAGAAACGCAAAGCTTTTTGAAGCTTATAAATTTGCATAGAAAAGAAATCGGAAGCGAAAAAACCCAAGAGTTGATAGATCAGATCATGCATGAAAGAGTTTTCGAACATGATGCTGGCTTTGCTAGCTTAGTCACCTCGCCGGCTCATGCTAGGCGTGACAATGATATGAAAACCTATCGCGAAATTTTCTCAAAAATTTCAGATAAATTTTGGTTCTATATGAAGCGCGATATAGAGTATTTGAATCGTCCGGGCCTGCAACCATATGAAGCCGTTCTCGCAAGGCTTCAAATTATGACCGGAGTTGATTTGAGTGAATTTATTGGGAATGATACACGCGGTTTTATTGCCTTTGAAAGATTAGATCAAGGTATTGGAAAAAAAGTTGAGCTAACTGCCAAACAGAAACAATCTTTAAAAGATGTTGTAGTGAGGTATATGAGTACGCCTCACTTAACTGCTGAAATTACGACCTCAAAGGCCTTAGCTGAAGACTATATTCAATATCTAGACAAACGAATCTCAGATATCAATGCCAGCTTTATGTAATCCTTCAATGGAGACAATTAACTCTAATTTTAAATTATTAAAAGCCTCATTAAGAGCTGGCGTTCCTGTTGGGACTAGAATTGATTGGGATAAGGGAGCCGCACATGAGGTTCTTGTCTACGGAGCACATTTCGCAATCGAAACGAAAGCAGGTCAGCCGGATGGTTGGAAGCTGGCATTGGACATTTTTGACCCAATAGATGGCCAAATTCGTACTATATCATCTAGCGCGCGCTATCAAAATAAGGGTAATTTTATTTGGGATTTTTCATTCGGTGATTTTTCAAATGGCCAACCCAAAAAAGCTTCAAACGAATTGTGCAATATCTTATCGCCAGAAACCCGCTCTAGGCTTTGTCTTCATTGATCTCTACTTATAGTTTCGTTGCCATTGACCATACATATTGTTTGGAAGAATCCAAAAACGGGAAGCTGCATTTTCTAAAATGAGCTTCCGGCCCGTAGTGAGCATTTCATCTGAATAGAACTCTTCAAAGTCTCTTGCACTATCTCCAAAAAGAGCAATGATGGGGCGCGGACCAAGTGCTCTGCAACGCTCATCAATTGCTTGCTCGACACATTGACGACGAATGCCCTTCGAATCAGTCTTATCTCTCTTCGTCAGAATCATATCGCCATCTTTAAAAAGTCCTTGCGCCCGCAAATTAATGAGAGTGTCGGCCTCTTGGTCTATGGTTCGATCCGTTATAAATACAATGTGCATGGAAGCAAGCAAGCGGGCCTTGTCTAAAAAGTCCTGAGCCCCGGCAACGGCAAGAGCCGCTTTTTTATGAGTCCAAATATCCCAAGTCGCGGGAGAGAAAACCGGGTTTTCAATTTGATAAGGCGAATTATCTAAGACAGTATCGTCAACATCTAATACGATAACTTTTTCACCTTGAGGATAGACCGAACTTGCTGTTGATTTCGAAATGTAGTCGTAAGCTAAGCGATAGATTTGGGTAGTCAAAGCTTCAAATTCAATCGACCTGCGATACTGAATTTCTAAACGATCAGGAGCGGGAGAACTTGGATTCTCAGCTCCAAAAAGTGGATTGAAACTTAAAAGTGAAGAAAAAATAATGAGTGGCACAGCTCTGAATTTCATAATTTGTTCCTTTCGAGGAAGAGACAAAATACCACGTGGATCTAGAGGAATATAGGGAGAGTGTGATTTTTTGAAGAAGTTACAGATTCAGCTAGCAGCACTAAAAGAAGAGTTCAATGTGAAAGCTTCTGCGGAACACATTAAGAGTCAGTTTGGCTTAAGTGTGGAGCGAAGCCGGGAAGTAGGCAATCAGTCAACGGTAGCTGATTCAGAATCAGAATCGGCAAACAGTCACACTGTAGACTGAAACCGTCAAACGCTTTACCGCTGCTGCGGCCACGAAAACTGATTTTAAAACTAGTGTAGAAACAGTCCCCATCAAAAGAAGAATGCACCTTTTGGGTGTTTAAGCCTTGTCAAAGTAAACACCTATTTGGCGATATTCTTTAACTCGTTTAAAATCAAATCCTTAAATTGTATTTTGTTATAAATCAGCCCATTTCTAATTTGGAGTTTCAAAATGAAACACTAAAAAACTCAATAAATTGCGCTGTCTTTTTGGTATCCAATTTGCACTTTAAAATAGATTAAGAGGAAAACCTGTGAAAAAATTTATTGTCTATTCAGCCGTAGGAACTTTGTTAATGTTAAGTAATTCGATTTCAATAACTTTAGTTGAAGACTCAAGCCGATTGCATCTGGCGCAATGGTCAAGCGATTCTTCAATGTTTGCTCTCGCTGGTGATAGCGAAGCAGCTGGGGACAATGGCAGCAGCCCTGGCAGTGATAGTGGCGCTGGTGAGTAGAGCTGGTTAAACGATTGTTCTCACTTAAACCAAACAAGCTCTCTTTTAAAATTATAAATTTAGTTAAATTGAAAAGAGTTCGAAAAACATTGAGAAACTCAATCAATCTTTCCTCAAATTCTACCGAGCACCGCATCTATTCTATTGTGCATAACAAAATGAGCTATATTTTTAGTTCTGTTCGTATTTAAATAAATAATTGAAACATAATTTAAGGTTATTCTTTATATGGTGAGCCCATTTGAATTTGATAGCTATCGCTCTTATTTGAACGCAGTCTGCGAAGAAGAAGGTGCCCCGCGCGGATACCGCGCGACTTTGGCGCGCGAAGCGGGCTGCCAAGCCTCGTACTTTTCTCAAGTTCTTAAGGGTCGTGTTCATCTAAACGAAGACCAGCTTCTCGGACTTGCAAATTATTTGATGTTGACGGCCTCTGATATCGAATTTGTTCTCTTGCTCCTGAGGCATGAGCGAGCCGCGACCGCGAAATTAAGAGAATACCTTTATCAGTTGATGATGTCAGCTCGAGATGGGCGCCGCAAACATAAATTTAACATTGATAATAAAGGGAATATTCGCGACTCCGAAATACAAGCTGTTTATATCAGTTCATGGATTTATTGTGCTGTTCACCTATTGACGAGCAGTCCAAACTTTCAGACCGTTGAGACTCTTGCCGAGCGGCTTTCAATTCCCGACGAAAAAATAAGAGAAATTTTGAAGTTTTTAGAGCGCTCCGGACTCGTTGAGAAAAAATCAAATCGATGGTCATACAAGCATGGTATTGCACAGCTCACATCAGATTCACCACTTCAACCTCTATTGCAAGCATCTCGAAGAGAAATTGTCTCAAGATCGCTGCAAATGAAAACACCTGGTGCACTACATTTTTCATCTATGTTTGGCTGCGATGAAGCTGGACTGAAAGAAATTCAAGACTTGTTTGTGAAACTAATTGAAAAATCCCATAAAATTATCGAAAAAGCTGAGTTCAAGACTCTGTCTTGTATGTGCATTGATTTTTTCGAAGTTGTTTAAAATTAAGCTCACTTCTGAATTCTTAATTCAAAACCTCACCTTACAAAATTAGAAATTCTTTTTTAAAAGTCTTGAGTTTATTTTTTGAAATGTTCGACCACATTTTTGAAAATGAATGGTTCATTCAATTCTGCAAAATTCCCAATCTACTTTCCTGTATTTTTAATACAGGAAGAGCCGGTAATATTTACAAAGTTTATATGGTGCGGGGCGTTAAATTGGGGTAGGATCAGTCTGAATTGATTAGAACAATAAACTTTAAAGTCTAAGGCACTGAAGTTGCCAATGATTTTATTGATAATTTAGGCCTGAAATTGGGAATTTATGAAGAGTCCACTTATCAAAATTTGCATATGCCTTTCTTTTATTTGTGGCCAAACCAATGCCTTGGGATCGTCATTTTTTGAACCAATTTGTAAATTAAAAAGCGCAAATTTTTCGAGCGTCGAACTCTCTTTGCCTGAAGACGAAAAAATTCAAATTGAAGCTCGCGAATTTTTTAAGGCCTTGGGAGAACGAATTTTAGGTGAGCTTAAGCAAAATGAAAAGGCATTGCTCGTGATGTCTGAATGTCTCAAATTTAATTCATCCGCTGCGATTTTAGAAAATGAGAGCTTTGCCTGTGAACCAAGTAAGATTTTTTTTAAAAATGTCTTCCCGACCCTAGTTAGGCTTTCTCGAATTGAGTTAGCTATGGCATACGGTCCAGTCCCAGGCACTGAAAGTACGGGTCTCAATGTCAATCTACGTTCTCCGGTAGATTATCAATTTCATGATCGAGAAATACTTTCTTCAAATGAGCTATTAACTGTAAATGCAATTTGGACTCAGGAATTGGCCAAAGAGCGAAAGCAGGTAGAGTTTGAATCAAGTAAAATAAGAGAGTCAAAAATAATTGCCGATGAACAAGGTTTTTTTAGATCTAATTACTATTCAAAAATTAGTGCATTACGCGAAATTCATCACTCCAATTACCGAGTCTATCTGCAAAACTTTCTTTTGCTTTCAATGATGAAATCTGAAAGCCCAAGCACCTCAGAAATTCTTGATGGCATTGAGGAATTACATAAAAACAATCAGCTTGAGCAAAAAAAGATTGCCGATAAGATTCGTTGGCTTCAACAATCAGGGCTACCTGTCGACAGCTCTGCCCTGGCATTAGTTCAGTATATCCTCCCGACTAGCGAAACTCTTTTTGCCAATAGAAGTTTTTGTCAGATCGCGATGCATGCCGAGAAAATTCTAGAAAATAGAGAAAAGTTCGAATCTTATGCAGGTCTATCTCTAGTTGCCTTTAGTCTCCTGACTCCACCAGCGTGGGCATTTGGGATTGGTCTAGCGACTTCTGGATTTTGGCTTGGCAAATCAGTACAAAATTATCAAAGGCTTCAGCAGTCTGCATTCGTAGGGGCTTATGGTGCTGATGCCATTCTGAGCTTGAAGGAGCTTCGTTCTGAGCAAACTGACTTTAATTTTCAAATTGTAACTTTGCCGCTGATTTTTATCGGTGGTTCAAGTTTGAAATACGTCGCTCGAAATGTCATGACCGAACTTTTTAATTTTAAGTCACTAATATTGAAAACTAAAACATAGGAGATAAATATGAAACTTTTTAATAAAACAGTATTGCTTTTGCTAATCGCAACTACATCCCATGCCTTTGACAATACCGATACGGCTCTGACGGGAGTTGCCGCAGGAGGATATGGTGCCGGATACGTTTTAAGCCAAAGTGTATTGCCTGAGAACCAAATGCCGACATTGCTTCAGCTGCATGATCTAAATGCGGCTGACTTGAGACCTCTTCCTATGATAACTAGGGCTTCACTTGAAGCTGAGCCAATGGGTTGGCAGGTATATAACAATATTTATAACAGATTTGATCTGCCAGGTAATGGCGTGTTACCTCGAGCTTTCAGTTACGAAATAAACCTTAGCCATTACTCAATGAATCGTGTGACCGGAAACGAAATTGCAGAAACTCTTGCACATTTTGGTGAAAATTCTAATGTTACAATTAGATACATTACCGTAAGTTATAAGTGGGAGGTATATACTACGTTTGCGGCGAATTTCATGTACCCTACTAACCATGAATTCACTGGAGACTTAAGAGCGGCACGCATTTTTTTGAATAATCCACCACCACATCTTGTGCAAATGGATCTAAATGTTTATCCAGCAATTAATATAAATGCGAAGAAAATTACAGATGCAGAAATTAGTGCGAAAAATGAAGCCATTTCGCGAGTGAATGCTCAAAGAAAAGATCTCTTGCAAAGAATGCAAACTGAAAACATCGAATTTGTAAAAGCAAATGCCGAGATGACAAAAATTGGAGCTGAGACGGCCGCAGCTAACACCTTAATCAGAGCTTCAAATGCGAAGATTTTAATGCGAGCAAGATCTTTAGCAATTCTGGCCTCAGCCGCAGTGGGAATGATTGTTATGAGAGATAAATTTGGCGCTGAACAAGCAAGTCTTTGCCAAGACGATGTATGCAAACGTTTGTTGGAGATGCAAAGACAATCTGCCGAAGCGATGCTTGGGAAAAAATAGTTAATTAATCTAAATAAATGTGTGCTGCGCCTTGGAGAAGCCGATTGTCGGCTTCCCAAGAAAATGGCCCGGCATTTAAGTTCTAAAAACAGGAGAAAAATATGAAGAAATTTTTGCTTTTAATAGTGATGATGGCATCAACCAATGCGTTTGCCAAATCGGTATCAATGAATCTCGAAAAAGTAGAATGTGTGAAGTGGATCGATTCGGACATACAGTGTCGCCCAACAAAGGGAACACATAGTGATCCCTTTTTTCAATGGTCGTATACCAATGGCTACTTCTGTGAAGTAAATGTCATTTATAAATCGCGAGATAAAGCAGATTTATCTACGGGTAGAATTTTTGAAGCAGAAAAAAGCGAATCTGAAACAAAGCGGATGCTTGAGGAAAATGATCTTAAGTATTTAAGATCTCTTCCCGCGTGCAATTAACCTATTTTATAATACAGAACTTTGTTAATTGTACTTTACTATACCAATTTAAATTTGCAAAGCTGGCTTCAGTTGGGCCAGCTCATTTGGTAAATTCATTCAGCCTTTCAATATCAATGCTCCCAGAGCAACGTAAAGCCCATAGTATAGAATCGTCGCCACGGTCCAAATCAGAAGCACAATAAAAAGAATGCCTGTCTCAGACCGAATTGAAACAATTGTTGTAAAAACCAATACTAAAATAGCGAGAAGCCAAGGTGTTAAAAATAAAATTTTTGAATATGTAGACAGAAAATCGAAAAAGAAAAATAGTAACTGCTCAGGTTCCTACGCAAGAGTCGGCGCTTGATTGATTAGTGCTGCATGAATTGCTCCGAGAGTTGGGTGACC
>JAYUEN010000333.1:0-4299 GCA_043739185.1 Bdellovibrionales bacterium
CTTGTGAATAAAGAAGTGCTCATATAAACAACAAAGTGCTGATGTTCAAGTGGCTCCGATTGATGAAATTGGGTGGCTCCACATGATGAAATCGGTCAGTGATTCCGTTTAGGGGCACTTGTTTTCTTGAGCGGCGTAGGCATTTAATAATCCTTTTTCGTGAGAGGAAGTTAATGACGCCCCGTCGAAGCGCCCCGGTCAAATTAGGCTGACCTATTCTGTCTTTGAAATGGGTCGAACACTTTACACGTGCATAAAACATACCTTTTTGGGAAAGTTCCAGCGAACGGCCCACTGTGAACACTAGCTCCCCAGTGTTGTTCCTCACGGATTAGTGTGTGCAGTTGCGGGGCACTCTGTCCCGCACCCGACCGCGCATGCGGCAGGGCGCGCATGCGGCAGGGCGCGCATGCCAGGCGCGAAGCTAATGGCGTGAAGCCTGCGGAGGTGCGAATAAGGGACGTAAAAAAACGAACATCAAGCCGCTAAAACAAGATGGGACAGCTACTGGAAGCCGAGGCTATTGTACTAGTACGCACATAATCTCCAATCGTTATTTTGACGTTGAAGATCCCGAAAATCGAAAACCCATTTTGTGGGTATGTTGTGGGAGACGTATGACAAAGCCCAAGCTATGTTATAATTTCTTAGCGATATGAGTTTTTGCATGCACTTGATTGGATAGCTTGCGCCCAGATTTGAAGTCTGAGATATTTTGCAGCGTAATCTCGGCAATCTTTTCAAGAGCCTCTTTAGTGAGGAATGCCTGGTGCGAAGTCATGAGGACATTTGGAAACGTTAGTAACCTAGCGAGTACATCGTCCTTAAGCACTTGGTCAGATAGATCTTTGAAGAAGATTCCTTCTTCTTCCTCATAGACATCAAGTCCTGCTCCCCCGATCTTGCCTGATTTAAGAGTCTCAATTAAAGCAACGGAATCAATTAACTCACCTCGCCCTGTATTAAGTAAAATCAAGTCACGCTTCATTTGCGCAAGAGCCGCTCCATTGATCATATGCTTTGTTTCTGGAAACAACGGCACATGAAGCGAGATAACATCAGATTTTTTATAGAGCTCTTCGAGCGAAACGTAAATGACAGCGCCTTTTTCAATCAACGCCAGATTCGGCATCGGATCGAAAGCGATTACATGGCAACCAAAGCCTTTCATGATTGTCGCAAACACAGATCCGATGCGTCCTGTGCCAACGACTCCAACTGTTTTTCCAAATAAATCGAAGCCTGTCAGACCATCAAGAGAAAAATTTAACTCGCGGACTCTTGCATATGCCTTATGGATCTTTCGATTAAGCGATAGTAAAAGTCCAACAGCATGTTCTGCTACCGCATGGGGAGAATAAGCGGGCACCCGAACAATCGTTAAGCCTAAACGATCAGCGGCTTCGAGATCGACATTGTTATAACCCGCAGAGCGAAGTGCAATAAGCTGCACTCCGAACTGTTTCAAGGATTGCAATGTTATGGCATCAAGTCGATCGCTGACAAAACAACAAATACAATCGAAGCCTTTCGCCAGCGGAGCCGTCTGTTGATTCATCGCAGGTTCAAAAAAACTTAAGTCAAAATGATGTCCGGTATTGCGAGCCTTGAAAAACTCTCTCTCAAAATTGTGAGTACTAAAAAAAGCAACTTTCATGAATACCTTTCAAACAACATTGACCGCCTATGCTGTGGATGAGTATGTCTGATGAATTATTTTCGGCAGACATACTCATCCACAGCAGGTGATTTTTATTTTTATTTTCCTTATCATTTTAACTTCGATCTCTCCTTGGTCGCCTTCTCAAGCCTCGATTTAATTGTGTTGAATTGTTCTTGATTTGCGCCCTCTTTCTTAACCCAAACATAAATTTTGCCTAAAGCTATCGGATGTTTTTCACAAATCCACTGAGCCTGATCAATTCCCTGAATATCCTTCCAGGCAATGTATCTCACCAATCGGTCCATCACTGACTGCGTCGGCGAAAGAATCTTAATCACAGTTCCCGCGATCTCTTTTTCAGCGACCTCGCTCTGGTATTCACCGCCAATAAGTAGCGTCCTGTTTGGAAACTCTACAGTGAAGTCACAATCAGGATGCTTGAGATGCCGATCTCCTCGTGTGATTTGAAAAAAGCCCAGACTACCCAAGGATCTAATAATCTCAGCTTGTTCAATTGGAGAAATGAAATCAGCATCTCCAGATTCATACTTATTATCTGTGTAGACCGAAACAACCGCGCCGCCAGTTAAAATTGCCGAGATCCCATCACTTTTTAAGTGATCGAAAATAATCGCTGCGAACTCGCCAATAGTAAGTTTATTGCTAATCTTTTTCTGCATACACTCCACCAAGCCGCTTACCTTTAGCTCTCGTTCGCCTCCTTACCAAGAAAAATCTAGAATTTTGAGCTCTCGGCATCTGCTCCTCAATATATTTTTCAAGCAGAGCTTTAAGCTCATTTTTGATTCCCGACCTCGGATTCAGCGAAAAGAATTTCGTGTTGCCAATTGTGCGGCTTGAAAGCACGCAGCTCACTTCGAGTTTGTTTAATTGTACAAAGACCTGCGGTTTAGCTATCTCAAAAGTTTCAGAAATTTCGCCCGCCGTGGTCTCTTCATATCTGGCAATAAAGAGCAGACATTTTGCCGCTGTCGACCCGCCAAATAGCTTGTTCAGATCCATAACTCACCTCAGTTATATAGTATCATATACATATCATCGAATCAAGGATGATCATAACTGAATCAGATATGATCATATCCAACTCGATTACGTACCAATTTGAGATACGAACCCGTTTACAACGGGCGCTCGAACGCCTTTCATGCAAGGTTCGACTCCAATTGCTTAGACCTACAGTTTCCAACTTCTTAAAATCGTCGGACAAGACCACTGCTATAACAAAGTGATAAAGCAAACTACAACGGGTCGTAATTGGTCATTGTCATTAAGTTCATCGGCTCAAAGTTTCCAAGTTATATTCTTTAATTCTGGATCAAATCAGTTTTGTAATAAAAGACTAGATTAGCAAACTGGCCTCACCCTAAATTGCAAGGTAATCCATAAGAGGTATACAAGCAATGCCCAGAAAGACACTAAATAGATTATCGGACGACAAGTAAAGTTCGCTTGGGATAATTCTTGATCGCTCGAGATTCCGAATCACTATCCTCCCCGAAGCGCATTTTCATAAGCAGTAATTATGCAGAGCGAGACTTTCTTGCCTTATTTAAATCAAAAGTCGCCTGGAGATTCATCCACAGCTTGGGTGAAGTCTTTAATGCCTCGGCAAGATCAAGTGCCGTCTCGGCCGTGACTCCCCGCTTACCTTTAATGAGCTCGTTCAATTTAGCCTTTGTCCAGCCAAGTCTTGCCGCAAATGATGCTTGCGAAATTTTAGCTGGCTCGAGAAACTCTTCAAGGAGCATCTCACCAGGATGAAATGGGTTTGCTGGCTCTCTCATTGTCTTCATCACTCACCTCGTATTTCAATCTACGTCAAAGTATTTACGCCATAGTACTATTTATGGTAATCAGCGACCTTCACGTCAAAAGCATTGCCGTCTTTCCACCGAAAGATCACTCGCCACTGATCGTTTATTCGTATCGAATGATACCCTATCAAATCTCGCTTCAAAGCCTCCAAGTTGTTTCCAGGAGGAACTTTGAGGTCTAATAACTGATCAGCATCGTGCAAATACAATAACTTTCTTCGAGCAACTCTGAACAACTCCGGCGGAAATTGCCGAGTCGCCTTCGTTCTCTTGTCATCATAGAGATCTTCTGCAAGTTGATTCCCAAAGCTGCCAATCATAAATATCACATTATCGTAACTTGATAATAATGTCAATTAAAAAAGAGGTTTTACTGGTGGGTATATGGTGGGAGAGGAAGGGCAAAACATGGGCACTCGCCTCCACGAACCGTAGCAGCCGTCCTCAAGCGTTCAAGCCATTCATTTTTAGTAATTTGCCCCAATTTGATCTCACAATGAAAATTAAAGCATTTGGAAAATGCAATGTTTTACCAATAATCGGTAATTAAATCCATTTTCTAAATAAACGTGCGTCTCAAAATAGCCCTAAACAAATTAAATTCAACGCATGCCAGAGTTCCAAAAACATTAAGATTCCTCTTCGTACACCGCAAGTTCCGTCAGGTCACTTGAGGTTTTAGCGCCCAATTCCTTCGAGTCTACCTAGCCCGGATATTTCATCAGAGTCGCGTCATCTAAATTTTTCGGCCGAAAGTATTTTGTCCTAAATTATTCGAGCATTTTTTGCGAAAAATTTAAG
>JAYUEN010000334.1:0-4293 GCA_043739185.1 Bdellovibrionales bacterium
TTGAGAAAACGTCAAATTTGTCATTTTCAAAATTAGATTCATGATTAGCCGGCCGTTGTTTGCAAAGATAAATGCGTAGATAATCCGAATGGCCAGTGAATTCGTCTGCCCAAATGGCATGGTTGCGACTCGTTGAAAATTTTAGGCCGTATAGTAGCAAAAATTCATTGGCAAAGACATATTTTGGCAATTGGGCAATCGGATTCATAGCTCTTAAGAGCGCTGGTATAAAAAGCAAATAATGAAAGCTATTATCAAAGCCAAAAAAATGAATCCATGTACTTTCACTTAAAGCAAAGTCCTCGTAATGGGCAGCCATTTCAAACCAAACATGCAGAGTTTGGTTGGTGTCTGAAAGTTGAATTCCAAAGCCTTCTTTGTCGGGATGGCTTACCAATACTTTCAGGTTCTTAAGCGCTTGGACTTTTGTGACAATATTTTTTAGCTTTGAGGATAAGTTCAAATTTTCAAGTTCAGCTTCAATGAGAGGGAGGTGTCGAGATAGCGAAAACGTAAATACGTCCGTGCATTTGTGCCCGGCCTGATCTCCGCAGCGCGAACACTTAGCGTGAACCAAATCCTGTGGGGGGATCACCACGCCACAGTGCTCACATCCGCCTCGACTTGAATTTTCGCAAATCGGACAAATGGCGTCAATCAGCGCATCTATTAAAAAATGATCGCAGCTATTGCAAAAAGGAAGCTCAATATTTTCTTTTTCGATGAGTCCCTGCTCGATTGCACGTTTTGCAAAATTTTGAATTTTTCTTTGATAGTCTAAATCTACTTTTGGCTCGATGAATTCGTCGAAGTTGATTTGCATTTTAGCGAGTCCTGCTGAAATTCGAGATCGCATCTGATTTCGAAAAAAATCAGTTGGAAGCTCTAAAAACTTTGCTCTTTCTGAGACATAGTTTTGGTGATCATCCGTACCGCTATGGCTGTGAACATGAGATAAACGAATTCGCAAATACCGCGAGAGAACATCGCTAGCCAAATAAGGACCACTGATGTGACCTAGATGAAGTGGCCCATTGGGCGTTGGCGGCGCCACTGTGATCAGAGCATTAGGCGCAAGCGGAGAGACCTCAAAGTCCTCACTATAAATAGATAAGAATTGCAATTCGTCCTTGCCGAGATTTTGCAGCTGGTGATCTGAATATGGAGGGATACGAATGAGATCCCCGCTTTTGACAGGACGGGATTGTCCGTTATTTAAAAACAGCCCAATTCCGCTAATAACGTAAAATACCTCAGCCTCAAAATGTGAATGCGGCAAGGTCTTTCCAGCTACGGGTATTTTGCAAAAAGTTGGATAAAGTGCGTTTCGATCATTTTGTTTGGCTGAGCTGGCACAAAAAATGCCGTACGCATCGGTAAACTCAAGCTTATTTAAATTTGATATGTTCATACTTGATCCTGGCAAAAAGTAAGATTCGACTAGCAGGCTCAAATTACCCGAAAATAGACATGAAAAAAACTGATGTTAATTCAGGTTTATCGTTGAAAAAAAATGAATGATCTGGTACAATGTAATTGTTGTGAAAGGTTTTATTCCTATGAAGTTTGATCAGTTACAGTACTTTGTTGAGACCGCAAGACGGCAACATATAGGGCAGGCGGCCCGCTTTCTCAATATTTCTCCGAGTGCAATCAGTCATAGTATTACGGCACTTGAGGAAGAATTTGGTAAGGCATTATTTGAAAAGCAAGGTCGCCAAATTAAACTTACCCAACACGGAAAGCTACTACTTGATCGCGCGGATTTCTTATTAACAGAAGCGAGTCGAATTCGTGAGGAGCTTTCTTCTGACCGCATGGAGATGCGCGGGCATTACAGAATTGCCGCTACACATATGCTCTGTTCGGAATTCTTAACTCCAGCTTGGATGAATATTCAAAAAGCCAACGCTGGATTGACCGCCACTATGCAATCTTTAAGGTCTGGAGAAGTTCTGGCGAGGGTCAGTTCCGGTGAAATTGATTTGGGAATTTGTTTTTCTTCCCATTCTGGGCCCAATCATGAGCAAGAACTTTTGCACCAAGGGCGTTTGGTATTTTGCTTTGGCAAAAAACATGCATTTTTGAAAGATCGACGGATTGAGGATTTGAGTCAGTATCCTTGTATTGCTGCCTTAGCCGCTCAGGGAATCGAAAATTGTGAAAATCACCCGTCTTTTCAAAAGCTCCGAATACATTCAAAAATCGTAAGTATGTTTGATAGTTACGATGTGGCCATTCGTGCTTTAAAGGCCAATTCTGTTTGGACTCTCATTCCTGACTTTCTGGCTTATAGTCATCGTTCCGAAATCGATACTTATATCCCGAGAGGTTGGGACGGGGATTATAAGGTGAATGCCGTGTGGCCAAAACATCGCATTCGCACCCATGCCCTAGATCAAGTGATTGAAAGCGTTGGTGAAAGCGTAAAGGCTGCTGCGAGCCGATCTACAGCTGGTTAGACCTCTGAGAGCTCATTTCAATCATTTAGTTTTTTAGAACAATTATCCTGAAAATCAATCAATTTTTTAAGGAAGTTCTTTCTGCTACATTGCTTTTGGAGGCAAGAAAGAATCGATGAAAAAAGAATTTTTAAAATGGGCCATTATTTTAGTGAGCAGCCTCATGATCACGGGGCTAGCAATGCGTATCTTAGCCGTGAAGGGAATTTCAGTATCCGACTCAATGTTACTAAGAGGCTTGAGTTGTTTGGGGCTCACGATTATTTTTGCTCGCAGGCGAAGGCTCTCGCTTCGACCTAAATCTATGCGAACCCAGGTCATTCGCGCAGGAATAGCCGGCTTGGCCTTAAGTTTCTTTTCATTGAGCTATCTCTGGTTGTCGGCTTCAGCTGTAGCCGTTCTTTCAAATATTGACGTTCCTTTGCTGGCCGTTTTAGGCCCTCTCATCGGAATACGGTCTTCTCGCCGCACTCGAGTTCTATCCGCGCTAACGATTTCTTTTCTGGTTTTTTATATTTCAAGTATTGAGTCTGAGGGCCAATTGGTATGGGGCCTCACTTCTCTTTTGTTTGGGACGTTTCTTTTATGTTTCGGATATGTCTTCATTAAGAAGACTATGAATGATGAAAATGAAGCCATTACGATACTCGTACCATCTATTGCGATTATCGCTTTTGCGCTGGCTGAAATACTGGTGGCAGGTGCGAGCATTCAAGCTTGGACGCCCTTACTGGTTTGCCTAGGATTTGTATCTGGTCTCGGAATGTTTGGGGCCTATATCGCGACCATGCGACTTTATAAAATAACAGATATTGTTTCAGCTGAATTTCCAACTCTGATTTCGGCCATTGTGATTCAGCCTATCGAAGCCGTCTTTCTTGGGGAAAAATTAAAAGCTACGTATATTTTGTCGTCTCTGGGTTTTGTGGTTATGACTTATTTTATAATGAAAATGCAAAATTTGGAAGTGGTTGAGCCTACCCGGGCGGTGCAAACTGAGTGAAAAATTATATCAAGCTTTGGGACTTCCGCAAACGGCTCAGAGTCTAGACTTTACCTGTGGAGCCGCTTGTTTTGATAGTATGATAAAATTTTTTAGAGGCAATTCGCCAGGAGAGTTGTCAATTGCGGAGGAATTAGGTGCTCTTGAACTCGGTTTTACTCCGCCTGAAAATATAGTTTTACTTTCCCGAAAATACGGTTTTGAAAGCAGACTTCAAGAAGGCGCTGAAATTTCAGATCTCTTTGATGCCTTTCAAGCAAAGGAAGTTGTATTTGTTACCTGGTGGGATGAGGATGCCGGTCACTATAGTTTGATTCAGCATATTGATGCTCATTATATTACTTTGATGGATCCATGGACCGCACGCGAAGGAAAAGATAACAGGCTGCCAATATCTTACTTTTTAGAAAATTGGCAAGCGCGCGGCGGGAAGATGATTCGCAACCAGCCGTGCGCCAATTCATCAGCTTTGAGAGCTCTTTAGGAGGGGCTTGAAATAGCTCGGCATTTCAACCTCAAGCTTCAGGCGATTTTTTTTAAATGGATGAGTAAATTCAATTGAAAATGAATGCAGCATGAGGTTTTTAAATTGCGATGGCCTACCGTATTTAGAGTCTCCGACGATAGGGTGCCCTAGATCAGCCAGATGAACCCGAATTTGATTTTTTTTTCCAGTGAGTAAGTTAATTTTAAGCAGGCTAAACTTTTCATGTTCACTCACGACTTCATACTCAGTCTGGGCGAGCTTTCCTTCGGTACTATCTTGGGAGGAATGCACCACATAGTCCCCACCTTCAGCGAGATAGCTTGAGATGAGTTTGGTTTTTT
>JAYUEN010000335.1:0-1354 GCA_043739185.1 Bdellovibrionales bacterium
ATCGGTTCACAGGTTGCTGGTCTTCAGATTGGAATGTTGTCGACAGTCCTGATCGCAATTAATAATCTGCGAGACTCACCTCTCGATAAGCTCGTGGGCAAGAAAACCATGGCCGTTCGTTTCGGAATTCGTTTTGCTAGATTTGAAATTTTTTTTCTAGCGTTCACGCCTTTCGTCCTCGGAATGTACTGGGTTTTTGAAGGACACTTTTTAGCTGCGGTACTTCCAATTTTGAGTTTTCCGATGGCTAGGAGTGTGGTGAATAAAGTCTTAACGACTGAGCCCTCGCCCGCGTACAATCAATTTTTGGCACAATCAGCGGCGGTTCATTTATTATTTGGAATCCTTTTAACGATTGGTTTACTAGTTCAATGAAAAAAATTGATTATTCGGCCTATATTTTAAAAAAGGTAGGAGTCAACGCTTCGCGAGTGGGCGCTCTTCTCAGAGTTGAATGGCCTGAAGGATTTGGCTATTCAGATCTTCATCCTTGGCCGGAGTTTGGTGATGTTTACCTAAAAGAGCAACTGAAAGTACTTTCAGAACATTTAATATCCAAACAAGAAACGCCTCTTTCAAAATTGCAAAAGCAATCACTGCATTTTTCACACATTGATGCAATAGCAAGGGCACAAAATAAATCTCTCTTTGAAGGTCTCGAGATTCCTCCAAGCCATTATCTTATTACCCGCGAAGAAGAGATCGCCGAGGATAATTTGGCTGCAATTTCTAAGGCCGGTTACAAGAAAATTAAAGTGAAAGTGGGAGGCGAGCCATTGATGGCTGCGATTAGTATTGCAGAGCTGGCTGGAATGGTGCCGCAAACTCTTCGTCTGGATATCAATGCGCAGTGGAGCGCTTCTGAATTTAAATTTTTTGCTGATAAAATTCCAAATGAGTTTAAAAAGCGCATCGAGTATATCGAAGACCCATTTCACTCAGCTCAAGATCATTGGAAGCTCCTCAGCGAGACTTACGGATTCTCTTTTGCTCGCGATTTTGAAAATGGAGATTCTTATGCCGTTCGGATACTCAAGCCTGCCGCTGAGGATATTTTTGAGGTGGCAAATTCAGAAGATCCGCAGGTTAAATTTGTTGTCACTTCATACTTAGATCATCCATTGGGGCAAGTGACTGCAACCTATGAGGCGGCTCGTTTGAAAAGACAATTGAGTGAAAAAGTACTCGAGTGCGGGCTTCTTTCGCAAAGTGTATATGAACCAAACGAGTTTTCGGAGGAGCTTAAGATTAAAGACACTCGTTTTCAAAAAATTTCAGGAACCGGATTTGGCTTCAATGAACTTTTAGAAAAAGCTCGTTGGCAACCCATACGCTGAGGTGAAGATGTCGTCTC
>JAYUEN010000336.1:0-1348 GCA_043739185.1 Bdellovibrionales bacterium
AGAAAAACTAACAAGTAAAAATATAGCAGCAATAAAAGATATAAATTTGTTTTTGTCAAAAGCCATCATAAGTCTCACAAAATCCTTTAGTTCGTAAAAAAATACCTTGTTGTATTTTCAAGAGTAAATATTATTCATTAATTTGTAACGAATAGTGAAATAATACATTACTTTTTTATAAAATAGTAGTATTATTTCACTTGTTGGAAGAAAAGGTTATAAAGAATACCTTCTTAATAATTTTGTAATACTTTTAGGTATACCACACGGCGGTAGTAGGGGGATGGTTTTTCCCCCTAGACAACAGGAAAACTTGATGTAAATGAATAGCACAATGAGAAATGTAAGCATAGTAGCCGAGGTAATCATGTCAGAAGATGAGCATGAGCCTATGAGCAACTTATCATCAGTCACAGCTTTAAATGCGGCTAAGGCGAGCAATCCCATGCCAGAAGTCATTACAAGAACCAAGTCAACTGTTAATGAGTACGAGCGCAAGTGGAAAACCATTTCAAAGTTGATTGGCGAAAATCCATCCGACGATGAGATATACAATGTCATGCTATCGCTTAAAGAAAAACTCAAGCCAACGTCATTCAGAATGTACAGACTGTCTGCCTCGCACATCTTAAAGAGAGATGGCTTGCATGAGATAGCCGCAAGAGTAAGTTTAATCCAGTCAAGCAACACAGAATACTATCGGTCGTCGCCGCAGTTCAAGCGAACTTCAAAGAAAAAGAAGTCCATATCAAAAGCAGAACTTGAAAAAGTGCTTAACTTCATCAAAGGCGGGCGCCAGTCAGACACAACGCAAATCACCGAAATTTTTATCAACGCAGCAATCCACACAGGACTGAGACCTGTCGAGTGGCTCGAAGCAAAAATAGGTCACTTCGAGGGCTACTCAATACTAACAGTCAAGAACGCGAAGAATACTAACGGCAGGTCAACTGGCGAATTTAGACATCTGCGGTTAGAGAATAATGAAATCATTAGTTATTGTGAAAAGCTAATCGTTCGTTTCTCAGCGCTTAACTTTAAAGAGGCTACCAAGCTGTTAAATAAAATAAGGTCACACGTATCGTCGGCATCACAAAAGGCGCTTGGCTTCCCCAACGCAAAATGCGCAACTACATTCAGGCATCAGTTCTCGGCAGACGCCAAAAAGTTATTCTCAAAAGAAAAAGTTGCGCTAATGATGGGGCATAACGTCGTAGAGACCGCTGGCAGTCACTATGGTAAAAGAAAAAACGCTTGGTCAGACAATGATTTGAAAATGACACTAACTAATCAACAAAATGACGAAACAGCTCAAGTGGATTTGAGCGACGTTCACTTAAAACAGAAG
>JAYUEN010000337.1:0-4261 GCA_043739185.1 Bdellovibrionales bacterium
TGTCGAACAACAAAAAGAAGCTCATTGGAATTTACAAAATGTCAGACGGAGCAGTTTTGTTTGGGCCCTAGTGTATCATTAATTTCGGACCCATCTATAAGTAAAAAATTATTTCATTTAGCTGAAAGCATCGCATAGGTTGCACGGTCACCTTTATATGGATCTCTGCCGTGGCTTGCCAATATATTGTCAATAATCATGAGATCACCCGCGCGCCAATTGAGAGAAACTTTATTTTTATTTGAAACTTGATATATTTGCTCAATGATATCGTCTGATATCATTTCACGAGTGTCTCCCCACGCAACCGCATAAGGCTGAGTTTCGGGAGAAATACTCTCGAGACAGGCTCTTTCATCTGGAGCCAAAGAATCAAGATGAATTCGACTTGAAAAGCTGTTCTTGGTGCTTTCACTATAGGGCCTAAAAGAAACTGAGTGGTTATGTATGAATTCCTCATGAGTCTCTGGATGATGAATTACCCCGGGCATGAGATTCATGGTTCTCAAGCCGTTGTTTTTTGTCCACTCGAACTCAAATTTATTTTTTCTGGCAAGATCTTCAAACTCTTTTTTTGTTTTTACTTCAAATGCGCGTTGCCATGATAAAAGAAGCTTCCAGGAATCATTTGCCTCGCCAAAATAGTTTCGGATATAGCACATACCTCTTTTTCGATATTCTTCAAAAATTTTGGGATCCAAATCCTTCTTCACTCTTCGCGAAAACGTAACGGGCGTTGCGCCGCCGTGTTCTGCCGGAAGGTGAGAGTAAAAGAATATTTTTTTAGGACAATTCTTCATATAAGACATCTCGTAGTGCTGGGCAATTGAATTTGCCGCCGGAGCCTCGGTGGTTAAATACAAATTTTTATCAATTTTTGGGCGAGCCGCCACCCCGCCGGCATATGAATCCAAAAGTGCATTAGTGCCGACAATGTCTTCGACATAGCTCACCACTTCATCTTTTTGGATATGACAATTTCTCAAATAGATGACTCCATGTTCAAGTAATTTTTCAAGGAGAGCATCTTTGTTTTTTTTGAACCAATTCTTTGGTAACAATTGGTCCTGAAAATCTAAAAGAAGAAATGAATTATCTCGAGCATCTAAAAGGCTAGTGATGACTTCAGCGCCAAAACTTAAGGGTGCCTTGGCAACTTCAAGTTTGATTTTATGAGCTTTAATAGATACCTCCGACGAAAGCGACCCATTCTAATTGGTCGACATCTTTTTAAGATAGAAAGTGGCAAAACCAAAGGCCGCGTTGAGCTTGGATGTCACTCTAGTTTGATCGGATATGATTGATTATAAGTTAAAAATTTCTTTTGATTTTTTGGTCTCAAGTCGATTCAAAATCCTTTGGAAATTCTAACTGAAGGGGGTATGGTGAGAGAAAGGGGCAAGGGAGCTGGACCAAGGACTTGCGAAATATGGTTAACATATTTTATGCTTACCTGGAGTTAGACTCGCGACAATTTGGTACGATTTGCATTCGCAAGTGCAATTCTGATACAGTGGTCTTAGAAAAAAAATCGTTAGAAGGAGGTTTTGAAGTGTCGATTCAAGATGAACGTGAGTCAAAAAATCTGAATAATGAAATAATTTTGACAGAAAGTAATTCCGATCTGTCTAGACGGGACCTGTTAAAATGTGCGGCAGGAATGGTTGGAGCGGCAAGTGTAATATCTGCAGGTGTTCTTGCTAGTGCCGAAGTCACTGAGGGCAAAGCTAATTTAAAAGGAAAGAAGTCGAGTAAACACAAAGAGCATAAAGATGGTCATTCTGACATTTCACATTCGATAGGAACTATCGAAGCTCACGAGTCACTGACTGTTTCTGAAAGCTTCACTCTCGAAGCGATTTGTGCCAGAATCGTGCCGACTGATGAATTGGGGCCTGGAGCGACTGAAGCCAGGGTTGTTCGCTTTATTGATAGGTCCTTAGTAAGCGCTCTTCGTGACAAGAAAGAAAGTTATTCGATTGGACTTGCTGCAATTGATGAATACTCATTAAAGACCAAACAAAAAACATTTGGTCAGTTGCTTTCAGCGGAACAGGACAATATTCTTACCGATCTTGAAAAAGATTTGGCCACTGGATTCTTGCCATCATCTTCCGGCTTTTTCAAGATGGTAATATCACATACAATGCAGGGAATGTTTTCAGACCCATACTACGGAGGGAATGCAAACTTTGTTGGTTGGGATCTTATAAGCTATCCTGGAATACGGATGATGGTTTCAGAAGAGGATCAGAGTATGAATACAAAGTTGAAACCGATTCGAGTTTCTGCCTACGAAATTTCAACGTTTGCCGGGGTGGGATCAAAAAAAAATGGCAAATAAATTAAAAAAAACTAACGTGGTGGTGGTCGGTCTGGGGGCCGCAGGCGGACTGGCTGCTTTGCCTTTATCTATGGCTGGATTAGATGTAGTTGGCATCGAAGCCGGAAGTTGGCTTGGAATTCAGGATTTTCCACCTGATGAACTTAAGAATTGGACCCGTAACTGGCCTCAGTCGGTTCAGAAGACTGCAAATGAAATTCCAACTTATAGATTGAGTGAAGCATCCCACACTGAACCGCGTGGCTCGATCCCGCCGATGATAAATGGAGTTGGCGGTACCTCCCTTCATTATTGGGCGCAAAGTTTTCGACTTAATCCATGGGATTTTAAGGTGGTAAGTGAAACGACTGAACGCTATGGGGTATCTCGAATTCCTAAGGGCACAACAGTCGAAGACTGGCCTTTAGATTATTTGGAACTTGAACCTTTTTATGAAAGGGTTGAGATTGAAGTTGGGGTTTCAGGAAAAGCTGGGAATGTTAAGGGTAAAATAGACAAACAGGGTAATATTTTTGAAGGGCCCAGAGCAAAAGAATACCCGATGGCTCCGCTTCGTAGCACTGACTATTTTGATAAATTAACGGCTTCTGCGAGAAAGTTGAAAAGGAATCCATATCCCGGGCCCGCAGCTATTAACTCAAAGCCTTATGAAGACCGGGGCTCATGTATGTACCATGGATTTTGCAGTCGAGGAGGATGTCCTGTAAACGCCAAAAATTCGACGGCGGTGAGTACGATTCCGAAGGCAATTCGAACCGGACATTTTACCGCAATCACTCAGGCGAGAGTAACAAAAGTTGAGCTTGATGAAAAATCAGGGCGTGCGACAGGAGTTACTTTCATGCGAGGTGGCCAAGAGTTTTTTCAAGAAGCCGACGTTGTGCTGCTGGCCAGTCATGTATTTGAAGTAAGTAGATTACTTCTTGTGTCCACCTCTGGCGCATTTCCAAAAGGACTAGCAAACAATCATGGACAAGTTGGTCGGCATTACTTTACGCATGCAGATCAGGGACCTGTTTCCGCGCTATTTCCATATGACATCAATAATTGGTACGGGCTTCCTGCGCAAGGTGTTGCCGTAGACGATTTTGCGGATGATAACTTTGATCACTCAAATTTAGATTTTATTGGTGGAGGCATGTTATTTGCGCAGGCGAGAACGCTCCCCCTTTTCTATTTAGCTATGAACAATTTTAATCGAGCTCCAAATTGGGGCTCGAAATGGAAAATGTTTTTTGCAGAAAATGCAAATCGCAGGGCTTCGGCCTATATACAATGCACGACTCTTCCTAGCGATAAAACCTATCTTGATCTTGACCCAACGGTAAAGGATCCCTTTGGGATGCCGGTAATTCGAATAACTGGAAGCTATCTTGAAAATGATCGAAAAGTTAATGCGTTCGCAAAAGATAAAATGGAAAAATGGTTTTTAGAAGCTGGCGCAATAGCGGTAGTAAAAACACCTTTATCAAATATGCAGGTGAATATTGGCACTACCCATCATTATGGCGGTACTCGAATGGGAAAAAATCCCGAGACAAATGTGTGTAACGCGTGGGGTATGACCCATGAGGTACCTAATTTAGGTATACTGGGAGGGTCGGTCATGGGTACAAGTGGTTCTCGCAATCCGACATTGACGCTTCAGGCATTTGCTTGGAGAACCTCTGATCATATCATCAAGAACTGGAAGACCATAGTTCCAGCGAATCAGTCAATTTAACATTTTATGTAAAGTTTTTTATTTTTTTTGCTAACATAATAGCGCCAATACTTGAAGAAATAGCTATGTATCCAACAATATTGTAGTGAAGGAGACTACCGGAAAGTTTCAGGCTTGTTGTCGTATTGACTTAGCAAGTTTGCTTAAGGTCTTCAGTCTTAGCTGAGTTTTTTTCTGTTTTCAAGTTATTTAAT
>JAYUEN010000338.1:0-1343 GCA_043739185.1 Bdellovibrionales bacterium
GTTTCAAACAGTGAAATGTCAGTCGCTACTGAGCCGCCATCACTTTCAAATTCAAGCATCAATCTTGTATTTGATCCGCAAGCCTCTTGCATCAAATCCTAGCCCACGTACGATAGTGCTTGGCTCAAATGGTTCGATGACAAAATTTTTGCCGCGTGAGAAGTTGAGCAAACGGTTGGTCAATTTGACACCGCGCTGAGCTGAATGAAGTGCATCTGCAAACTCATGAGAGTCGTCTGGCAAATGCTGTTGTCTTTTGAGATAGAATTGTAAATTCCCGATTACTGAAGACAAGATATTGTTAAAATCATGAGATATTTCGCCCGTCAGTTGTCCTAACGTTTCCATCTTCAGAAATTGTCGAGCTTGGGATTCTATCATGCGCTGTTCGGTTATGTCCTGAAACGTACCAAATATGCGAACTAACTTGTTATTTTCATATTCGGGTTCACCAATGGATCTTACATTGCGAATATTGCCTAAAGCTGTTGTAATACAACACTCAAATTCAAAGGGATCGCCAGTTTCAATAGTGTGTCTCAGATTCTGTGCAACCATCGTCCGTGATTCAGGTTCATAAAAATTTAATGCGCTGACGAGTTCGATTGTCGTACCCAACATGACTTCATGAATTTCATAAACTTGATCAGACCAGTGAATTGATTGATTAGTCAAATCATATTCCCAGCCACCAATGTTTGCCAGTCTAGAAACATGTTTTAAAATCTTGTCATTTCTGCTGAGTTTTGTTTGCTGAGAATTTACTTTATCCAACAGTGTCTTTGTTTTGGAAAGTTCTTTTGCGTTTTCAAATTTTAAAAAACTGATATCCAACATGGAGATGACTATTCTGCCAAGACCCTCCATGAGAAAAACATCTTTATCTTCAAATTTTTTTGGCTTGTCGAATACGACAAAAAATGTTCCGACGAACTCGGTCTCAAGAATGAGTGGAACAGCGATATAGGAGCGAATATCACAAGATTTAAGCGCCTTGCGTTTTGTTATATCTTTGGTCAAATCAATATTAGGAACGACGATAGTTATTTTGTTCTCTTGCACATTAGCCAATAGAGAGTGTTCTCTTGAAAGTTCTTCTCTATATTTTCCATGCCAGACGGACAGACAGGATTTTCCTTCGTCCTTGATCGCAATTGCAACACAGCTGCCATTCAGTGTTTCACACGCAATTTTGCAAATTTCTGTGAATTTCACAGGTCGCTGTTTGATAATATCGCGATAAAGCTGCAGCTTTGCGGTTTTATATTCTGAAATCGAACTGTGTAACATTGCCAACACCACCTCTAAAATATAAACAAAATTGTTCGATTATTTCTGAATGG
>JAYUEN010000339.1:0-1341 GCA_043739185.1 Bdellovibrionales bacterium
CGAATATTTCCCGGCCAATCATAATTGCTTAAAAGCTCAACGGTTTTATCCATGAATGCCTTTTCTGTGCCCATCTCAAAATTATATTCACTTACGAAATGATTAACTAATGGCCCGATATCTTCTTTTCTTTGTCGAAGAGGCAACAGGTTTATCGGTAAAACTTTGAAACGATAATAGAGATCTTCGCGAAATCTTCCTGATTTGACAGCTTCTTCAAGATCGACATTCGTCGCCGCCACAATTCGAATATCAACTTTGATGCTTTTCTCTGCGCCCACAGGAGTAATTTCTCGCTCCTGAAGTGCTCGCAATAGCTTCACTTGCATTTCCATTTTCAAATCGCCGATCTCATCTAAAAAAAGTGTTCCGCCGTTTGCTTGTTGAAATTTACCTTTGCGATTCTGATATGCTCCTGTAAAGGCACCTTTTTCGGAGCCAAATAACTCACTCTCAAAAAGTGTTTCACTCAATGAATTAATGTTCAGAGATAAAAATGGCTTTCTGGCTCGGTCTGATTGCTGATGAATTGCCTTCGCTATAAGTTCTTTGCCAGTTCCGTTTTCTCCACGTATCAAAACGGTTTCATTTGTTATCGCGTATTTTCTTATAAGTGTCGTTGTCTCAAGGAGATGATCTGAGCAACCCACTATCCCCGAAGAGCTTATGATTTTAATTTTTTCGTCTAAGCTCGTTGGAATTGTGAATACCTTATTTGCTTCTTCGAACCTGTCACAGAATCGTTGAACAATAGCTCCAAATTTTTTGATGTCATTTCCCTTCACAAAAAATGACTCGGCTCCTGCCGCAAGTGACATATTGTGTGTTTCAACAGAGCTATCTCCGGAAAGGCCCATCGCAAGAACAAACGGATCAAGCCTACGAAGTTCGCGTATCACCGCACAACCATCCATTCCCGGCATAAAGAAATCGACAATCACCAATGAGTATTTGCCGGGCCGCTGGCGATAAAGCGCGATTCCATGCTCACCAGATTCAGCAAAGTCCACGGTGAAGCCATTGGCTTCGAGGAAGAGGACCAAGCCCTCAATTTCATATTTTTCATTATCTATAAGCAACAGCCTATGCTTCATGTAACCGTCCTCTCGTGTTCCACCTATCGCAATGCTTGTGCCGAAACTCGTGGAACACACAAAATACAGTTCTATTTAATTGATATGCTTTGTGATTTTTCACTAAAGGCGTGAACAAATCAAAATTGTTCAAGTGGCAAAGTGGACCTGGAACGGACCGACGATTTTTGGCAACTCGTCTTCAACTGATTGAAACCTGGAGAATTTGAATTTATTATGCGGTGGTCCGGTTTTGACCCCGCAGTAT
>JAYUEN010000340.1:0-1341 GCA_043739185.1 Bdellovibrionales bacterium
CTGGCGGCAATTCAAATTGCGCTAAAATCCGGTGCTGAAATATTTGCCACAGCGGGTAGCGAAGAAAAGCGAAATTACCTTCGTTCTATCGGAGTAAAGCATTTGGCGAGTTCACGTAACTTAAATTTTGTCGAAGAGTTCCTTCGCGAAACCCAGGGTGAGGGCGTAGATATTGTATTGAACTCCTTGACCGGAGAATTTATCCCTAAAAGTATTTCTTTATTGAAAAAAGGTGGGCGCTTTTTAGAAGTCGGAAAGTCAGGAATCTGGGAGCCTAATAAAGTAAAAGCATTAAGAGATGATGTACAATATCACATTATTGCTTTAGATGATTTAGCGGCTCAAAATCGTAAATACGTATCTCAACTCTTAAATGAAGTTGTAGAAAAGTTTGAAACGAGGGAATGGGACCCTCTCAATAAAACCGAGTTTTACATTGATGAAGCAGAAAAAGCTTTCCGATTTATGACTCAATCCAAACACATTGGGAAAGTTGTTTTATCTTGGCCAAAGTCTGAGCTTGATTCGGCGAAAAGCTTTGTTGGGACCTATCTCATTTCTGGTGGAGCCGGAGCCTTAGGTCTACAAGCGGCCGGATGGCTAGTTCAGAGAGGCGTGCAGAGCTTAATATTATTTGGCAGAGGTGAAATCTCTGAAAATGCCAAAGCAAAAATGCATGAGTTAGAAAGTTTTGGAACGAAGCTTGAGTATGTTCGTCTCGATATTAGCAATTCTTTAAGTCTCGATACTTTTTTCAAAAACAGTAAAATTGAATTGAGTTCAATTAGAGGAATTATTCATGCGGCCGGAGTTATAGATGACGGAATATTGACTCATCAGGATTGGGAAAAATATCTCAAGGTCATGCAGCCGAAAATATCGGGTGCTCTCAATTTACATCGAGCTAGCTTGAAATATAGATTGTCTTTAGACTTTTTCGTAATGTATTCCTCCGCCGCTTCTGTCTTTGGAAGTGCTGGACAAGCTAACTATGCAGCGGCCAATTCATTTTTAGATGCACTAGCTGACTACAGAGAAGCCCTGGGGCTTCCTGGGCTAAGTATTGGCTGGGGTCCATGGGCAGGCTCAGGCATGGCAGCGCAACTTGATGAGTGGATGATGAAGCGAATGAAAGATGGAGGAATGCAAGCCATTTCTTCAGAGTATGGACTGAAGCTTTTGGAGAAGGCAATGAGTCTATCAAAGCCGCGATTGACTGCTTTGCAAATCAATTGGTCAAAATACCTCGAAAACACTTCACAAGACACGCGGATGAGGTTTTTTAGTAAAGTAGATACAAAGGGTAAATCCAATAAACGGTCCTTGGGTGGCATGAAATCA
>JAYUEN010000341.1:0-4241 GCA_043739185.1 Bdellovibrionales bacterium
GCAGCTTTGCCATTTTGGCTGGTGCGATTCATGACTTTGGAGATTCAGTCAGCCTTGGACTTGCTTGGTATCTTGAGCATATCGCCAATCGTAAGCGCAATACTCAGTTTAATTTTGGTTATCGACGCTTCTCTCTACTTTCTGCTCTGATTGCTGGAGTTATTATTTTATCTGGCTCAATTATTATTTGTTTTCAAGCTCTCAAAGATTTTAACCTCATTCATCGGCCCGACCCCAAGTTTATGATATTTTTTGCGGTTTTAGGAATTACGGTGAACGCAATTTCAGCTTGGCGTATGAGCTTTGGTAAGACGAAAAATGAAAAAATTCTCACTTGGCATCTTGTTGAAGATTTTTTAAGCTGGCTTGCAGTCTTGGTCAGTTCGATTGTCATTTATTTTACAGACATCAACTGGCTTGATCCCGTGATTGCAGTTGCACTGAGTATTTACGTTGCTTTTAATGTTTACAAACATCTTAAATCGACCATTTTTTTGTTTTTGCAGGCCAGACCTGATGAGTTTGATGAGAAAGGATTTGTTGATGGTGTTTTAAAAATTGACGGAATTTTTAGAGTGACGAATATAGCCATTTGGTCACTCGATGGAGTTCATAATATTTTATCTTGTCGGATTATCTTTTCAAAAGATTTTAGTGTTTCTCAGCTTGAAGTCATCAATAGAGAAATTAGAACCATCGCAAGCACCCAAGGTCAATTTGATGTAACGATTGAGCCCCACTACGCTCCAGATTGCGACTGCGTGACAACATGAAATTGAATATGAATTTATTTAAAAAAATTCTTGTTGGGTGTTTGTTGGTGTTTTTTGGCGGCGGCTTATTCCTCGGCGGGAATCTATTTAAAAATTTCAAATATATAAAAGAGCCTCAAACGCTTAACCTTCTTCTTTATAGTCATTTTATCCCACCGGAGACGATCAAGGAAATTGAAAGTGAAAATAACCTAAAGATCAATGTCGACTTTGCAGATAGTCTTTACGAGATTGAAGATAAGCTCAAAGATCCAAAAGCCAAATATGATCTCGTGTCGATATACTCATTTCAAGCTATTCAATTAGACGAAGAAGCAAGACTTCAGCCGATTAATTGGTCGTTTATTAAAAATCAAAAAAACATCTCAAGTGACTTTATGAGTTTGGGAGGCGACGATCTCGCCAAAAAATTGTTGCCTCTCTCGTGGGGAGTGAATGGCTTTGCCTATGATTCAAGTCAGTTTTCAGATCCAGTTGATTCCTGGGAGTCTGTTTTGACCCATTTAGGCCCAAAGAATCACATTTTATTATTCGATATTCCTCTAAGCCTCTATCAACTCGGAACACTCAACAATCTGCTGAGATCAAAATCTCAAGCAAAAGCCGTTGCTCCCGAGCAAAACATTAAGAACCTGCTGAATAGTCTTCTAAAATTTTCAGATCTCTATCACTTAGGAAGCGGAAAGCTTCCGGATGCAGAAAAATTTGTTTTAGTTGAGATGTCTCATGCTGAAATTCACTCAGACAAAGGCCTTGAGAATTTTAAATTTGTAATCCCCAAAGAAGGCGGTCTTTTTTGGACGCTTAGCCTCGCAGAACCTAGGTTCGCGCCGCACCCAAAAGAACTTGCGATCTTTCTCGGAGCCATCTTAGAGAAAAAATCAGCTCTCGCAATTCTCAACTTTGATCACCTCAGCACAACGAGCCAGACTCTCAATTCTGAGTCGATTGATCCGAGGTTAAAGTCTCAATATATTCGTGAGATTCCACTGACAAGAATTAAGTTTCAATCTAACTTTAATGATTCAGCACTCTTCTCGCAGTTGATTGAAGAAGTTCAAAAGCATGGCAGTCAGTAAGAAACTAAATACCTGTTCGAGGACTTAAGCCTACTGAACGCTTGTTGAGTCCCAATGAGTTGTCATATTCAGCGCCGGTGCTGTCGACACCACGAAGAATAACAATGAGCTGGTAATTGTTCGTTGCACTCAGACCTGAGATACTAATTGGAAAATGAAATTTTCCCAGTGAATTGCAAACCCCAATTGTCGGGCTATTTGGAACGACAATATTACCCGCTAAATCTTGAATCGAATAATACATATGGCTGCCAGGATATCCACCCGAATTGCAATAGCCAGAAACATCAACAGATGTTTCTACCACTGTCGAGCCATTCACGAGATACGAGATTGGATTATTGTTAGAAATCTCGACTTGAATATATTGTAGAGATTGAGGGCATCCACTTGCAATACATGCAGCTAACGAGGTGCCTGTTGGGGAGACGTTCGAACTAGACGAGGTATTATTGTTCGCTGTCATATTTTGGCCACAGTTTTGAAAGCTAAACACGATGGCAGCAATAATTCCAACGGACACAAAGTAATTTTTGTTTTTCTTTAGCATTACCAAAAACCTCTTTAAGAGTGTTTGTATACCAGCTCTACCTTCGTGTATATTATCGGCATATCTTGAGACAAAACTGAGACAAAATCTCAAATAAATGCCTCAAAACGAATGCCAAATATAAGTGTCTCAAAATAGGACACTTGAGTGAGACTTCAGAGTTATGTGGGAAAAAAAAATAAATATTTTATGGATTGCAATCATTGTAGTGATGCTCCATTTTCACTTTGCCAGCGCTTCAGAAAATTTTAAATTTCATTTGAATTCTGAGCCAAAGTCACTTGACCCGGCACAGGTTTCTCTGAGTGATAGCGTTGGATATTTTTTTCAAAATATTTACCAGGGTTTGTATGTTTATCATCAAAAAAAATTAGTACCACTTGGCGCTAAGGCCTGTGAATTTCAAAAGCTCACTTTAACTTGCGAATTGAATCCCCAGTTCAAATGGAGCGACGGAAAGATTGTTCAAGCCAGCGAGTACGTTTCAGCGTTTCGGCATCTCGTCTCTTATAAATCTAAAAATCCTATTATTCGAATTTTGAAAAACTTAAAGAATGCAACTCGAGTTTTTTCTGGAGAAATGACTGAAAGTGATCTTGGAGTAAGAGCTATAAATGACCATCAATTGCAGTTTCAGTTTGAAAAACCTGATACTGAATTTCTTTATAAGCTCACGAGTCCTCTCACGGCTCCCATCCGAAATGATATATTTCCAAATGAAGATAATGCCGCAAAGTTATTGGTCACGGGACCATATAAAATTGAGTCATGGACAAAGCGGAAACGCATTTTATTGACTGAGAATCCGAACTACATCTTTTATAAAAAGGATAAGCCTAAAGTTGAAATCTTTTTTGTTGAAGATGACCAGACTGCTTTGCTTTTATATGATTCGCACACGCTTAATTTTTTAAAGACATTGCCGACTGCTCTCATCGCTGAATACCGTTCACATCCCGATTTCAAACAATTACCGATGGCTCGATTCGATTACATCGGATTCTCTCCTGAATTGAGAAGTGAGCCAAAATTAACCGAGGCCTTAGCTCTTGCACTTGATTATGAACAGCTTAAGAAAATGTTTTATGCTCTCGGAATTCCTGGCTGTTCGAGCCTACCAGATAATTATATGAGTGAACCTGTCTGCATAAAATATGATCTTGAAAAAGCACAAAAGATTTTTGCAAGTCTTCCGAAATCAGTGCGAGAGAAGCGCTATCACCTCGCCTTTAGCAATTATGACCGTGATGATGTTTTACGTGGCATGCAGTGGATGGCCGAGCAATGGAAAACCCATCTTGGTTTACAAGTTGATTTAGATAAACTTGAAAGTGGGGTATTCAATGCCCGCCTCAAAGACTCGGTTCCTGATATTTTTCGTAAGTCAGTCATTGTTGATCGTCCAACCTGTTTATCAGCGATCGAAAATTTTGGCGAATTTGGATCTGAGGCATTTATGAAAATCAAATCTCCTCGCATCGAAAATATTATTCAAGAAATGCCTCAAGCAGACACCGAACAAAAGAAAAGAGTGCTATGTAGCCAGGCCCTGCACGAACTCATCGATAATGAGACACTTATAGGTTTAGGGAAAATTCACTTTACCATTTTGATCTCGCCTCGCTTTACCGGTTGGGAAATAAATGAGCTTAACGGACTCGACCTCAGTCGGCTTGCGTATGACGAGAAAAAATCAAATTAAGGTCCTCTTGCCTTTAATCATCTCTCATGAAGTCTAGCCAATTGTAAACTTCATGAGAGTGTTCTCGCCTTGAAAACTGGTCGTCTAGACCAAGATAAACCTATTTAGAAATTGAGCCAAATACACGATAAGTTTCA
>JAYUEN010000342.1:0-1332 GCA_043739185.1 Bdellovibrionales bacterium
TCTTTTTTTAAGTCCAAAACCAGACCCGAAAAACTCCCAAATAACGCAAAAGCTTAAAAATACTTATCCACAGGAATTCAACTATAAGAAGAAAGAACCTCAGAGATTAGGCCCTATGTTCTTTTGGTTGGTTTCGTTTTAACTCTAGAATTTTAAGCAGTTTTAACGGCAGCAGCGGCAGTCAACCGCTTGCCAGTTTCGGTGTACAGACTTCAGTGGGCCATTGGCCTCTCGCTTTTTTGTAGAGGCTTAGTGCTAATTGATAACTACGAAAATTCTTAACTCGAAAGAGCAAGCTTAAGCTTTGTCTTAAATTTGGCCGAGGGGTCTGCAAAAACCACAGCAAAAGAGCGAGCCAGATTTTATTCAATCAGCTATGCTTCACTTCGTGAAACTCAAGTTTTGCTTGAGATTCTTGAACAAGCCGAATTGAGTAAAATTGCAAATGAACTTGGTGCAATGATCTACAAACTTAAAACAAAATAAAGTTGAAATTTACCGGATCCAGACTCTGGCTCTGGATCAGTTGCCGTTTACCGAATCCGGAATACCAGACCCAGAAGGTATCAACATTTTACTAACTAAGAATGGAAAGTCCCGCGACTTGTGGAGGCAAGTTGCAATCAATTAAACGGGAGCCAACTCAAAGATTTAAATAATAGTAAATTTACTGTCAATCTACACTTGGCTTGGGTGTGGCTTTTGGTTTAGGTGTCCTCTTTGGTGTCGGCGTCGGTTTCGGTGTAGGAGTTGGTGTCGGTGTAGGAGTTGGCGTCGGCTTTGGCGTCGGAGTCACGGTTGGTTTCGGAGTCGGAGTTGCAGTAGGGGCTGGTGTTGGAGTTGGGGACGGAGTCGGCGCAACAGTTGGGGCCGGTGTCGGTGTCGGAGTCGGTGTCGGAGTCGAAGTAGCAGAATTTGAGGCGACTACTGCATCTGACCACATTGTGCCTGCATTTGAATTATAGCACCAGCCATTGGAGTACTGGCCCGAAGCGCCGCCACAAGGAGCGCCAGAGGTTAGTGGGGTTGTAGCTAGAGCCTGGCTCGAATGCAAGCTTGAGCCAAGAGTTAGAACAGCTAAAATCGCCATATTAGAAATTCCAGAAATAGTACTAAAACGAGCCTCTAGCTGAGTTGCAAACGGAAAAGCATCATAGGGTAGATATTCATTGCGGCCAAAAGAAGGACAAGTTCCTGTGGCAATACAGTCGATCACAATATTCAAAGGAGGATTGCCGAGCGGATTGACGGGGAGGCCATTGGTATATCCTGCTAAAATCTTTCGATCTGACGCTATTGGAATATCGGCGGTCGTACAAAAGCTTCCGCCAT
>JAYUEN010000343.1:0-1325 GCA_043739185.1 Bdellovibrionales bacterium
AAAAGTGGCACCGAGGCCCCTATACAATGTGAGGAACTTTTTGAGGTTGCGAGAGTCTCAATCGAAGTTGCCACGTTGTTGCGAAATCAAAGTAATTGAATTTGAAAGCGAACTTAATGCATGGCCGCGACCCTATTGTAATAACAAACAACTTTGACCTCATCCGTCTTTTTGCAGCTTTACAGGTAGCATCCGTCCACGGCATTCAATACTTCAAGGTCATTCAATCTGATAGCTCAGTTTTTTTGCTGCTAAACTTTTTCCCCGGCGTTCCGATCTTTTTCTTTATGAGTGGTTTTTTAATTTCTAATAGTTTCAATACTTCAGTAAATTTTAAAACTTATATTTTCAAGCGGGTCGTTCGAATTTTCCCTGCACTCTGGGTTTGCTTTGCTGCCTGTTTGGCCGCTGTTCTTCTCGTTGGATATTTGAATCCCAGCCAAATTTCTTCTTATGGATTTTTTTATTGGGCATTCGCGCAACTCACTTTTTTGCAGTTCTATAATCCAGATTTCATGCGGGGGTATGGCACGGGTGTTTTGAACGGCAGCCTTTGGACAATTGTGGTCGAATTGCAGTTTTATGCTCTTATGCCATTGCTCGCTCGTCTAATGAAAGAGAGGCAATTGTACGTGACCATGATGGTGATATTCCTTTGTGCTAACTATGCGACTAGCCATCCACCTTTCGCCTACGAGCTGGCAAATAAAATTTTTTATGTGACTTTTGTACCTTGGATTGGACTTTTCATGCTTGGGCATTTGGCGTTAGACCAATGGCCACGCATTGGACCATTTGTCATAGATAAATTTCTGGCCTGGTTGTATTTTTATTTGGCGATTGTAATAGTTGGAATGTGTATTCAAGCTTATTTTAGTATCGACATTTCAGGTAACAGGCTAGCTTTACCCGTTACGATCCCGCTCTCCGCACTTGTGTTGTCAGCCGCCTTTACCAAACAAGAATTGGCCCGGAATGTTTTGGCACATAATGACGTTTCATATGGCATCTATATATATCATATGCCGATCATAAATTTTTTGCTTTATATCAAACATGATGCCAGAGGACTTGATGCACTTGTAACAATGCTAGTATTTACAGTGCTATTTGCGGCTATTTCTTGGAACTATATAGAACAACCTTCACTTCGTCTCAAAAGCCTGATTGCTACCTGAAATACTTTTTACTACGGTTAGCAGCATCGGCTATCGCTGTGCGGCATTCATGATTTTTTTCAGTGCGACTATAGTGCTTTCGATTTCTGCCGCAGTTAAAGTTGGATGCACAAGAAACATTAGGCTAGTCTCTCCCAGCTTCTTGGC
>JAYUEN010000344.1:0-4205 GCA_043739185.1 Bdellovibrionales bacterium
AAAAAAATAGGAATCTGTGGCGCAGAGAAATCAGAAACCCGGTATTATTAAGGTGGGTGACCATGATAGAAACTTTAGGCTTCTCTGATCCCGAAGGCAGAGCTTGCACACCATTTCCAGGGACAGTCCCCTTTCTCTATACTTGTAGGTTTCTTTATTTCTGTGCATGATGCCACAGATACCTTAGACAGATCATAACAAGCACAAAGGATCTCGTCAAATTTTGCAAGCCCACTATAGCGAATCCTACAAAATAAAGTGGCTTTGACATGAAAATAAAGTCTTGAAAAAATAAAAATCTGCCTCTTGGTCCATGTTTTAGGCCTCTTTTCGCACCGAAAGGAGATACATGGATTATTCAAATGGCTTTATTCAAAAATTAGATAGCGTGTTTCCGATCATCGTATTTGTGTATGGCGGTCTCTTATTGATCGTTTTAAATTGGAAAGTGACGCAGGATTTAGGCGAAAAAATCGTTCCACGCGAAGCCTGGAATCGTCTCAAATCGCATAGTCCTCTTGCCTGGATCAGCTTTTTTCTAGGCGGATTTTGGGTGCTCGAAAACCTCTGGTTTTCCTAGTAAACCTCCTTGACTCAACTCATCCCTAAAAGTAGTTTGCCGTGGGGGATTATCCATTGGCAAAAGATCAAGAACAATTCAATTTTTCAGATCTGAATTGGGCGCCGCTCGAGTTTGCACAGCCACCTGGTCAGGTACCCAGCCAATCGCCAAATCAAATGCCAAAAACTCCCGTTGAAAAAGCTCACGCAGCCAAGCCGCCACCTCCGGCTCCAATTGAAGAAAAATCAACCAAACAAGAGCCGCAAGTTTTATCAATTTATGAACTTAATAAATGGATCAAAAATATTTTGGAAGGTGAGTTTCCACTTGTTTGGATCAAGGGCGAAATATCAAACTTTAAAGCACACACCTCTGGGCATTTTTATTTTTCTTTAAAGGATTCAAAGGCGCAAATTACTGCGGTCATGTTTCGCGGTTTTAATCAGGGCCTTAAATTTAAACCTCATGACGGAATGGAAGTTTTGGTTCGCGGTAAGGTGACGGTTTACGAACCTCGCGGAAACTACCAAATCTTTGTTGAGTTGATGGAGCCTGTCGGTGCTGGTGCGCTTCAAAAAGCTTTTGAGCAATTGAAAAGCAAACTTCAAGCTGAAGGATTATTTGCGCCTGAGCGTAAACGCGCGCTGCCTGCTCTTCCCCATCATATTGCGATTGTGACTTCGCCAACAGGTGCTGCGATTCGCGACATGCTGAATGTCTTGGGCCGCAGATACCGTGGTGCTCGCGTCACCTTGATCGCTGCAAAAGTTCAAGGTGATCAAGCTCCAGGCGAAGTCGTCGCCGGAATTCAAGCTGCAAATAGACTCAAAGATGTCGATGTGTTGATTGTCGGCCGTGGTGGCGGATCGATTGAAGATCTCTGGGCATTCAACGATGAGCGTGTCGCTCGTGCTATTGCTGCGTCTCGAGTTCCTGTGATTTCGGCGGTGGGACATGAAATTGATTTTACCATTGCTGACTTCGTTGCGGACTTAAGAGCGCCAACGCCTTCAGCCGCTGCCGAGCTGGTTGTACAAAACGCCGAAGATTTGCAAAATCAAATTACTGCCAGCCAAAGAGTTTTGTATTCTGGTTTCATTCGCAAAATGCAAATGTTGAAACAAAAAATATCTTTGCTTGCGCGTGCACTTGTCGATCCCGCGCGCATGCTTCAAGATCTTTCTCAGCGCAATGATGATCTTTTGGTTCGTCTAGAACTCGGGATGAATCGTTACCTGAGCGATCACAAAAAAAATGTTGAGCTCTTAAATCATAAGCTCGGATCGCCTGAAACTTTAATTGATGCCGTGAGAGTGCGAACGTCTAATCTCAAGTCTCGCATGCAAGCGCGTATGCAGGCCCTCTTGCAATTGCGCACTCAAAATCTCCAACGCTACTTTTCTTTACTCGATTCTTTGAGTCCTCTTCGAGTGGTGGAGCGAGGGTATTCGATTGTTAAAGCTGAAGGTAAAATTGTCAAAGATTCGAAGATACTAAAAGTCGGTGAAGAAATTGAACTGCGATTTGCTAAGGGCGAAGCTCTCGCTAAAGTAATAAAAATAAATTGATGAAGAGAGGTTGTTATGGATTTTGAGAAGAAATTAACTCGCCTAGAGACGATTGTTGAAAAAATGGAAGCTGGAGAATTATCTCTTGAAGATTCACTCAAACTATTTGAAGAAGGCGTGAAGCTTTCTCGAGAGTGCAATACTCAACTCAACGATGCCGAGCAAAAAGTTAAAATCCTAATGGGCTTTGATGCCAATGGAGCCGAGCTCACTCAAGACTTTTCGGCAAACGAAAAATGATCGACACCTCGGTTGACCTAAAATCTAAAATTCAGAATCACTCAAAAAATCTTGAAGTTTTTTTGAATACGCATTTTCACTCAGCCGAAGAGGTGCATGCAACAGGGCTGAGTGCGATGAGATATTCGCTCCTTCAAAAGGGGGCGAAAAGATTTCGTGCGAACCTTGCGTGCTTTACAACTGAAGCTTTGGGTGCTGATCTGACAGAAGTTTTGCCATTTGCAGCGGCGCTCGAATGCGTTCACACGTACTCACTCATTCACGATGATTTGCCCTGTATGGATAACGATGATTTTCGTCGTGGTGAAGCCACGAATCACAAAGTATACGGGGATGCGACGGCTTTACTCGCCGGAGATGCCCTGATTACAGAAGCATTCACCTTACTTGCCGATCGATATGCGATACGCCCTGAAATCGGTCTTAAGCTTGTTTCGCTCTTATCAAAAGCCGCCGGTATGCGCGGAATGATTTCAGGTCAGATGAGAGATTTAGAAACGGGCGCAAAGCCTCTACAAAAAATTGAAGATTTGAAACTCATGCACGAACAAAAAACCGGAGCCCTCATTTTGGTTGCGATTCAAGGAGCTGCATTAATTGGCGGCGCAAGTCCAAGACAAAGTATGGATCTGCTTCAATTTGGCCGCAATTTAGGTTTGGCATTTCAAGTAAAGGATGATCTCCTAGATTTTCAAGAAGACAAAGGCACGAGCTATACAAGTTTCATGGGATTTGCCGAGGCCGAAAAGTTTTTGGCTCAATTAACTGAGCAATGTCTTCACAGCTTAAAAGACTGGGATGAAAAGTCCGAGCCGCTACGACAAATGGCGAAATATAATTTCGCAAGAGAAAACTAGGAGCGCTTAAGTGCAACATCAAAAAATTTTCATCAGCCTTTTACTCATACTTGCTTTGACTGCCTGTAATTCTTTGACGACAAGACATGAAGCAAATCCAACATCTGTCCTCAACGTGCATGATCAAGATTCAAAAAAGGGAAACCATAAGCTCGAGCCTACTCCAAGTCCCGAGGCTCCAGCTCTTCAGCCGCAACAAATTACGGGTGCTCCCGCCGCTCCTGTTGAAATCCCGCTTCCAAAAGAAAGCCCAAGAGTTGGAATTATTCTTGGACCAGGTGGAATGCGTAGCTTTGCACACATTGGTGTTTTGAAAGAATTTGCAAAGGCCCGTATTCCAATTAATTACGTTGTGGGTCTTGAGTGGGGCGCCGTCATGGGTGGACTCTACGCAATGCAAGGGCAAGTCAATGAACTCGAATTTAAAGCCATGCGTATGCATGAGACAGATGTGCCGGGTAAAGGCTTCTTGGGATCAAAAATTAAGCCTGAACAAGTTTCAGTTTTTTCAGATTTTTTAAATCAAGTCTTTGCTGCAAATTTATTTGAGAAAGCAAAAATCAACTTCGCCTGCCCGACATACAATATGAGCCAAGATCGACTTGTATTTTTAGGTAAAGGTTCTCTGCGCGATGGCCTTAGCAAGTGTTTACCTTATCCGCCTTACTTTTCAGAGAATCATTCTTATATCGCAGCACCCTTTGAAATTGAAGAGGCGGCAAATTTCTTAAGAGCAAGAAATGTCAATTTAGTTATTTTTGTGAACGTTATGGCAGGCGGAGATGTTTTTCCAAAATCGATTCGCGGAGAATATCCTGTTGAACAAATTTTGTTGGGCCAGCTTCAGCGAGAGCTAAGTCGGCCGAAAATCGCAGGCGTCAATCAAATCATTGAAGTGAATACAGCAAATACTTCGATCATTGATTTCGAAGCGAGACGAAGCTTAATCGAACAGGGCTCCACGGCAGCAAAAGACGC
>JAYUEN010000345.1:0-12600 GCA_043739185.1 Bdellovibrionales bacterium
CGGAGCACCGGCTGGCTAAGCGCCGTAGAAAATAATACTGGCAACTGTAGACTCACAGAATCTGAATTCAACCGAATCGTAGAACTGCTCGATGGCACCCAACATCGTCCCATGTTCAAAACCTGGGTCTCCGTCTACAAAAAAGAGCGGGCTAGCAAGACATTTGATGGTGCAATCTTAAAATATTTTCGGATAAAGAAAGAACTGAGTCTTGTTGAGCTAAGTGAGCTTTCAAAACTTTCTGTCAGTTATCTTTCAGAGCTAGAAACGGGGAAAAAATCCGTAACTTTAGAGTTAAGAAATCAAATTATGCTCGTAGCGGTAAAGTTATCAATTCTTGAATTGCTTAATGATTTAACCCAAGCCAATTGACTAGCGAATTAAGCCAATCTCGATTGGGTGCAATACTTAAGCAGCGTTTTAGGAATTGATTTAAGTAAGAGTTGGTTTTGCCCTGACTTGCTTCTGCCATGGCCTGATGAAACCCGCGAACTGTTATTTTTGCGTCTGGTATAGTCTGCGTTATTATCCCATTGGCGCTGAGGATAAATGCAACTGAAGGATGATCGAAGCCAGTTCCATTTATGCTCTTCTCAAATTTGAATCCGAGCTCTTCGGACAATTCTGCAATTTGAAATTTTTCACCTGTTAGAAAGTGAATGCCAGAACTTTTACTCTCGAGACTAAAGGTTTTCATATAGCTCGATTTCTTTTCAATTGCGAGCTTTGCATTTTCATCGGGATCAATACTGACGATGATCACTTCAAAAGCTTTGCCTGGGATCATCTGACTGTTTTTAATCACTGTAAATAGATTATTGAGCACTAGGCTGCAAACACCAGGGCAACGATAGTAAGCCAAGGCTAAAATAACAGGAGCCTTTGAATGAAAATATTGTGAGAGACTCTGGACTTTACTCTGCTCATCCGAAAATTGAAATTTTTGGATTTGAATTCTTTGGCCATGACGATCGTCGAGTCCAACCTCTGCACGTGCAGAACCCAACAGAATCAGATGAGTTGTTGAAAGCAAAATGAGAAAAACTTTGTTCATCTATTCGCATTATGACGTTTTCAGGCTCAAGTAGCAATGCTTGTTGCAAAACTTGAGGAGATGTCTTTTTTTTCATGAAATTCCTGTTACGCTATAATAGATAGTTCATCTGATCGTGAGTTTAGCCAAATTGGAGCAGCAATGGGTTGTAAAAGCATTTTATTTTTGACTTTATTTCTCATTTGTTTAAATGCAATTGCCAAAGTTCCAAAACGAAGTGTGGCTTCAGATTCTCCAAAGCAAGTGAGAGGTGGCTCTCAGCCATGCAAGAGAAATGCAGTCGGAAGTGTTGTGGCCGGGCCAAAAGATCTGTTTAGTAAGAGGGGTAAACTCGAGCTTACTCTAAGCTATGATTCGAATGTCGATGAAGATGGCAATACTCAATATTGCTATCTGACCGAAAATAATGAACGTTCTCCGACCTTACATTTAAAACCCGGCGATGATCTTATCTTGACGATCAGAAATAATACTGTCGCCCAGTCAAGTGATGCGATTGTACAAATGCAAAAAGATATGGAGCCAAGGCCCGGAGAAAAATCTCAAGCCTGCGGACCGGCGACAAAGATGGATTCTTCAACAACAAACGTACATTTTCATGGCACGAATGTTTCTCCCAAATGCGGGGAAGACGAAGCGATCTATACAATGATTAATCATGGAGACTCATTCACCTATAGAGTTCATTTTCCAAAAGATGAACCTCCTGGCCTTTACTGGTATCATCCGCATGTACACGGAGTTGCTGAGCCAGCTCTTCTGGGCGGCGCATCGGGTGCGATCATTGTAGAGGGGATTCAACACATTCAGCGAAAAACGGCCGCTCTTCGAGAACGTGTTTTAGTTTTAAGAGACAATCTTGTACCGGGTAATCCAAAGCCAGGTGGACTTATACCTTCTTGGGATTTGTCTCTAAACTATGTCCCAGTTCCTTATCCGAAATATTCTCCAGCTATTATTAAGATGCGGCCCAATCAGCGGGAGCTTTGGAGAGTTTTAAATGCCTCAGCGGATACGATTATCGACCTGCAGCTCACTTACGATGGTGTGGTGCAAAGTTTACGCGTCGTAGGATTAGATGGAGTGCCAACGGGATCTCAAGATGACAATCACCTTGGAACAGAAATACTTAAAAATCATATTTTTCTGCCACCTGCTGCGCGTGCAGAGTTTATTATTGACGGCCCAAGCAAAGGAATTAAGACGGCGCAGCTTTCAACTCTCGCTATTGATACTGGCCCGGCTGGAGATAATGATCCAGCTAGAACAATTGCTTCGATTCAAACAGATGCGAAGGCATCACTCCCGCCCGTTAAAATTCCGCATGAATTTCATTTGCCCTTCGAACAGCGCTTTGAGGGTGTCACAAATACAAAGGTGAGTATTAAAAGAAAACTCTACTTTTCTGAGGTCATTTCAAATCCAGCAGATCCGGCAAGTCCTACAGATTTTTTCATTACTGTTGACGGAGCCAAGTCCGAGAAATTTAGTACTCAAGCGGAGCCAGCTATTACCACAACTGAAGGCACAGTTGAAGAGTGGACGATTGAAAATCGATCAACTGAGAATCATGAGTTTCACATACATCAAATTCACTTTTTACTGACCGGACGGAATGGACAGACAGTGCTAAAGGACGATCAGCAGTTTTTAGATATGGTCGACATACCTTATTGGTCAGGAGATAAAAAGGACCCTTATCCAAGCGTAACTTTGCAGATGGATTTTCGTGGCAATATCGCAGGAGATTTTGTTTATCACTGTCACATCCTCGGACATGAGGACAATGGTATGATGGCAAAAATTAGAGTATTACCTAGAAAGTAGATGTCTGCCGTTCTAACATTTAGTGTAAGATAAACCTAAATCGGTATTACTGAACTTTCTCTATACGCAATACGAATGACTGGCAAAAAGGATAAAAAATCCAGCCTTGATCCCAATAGGTTCTAATTCCAAATGTGTCAGTATTATTTAGCGCCGCCTCACCATCATTTACGCAGCCCACATTACGATTAACGCCATAACGTTCAGTCGTGTCATCCACGATAAATCCAAATTCTGATCTATTTGATATGAGTTCTGCAAAACAAATGTGGTGACCTTTTCTTTCTGAAGCCTTGTTTATTGCGTAAGAAAAACTGCCCAAAGGCAAAGCTTCTCTTTTTTCAAAGGCTTCAATTCTGGATTGAAGGTTTGTTCGCACGAGTTCACAATTATTTTGAGTATCTGGACGTTCAAAATTAAAAATTACTTTTCGAGAAGGATTATTTGCCAGAGATATTGAGGGACCCAAAAGTACTGTCAAAAAAATCCTAACGAGTATATTCATTTCTGAAGCCCCTTTATGAAATCCTTTAATAATTAATTTCATAGGCATTAATAGTGGACACTATTATAATGTTGAAAGTCATGTACAAGCATTTTTTCAAACTATGCGGGAATCGAGTAGAAATTTCATAATTTAAAGTCTTTATGGGACTGAGTTTCGCTTGGTAAGCTACTCTTAGATTCTATGCGGAATATCTTCTGAATTTGAAATACCCCAATTGATGGATTAGAGCTACCATGAAAACCGCATGTAAAATTAAACTCCCCCTTTTTGCTAGCTAAAAATATTTGGTGAGTTGAATGCTTTGGTTCAGCCATCAAATCTAGATTTAAGTTCTTTGAACTTAATCGAAACATTTTATCGCTAGCTGTTAAAATAAGTTCAATAATTTTTCCCGCTTCGATTTTAACTTTCAGCGGCGTACAAGTTCCATCCGATTTACCTGCAATCGAAATTGTCAAATCGGGTATTTTCAACAATTCAATTACCTCGTTTCGTTCCCAATGAACGGCCAAATCGTAGGCGGTTAGGCCGTCGGTATTTTTAACTCTGCGATCTGGGGCGCCCAACAAAAGATCGGCGACGATTGAGGGATTGCCACCAAGAGCAGCGTACATCAGGGCTGTATTGCCGAGACTGTCTTTGGCATCCATATCCACCTCGCTGACTATAAAAGAATCGTAAACATCTTGGACGTTATTCTTTACAGCTTTAATGAGCGGAGTTTCTCCGTTCTTATCAGTAACATTCACGTACGCACCGCTATTAATGAGTAAATCGACGATGTCCTTTGTTTTACTAAAAGCTCCCCCTCCGGCCCCGTGAACGGGAGTATTGCTGGCGCCGCAACTTGCATCAAATAAAAACATGAGCGGCGTACATCCTTGTCCGTTAGCAAAATTAACATTTGCACCACATTCGATTGCCCGCTCAACGTTCTCTACATTATTTGCCTGACGTATAGATTCAATCAAATTTAAGTTCTTATCTTTTGGGCAAGGATCTTGCGCTGGGATATCTCCAAATATATCACAATTTAATGGTATTTTTTCATAATCAGCTTTTACATTACTATAGGTAGCCTCGATAATTCTGCTATCTTTCACTTGAGCTTCTAGACTTGTCGACGGGTCAAAATTATCGACATAAAAAATCTTACCAGCTTTATATTTTCTCTTATTTATCCCTAATGCCTGAGTATAAGTTGACCCATCAGGTAAAAAGTATTGAATGGTACTTTTTAGTCTTGGTCGACTGAGATCAATATCAATTTGAAAAGTAGTCGTATTGCTCGGAGGCAAAACTCCCTTACAGGCCAATGATTCTGCATTTAAGATATTTGGTAAAAACAAAAATATCACTGTGGATATTGATTTTATTTTTAAAGTCTTGCTCATGATTTATCCTCTTCTAATTACTGAAATTTTAATTGGCTGCACCTTGAGCAATCCATTCACGAATTGCTTTAATTTGGTCATCCTTAAGCTGAGAATAGCCTTCTTTTGCTGGAGGCATTCGCTTTTCATCTTTTCGTTCAAGCGCGATGACAAGTCCTGACTCATCTACATTTCCCGGCAAAACTAATTCACGAGGCGAATTCAAGAGTTCCTCTTTAGTGAGTAGGACTCTTTTGCCTGAGTTGTCTGCCGAATGGCACTTAACACAAGTCACCTGGAAGATGTTTTTATTAATTGATTCAAAGCTTGGTTGAACGGGTTCGGGCGTGGGATCGGGGGTGCCCCGCTGAGGCTTCTCAGGAGCTCCCATCTCAATCCATGTCCAAAGAATAGCAAGTTCTTGGCTAGTAAGTGTGCCTTTTCTTGGCATGGTGTGATCATCAAATACTGCGATCTTAATTTTACTTAAGTGAGCAAGCACATTTGAATAAGTTTCTAGATTTACACTGCCAGCATTGCCGTGGCACGAGACACAGTTTGAAACAAAAACATTTTGATATATGAAGTTAAAAGAAAGTCGTACTTTCTGCTCTTTGGGCAAATCAAAATTTTGAATTGCCCCTGATGGATCTTTATATATTTTGTATGCGCATCCAACAAAAATTAAAGAAGCTAAAAAAATAAAACTTGAGAGCTTTTTCAATATAATGACTTCTACTAACGAACAGCTTCTGCTGAAATTAAAGTGCCATCCATTTTAAGATAGACGTTCAACTTTTTAGAGCCATCCATAGTGGTCATGTGTGCAAGTGCTACCTCTTGACCATTTAAATTCGTTTTTGACATTTCAACAGAGCCGAGATCATCAAAAAATGGCGCGGCTTTTGAGTCTGTCGGATTGTCTAATAAGTAATGTAGAGAATTTTCAGTCAATGTTACAGAATCGACACCCGGCCATGCGCTGTCTGGACCAGCGGTTCCACCATCAATAACTTGAAAAGCCAGAGGTTTTCCGTCCTTGTCGAAAGTCATTGCAACTTGGAGTGCGTTACCTTTCGCAGGTTGAGTTTGTGAAACCATCACTTTGAAGGCTACAGGAGCTTGATTTTCTACGTCCGCAACCTCAACCTTTGCAGTATTCTTCACGAAAGAAGCATCAATCTTGTTAAGCGTGACAAGTCGATCTATTCTATGGACAGAAAGTTCCGCAATTTTCGCTGATGTTGTTGCGCCGTCACCATGAGCAAAAGCAAAACTGCAAGTGAACAAAATTGCCGATAAAATAGCTGAAGTCGTCTTCATTTAATCCCCTTTGTTAAAAAATTCTACAGCAAGCTACATTTTAAAATTTAAAAAACATTCGCTCAAAACTAATAGCCTTGGCCCTTCATTAACAAAACTACCTCTGCCAATTTTGCGTCTACCATCTTCGGGTCTTTGCTATTCATTGCAGCCTTCACGCAGTGATGCATATGGCCCTCGATGATCGAGCACTCAAGACTTTTCAATGCAGAACGAATCGCCTTAATTTGGACGATAATCTCAGGACAATATCTTCGATCTAAAATCATTCGCTCAACACCTTCGACTTGACCCTTGATGCGTTTTAGGCGCTTTAGTTCAGGCGTATGATCATGCGGTGTAACCGCTGGCTTACTTAATTTAATTGGCTTTTTTCTCATTTTCCTCGCCGTGTCGCACATTAGCATTGTTAAGATTGGATGATACCGTATGGGGGTATCTGGTCAATACAATTAATTATCTGGTATACATTGAAAGTTAAGTTGGCAAATTAGAAATAGAGTTCTTGCCATGAGTTAAAATTACCAATAGTGTGGCCGAAAAGGGGAAAGATACAAAGTGTTTCTAATTGTATCTTAATTAATAACTAACTTAATTTGAAAAGGATTGGAAAATATGAAAGCACTTTCGCTAGTTTTACTATTAAGCAGTGTGGTCTCATCTATGGCTTTAGCTATGGAGTTTAACTTTGGCAGACAAGATGCTCAAAACGACTGCGCAAATGTAGCTACAACACTTGCATCAAGAGTTAAAGCCTTCTCTGAAAATGCAGGAGTGTCTATAGGTGATTTTTCACTTGTCGTTAATAAAGTAGCAAAGCGAAAGAGTCACAAGAGTTCAATTCATTATTTTTGCGTAGCTCAATTGGAATCAAAAAATGCTCAATATTCATTTGCTACAGCTCAGAGTGAGGAGAATTATGGCGATGAACGAAATGTTGCCTGTGCGCATGATTCTGAAGTTGCGATGGGTGATTCTAGCGTTGTTGGAGTGAAAACAAATTGGGATCAAGGATGGATTTTTAATCCCTTTTGCCAAAGCTTTAGTGTGTTCATAAAACGGAATTAACGATTATGTTTAAAAATGTTTTTTTAAATAAGTTAATTCTAGTTAGCCTCACATTTGTTTTTGTTGGATTTTTTGGAGAGGTGACTAGAGCTGAGGAGCTTAGTTTTTTTGGAGGAGCAGTTAGGGCTAATTTGACCTGGATGACTCCGCCATTAGTTTCAAAAGTCGCGAGATTGAAAATTGAATTGTTCGATGATTCAAAGCATATTTACGATATTGACCCATCACTGATTTCTGTTGGGCTCTTTATGGCTGGAATGGCGACTGACTTTCAAGATGTTGTGGCATTAAACGATGCCCATAACATGGGTTTTGAAACTTTGGGCTTACTTAGACTTGCTATTGAATCTTTTTGCTACTTAATCTTAAGGAGTTTACTATGACTGAAACCGAGCTCAAGCTCATCGCAAGAGCTGCGATCATGGGGCTCAGTAGCCAGCCAAAAGCAGGATACAAGACGCCCGCTGCGACCGGAACTCCAAAAGCGTTGTATACAAAGGCGAAAAATAGGTTTTGCTTAATATTCGCAATTGTCGACTCACTCAATTCTCTCGCGCTTATGATACCCTTTAAGTCGCCTTTGACCAATGTTACACCTGCACTTTTCATTGCGATATCGGTACCCGTACCCATTGCAATTCCGACATTAGCCTGAGCTAAGGCGGGGGCGTCGTTAATGCCGTCTCCTGCCATCGCAACTATCTTTCCATCTGCTTGAAATCTTTTAACGACTTCAACTTTTTCGTTCGGGAGAACGTCAGAAATAATCTCATCCACTTTAATTTTTTGAGCAACAGCATTTGCCGTTCTTTTGTTATCACCCGTGACCATAACTACTTTTAAGCCTAATTTTTGAAGTTTCTGAATGGCCTCGGCACTTGTTTCTTTGATAGGATCTGCGACCCCGATGAGTCCAGCTATACGAGCTTCGACGGCCACAAACATCACGGACTGCCCATCGTCGCGAAGTCTATCGGCAGCGATTTGAACCGATGACACATCGACATTCGCGCTTTGCATGAGCTTGAGATTACCAACGCTGATTTTTTGACCCAAGACTCTTCCTTCAGTGCCCATCCCTGTAATGGATCTAAACTCAGTCGTATCTTGCAGAGAAATTTTTCTTTCTTCCGTAGCTTTGACAATAGCCGCTGCAAGCGGGTGTTCGCTCTGACGCTCAAGGCTCGCAGTCAATTGCAAAAGCTTTTCTTCTGTGATTTCTCCAAATGGGAGAATTGAAACAAGCTTTGGTTTACCCATTGTCAGAGTGCCGGTTTTGTCGACGATGAGGACATTCACTTTTCGCAGCAACTCGATGGCTTCAGCATCTTTAAATAAGACACCCATTTGGGCCGCCCGACCAGTTGCAACCATAATTGACATGGGTGTAGCTAGCCCCAGAGCACAAGGGCACGCAATGATAAGGACAGCGACTGCATTCACGATTGCGAATGCTAGTCGAGGTTCTGGCCCCCAAAATCCCCAAATAAAGGCCGTGAAAATAGCCACGCCCACAACTGTCGGAACAAAATAAGCAGAAATTTGATCAGCGAGTTTCTGAATGGGAGCTCTTGATCTCTGGGCATCAGCAACCATTTGAACAATCTGCGACAGCAAAGTATCTTTACCAACTTTATGTGCTTGAACTAATAGGGACCCCGTACCATTCATTGTCGCTGCTATTACTTTTGAGCCGGAGCTTTTTTCAGTCGGAATAGACTCACCAGTCACCATCGACTCATCAACCGCACTTGTGCCTGACTCGACAATTCCATCGACTGAAATTTTCTCTCCTGGACGCACTCTAATTTTGTCACCTACGACAATTTGTTCAATTTCGACTTCTTGTTCAGAGCCATCAGAAGAAACTCTTCGTGCTGTTTTAGGTGCAAGCTGTAAAAGAGCTTTGATCGCAGCACCTGTTTGCCCTCTAGCTTTGAGTTCTAAGACTTGTCCTAGAAGCACTAAGCTTACGATGACTGCTGCTGGCTCAAAATAAAGATCGAGCTGGCCGGTACCAGTATCCCTGAATGAACTCGGAAAGATATTCGGAAAAAAAGTAGCCACGAGACTAAACAAATAAGCGACGCTGACGCCAAGCCCGATGAGCGTAAACATATTTGGACTTTTATTTTTCAATGACTGCCAAAATCTTTGATAAAAAGGCCAGCCGGCCCAAAGAACGACCGGCGACGCCAGTAATAGTTCAAGGTAATTGAGCAAGACCTGCCTATGAGATTCGTGAATGAGATGGCGACCTCCCATTGTAATAAACAACAATGGAATACTAAAGCCCGTTGCGAGCCAGAATCTTTTGCGCATATCGAGATATTCGGATTGATCCTCCTCACTATGCGCGGTCAGCGTGACGGGCTCAAGGCTCATTCCACAAATCGGACAACTTCCAGGGCCGTTCTTACGGATTTGTGGATGCATAGGGCAGGTATACTCGGCACTATGAGAAGGCTTTGAGACTGGGTTTGGCTCTATGTTTAAAAATGAACTTGGATTGTGGTCAAATTTTGATTTGCATTTTGCACTACAGAAGAAATAACTCTTTTGCTGATACACTGATGAGCTAATTTTGTTGCTCCTCGGGTCTACTTTCATGCCGCAAACAGGATCAGTTTCTCTTTCGCTAATATCAAGATGCGAGTTTTTTTGATTTTTATTTTCTTCGATCACAATTTATCCATTTCTTCATTTTCTAAGGGTGATGCTCAGCATCCATTTTGTCAGATGACATTTTTCCTTTTTTCATCTTTGCATGCATATTTTTGTGCATCGTTTTCATATCGCTCATCATCGGGCAGTCCATTTTACCCTTCATGTCTTTACATTCGGTCATCATCGCATCGTGACATACTACTTCAGTTTTGCCAGACCTTAAACAGTCGGCAGCCTTTTTGTACATTTCAGCCATATGTTCATGCATCTGAATCTTGTCTTGAGGATCTTCCACCTTTGATTCCTTAGTAGTCATTTCTTCTGCTTGAGAGAGCGGACTGAAGACACCAACAAGTAAGATGGCTAGTAAAAAAGAGCGTAGAGTTGATTTCATATTTTTTCTCCTAAGGTTTAAATGTTATCTATCGTTCTGCAATAGAGAGACCATTGTGTTTCTAACTAGAGTGTGAAGCCTTGTGATGAGTTCTCATTCACGTTTTCGCCATTAAGAATTAAAAATTATGTCGGTCACAGGTGTTGAGGATTTTTTGAGGTCCAGCTAGAGAGGCTCGGACAATTTGTCCCAAATCGATGACTAAATGACTCCATAAGCTGATGCATGGGCTCAATTGGACAGAATGCCTTTTCATATTAGTGCTCACACTTGTGCCCACTAGCATTCTTGAGATTCGAAAATGGTATCGAAATTCTAATGCAAAAGTATTGGTAAACCAGCACGTTTAATAAGTTTGACTGCCACATTTTAATTTCACTTGATTGGCGGGAATTCATCAAGGCAGGGAGCTAATTCGAATTAATTTTAGTTTTGCTTTCACCAATCCAAATTAATATTAAATCTTTTTCTTCGTGAGTTAGCCCTGAGGACGGATGAATGATCCAATAAAGTCGAGTCGGCATTGAACCTCTTATCGTAACATCTTGAATGGCATCTAAATCCTCGTCGGGTTTCCCATGACCAGCGAACGGAAATCCCTTTGAAATTTCAAGGTGCTTTTTCGCCTCACTCCTATCGCTTTCTATCAACTGATGAACAAACGGAATCGCACTATACCAGGGAGCAGAATTTGTAGTTGAGTGGCAAGCTGCACATTTTTGATCAAAGATAGGCTTAACTTTTATTTGATAATTTTTATTAATTTCAGCATAAACTAAATCAAGATCTGGCTTCGTAGAATCTAACTTTGCAGCTTGAGTATGAACTCCGTGATGATGACCCTCGTGAGCTTTAGAAACAAAGCTATACGTTAGAAAAAATATTATAAATATGTACTTCACCGAAACCTTCTCTCAGATCAATCTTAATACTTAATTGTCTTTAGTTTTAACACAGTTTCAGTAGCAAGAAATCCACCAACGAGCATTCCTAAAAACCACAATCCTACAAAACTTAAAGCTAACTCTGCACCAGCGAACCAAAAAACTCCAAGCGATGCCCCAGCCAATGCAAAAACTTGCAAGAACTCAGTTCCTCGCATGACTCGTAACTCCTCAATTGTCAGAAAATATCCTGCCGTAAGAATACTAAAACTTATGAAAAATACACCACAAGCAATCATACAGGCACCATGTCCCCACTGGAGCATAAACCAATCGGCCAGAGAATGTGTGGTACCAAATGGATTCATACCGAATTGATGACAAATGGATAAAGAAAAAAATCCAATCGTCATATGAATTCCAAGAAGTTTCGCAAAAACTATCCAAGCACTTGGATGAAGAAGCGCATGAACCTGACTTAGTAAGCCTTGTTCAATATGCGATGGAACCTTTAGTTCTTTAACATTCAAGAACTCATTATATTCTGCTAACCACTCTTTTGGGTCATTTGCCTTCATGGCATCTCTCCCTTTTTTGCTATTGCTTTTAACTTTGCAACCGCTCGACTCAAAATTTTACGAACATTGCTTGGCGAAGTACTGAGCGTTAAAGCGATCTCCTCAAAAGTTTTTTCGCTCACATATCTCAGATGAAGCACGCTCTGTTGATCGGTCGAAAGTTGATTCATCAAATTTGTGACCTCAGAAAACTTATGCTCATTTGTTGGTGATTCATCGTTGATTGAAACCTCGCCATCTCTTTCAAGTTTTCTCTCCATTCTTAAGCCGTCGTTTAACACTGATTTTGTAATCGAGTATATCCAGGGTAGAGCAGGTAAAGTTTGATTATAGAGATGTCTTGAACGATGCATTTTCAGAAAAACTTCCTGAAGGTATTCACTTGCCCTTTCATCTTTCCAAATGCGACTTTTTAAAAATCCATAGATTTTTGCCGAATGCCGATCATAGAGAGCCCTAAAAGCAGCTTCTGCCCCAGATTGATACATCACCATGAGTTCCTCATCTGAAAGATTATCTAGTTTCATCCGCACCTTTCACACTTAATTATTACGAAGACTGAAGGCTTTTTGTGACATAAAATAAATTTTCACGTGATTTCAGTATTTTATATAATATTTTGATATCTTGTCACAAACTATCTGCAATGTACGTAATACCTAATATGAAGTACTTGTTAACGCTTATTTTTTATATGAGTTTTACATCGCCCGTTTGGGCGATAGAAACTCTTAGTCTAGACTCATTTTTAAAGATGGTGAGTGAGCAAAATCTTAGTCTCAAAGCAAACTCAGCTGAAGTAGACGCCGCAAAAGCTAAAGAAGTAGGAGTCGATATTCCCCCTCCGATGGTGGGACTTACTCAAATGCATGACCAAAGTGGGAGTGCTAATGGTTTTGAAATCAGCCAGTCGATTCCTTTCCC
>JAYUEN010000346.1:0-4191 GCA_043739185.1 Bdellovibrionales bacterium
GTGGACTTGATATCTTCGCTCACCAAAAGGTTTTTAATTTCAGTCTGTCCCGAAGCTAAAGCTCCGAAAATAAGTCCACGATGTGAAATCGATTTATCACCGGGAATTTTCGGACTACCAGCAAATTTTGTAACTGGCAAAATGCGAATACTTTTCATCGCGACTGGCTCCAAACGGGCAATGGACAATTGTTTTTAGATGGGAATGCTGCAAAGGCCCCATTCATGTTGGATACATCTATACGCATTTTTTTTAATTTAAACCTACCTGAAAGGCAACTTCAAATTCAGAGTTCTCATCAATAGTTATTCAAAATCGCTTGAAGTTTTCTACAATTCTAATCTCTTTTTTACAACCCATGGCAATTGCCACCTGATAGGGACTCTTAGGATAGAGTAATTTGAATTTCCAGCGGCTGGGGTTTTCGTTCATTCGGATATCAAAGAGAATTTTGATGTCCGACTCGTCATTAATTAAAAACGAAAATTGCTCAAGAGGCAATTGAAGCCCCAATCCACGTGCTTTTATATAGGCTTCCTTGAGAGTCCAAAATTTGAAAAACACCGCCGACTGCTCGTGAACCGCAAAACTTTTTAAGTTTTCAAATTCAATAATTGAAAATTGGTTTTTCGCCAGTTCGAGATGGGAGCACTTTCTCGTGCGATTTTCAACATCAACGCCAATCTCTTCAAAGCTTGCGAATCCACAGACGACCATGCCGTCTGAATGCGAAATATTAAAATGCAAGTTGGGCGGCCCATTGACATTTGAAATGGAAGGACGACCATAAGAATTGAATTTAAACGTCCATTGAGTTGGCAAAATTTCACAATGGTAATTTGAAAGCGACGAGCGCAACAAGTATCTTGCCAAAAGATACAAATCACGATCTTCTTCAAATGAAAACTTCAAATGTTGTTTTTTTTCTTCAGCCGACATGATTTCTTTTGCTTTCAAAAACTGAAGAGAAGACTTGAACTCATCAACCATGCCATAGACAATGTGAACCTCACCAGCATTTAGTAGGTCCATTGAAGCACTCCCGAGCCCGACGTTCCGCGATGTTCAGCAGGTAGAATCTCACGTAAAAATTTATCCGGTGAAATTTCAAGATTTCTTTGTCTAGGATACCCAATGCTCACCTCATCAAATCTCACGCCATCACGCCAATCTGTAGCTCTAACATGAAGATGGCCGCTTACCACCGAGGCAATATTAAATTTCGTATGCCAATCTTCTGTTAATCGGGTACCACACCAGGGGGAATAGCGAGGTACTTTATACAACCTGACGAGATCTCTGCGCAGGGGATAATGATTTATCAAAACAAGAGGAATTTCCCGAGGAAGGACACTTATCCTGACTTCTGTCTTTGCAATTTGTGAGTGGCACCAGTCCTTTACAGATGGAAAGGGATCTGAGAAAAGGTACTTTTCGTCCATAGAAATAATTTCGTCTTCTAAAGCCCATCCAATTGTATCCTCAAGAGCAACTTCGTCCGGACGAAAACTAAAGTCATAGAGTAAAAAGCAGGGTACTATAAAATATTCCTTCACGCCGAAGTGAACCTTAATATATTCATCCTCAGGATTAAGCACATCATATTTTTTACACACTGAGATTAGTTCGTCGTATTTGTCAACACCGCGCTTTTGAAATGGATCTTCTGGCATGGTCCACAATTCATGATTGCCTGGCACCCAAATGAGTTTGGCAAATTTAGACTGAAGATTTTCAAAAGCAAACTGTAGCTCTGAAACGCCTTCTCCTAAATCGCCAGCGAGAATGAGCCAATCATTTTTATGCTCAGTAATCCCCAAAAGAAATTCTCTATTTTTTTTATACTTCAAATGCAGATCACTTATGGCATATAGTTTCATTTCTCTATTAGACATCAAAGAAATGTATGCTGAATAGTCAAATTCTAGTTTTTTTATCTTTGACCTGGTGTTTTTATCAAAAACAACAGCGCATCGCAGACATTCGACATAGACTTAACTAGATTTAATTTAAAATCAACAGGGGTATCCGAGCAGGCCATATCTGTGATTCCCCTTACTTCCAAGAAGGGCACCGAATTAAAGAGACAGGCACGGGCACCACCTGCTCCTTCCCACGCAACCGCTAAGGCCTGCGTCTCATGGCGAAGGGCTTTCGCACGAGTGGTATCGATAATATCTTCATCGCCACTTAAAATACTACCCGCAAAAGTTTGAAAATTAGGTGAATTCAATCTTGAGATTTTTTCGATCTGCTCTTTATTTCCTTCAAACTCAGGCTTTGGGCGAGAAAAAAATTTCAAGTGAAAATCATGCTCTATCGTCTTAATACCCAGGACTACATCATTTAACCTTAGTTTTTCATCTAGGCCGCCTGCAGATCCTGCACAGATTACCGAACCTATATTTTCAATATGATTCAATAAATACTGGGTTTGAATTGCAAATTGCGCTTTGCCTTGACCACCCACCGAAAAGATCGCTTGCAATTCTGGAATCTCATAAACACTTAATTTCCCCACCTTCGCTTGATTAAACACTATGGTCTTTTCTTTAAGTCGATTTAAAACCGCATTTAGTTCTAGTTTTAACGGACAAAGTACCAAAACTTTTTCTAAAGATTTATTTTGAAGCTTGGAGGAAAGACCTTTGAGCTCAAGCATGTCCACGCATTTTTCGCTTTTGAGTACTCGTCTTTCGAATATGCTCCATCAATTCAAGAGGATCAATATCAAATGCATTCACGTCTATGTTTAGCATAGTAAAACCCAAATTATGGCTATGTCTAATATTCGCAAGTTTTGCTCCAGATAGTCTTGAAATATATTTTTCTGGATCTTGCATTCTCAAACAAATAAATTGACTGCTGTATCGACTCTCAATCTGAACCTCTAAAATATCGGTCCAAAGCATAAGACCGACACCCAATCGTCGATCGGTAATTCCCTCTTCGTTCATCACCAAAACAGCTGCTGAACTTTGCTCCCACGCCATTGAAAGAACCAAAAACAAGCCCCCACCGAAAACAAATATTAATACTGCAGCTAGAATATTTTTTTTAATCGCGAGAAAAAAAACCAGTCCCCCGCCAATAATCAAAGCAATGACCACCATTGACATAGTGAACATAAACATCAACTTTCGATTTTTTGGAACCAAGGCAAGATTCATCTTAATATTCGACACAGCTTATAAGAAAAAGTCAAAAATTAAAATTGAGGCATGTCTCATTTGAAATCCCGCTTTGCCCCAAATACTGAAGCCAAAAGGACTTTAAGTGAATCCAGTTTGGCACCAAGCTTGCTATGAATTCCCATTAAATTGCGAAGTAAAAGTTGGATTACCGAGGGGGCAAAGGGTGAAACTTTTTAATTTGATTCCAATTGTGTTTTTATTAGCCGCTACACCTTTTTTCGATTTAATGAACAAAGAGGCCTCTTCGACTTGGCTTAATTTGGCGATTGCTCCGCTGGAGCTGGCTGTGCCGACTGAAGAGAATCAAGTGAAATCCGCTGTCACCGAACTTGAACTCGCTCCCTTACATCTTGATGAGCTTGTACTCCTTTAAGGGCCAAGCCTTAGGACAAAAACCAAATGATTTGGTTTTCTAGAATTTCTGGCTAATTTAATTTAGGTGGAGTGGCGGCAAAAAGAGTTTTCTTACACTTTTTGCCATTGTATCGCTGAACGGATTTCCCATCATTTTAAAGAGTCGTTCTCTGCGCCCTTAACGACTTCCATTTCATCTATGACATTCGCAGTCCCAGCAATGCGATGGGCGCTCGCCAAAATTTTTCCTAATTCGATATCGCTTTTAAGTGGGCCCTTAAGAGTGACCAATCCATTATTGGTAATTATTTTTATGTTGTGGGCATACATTGACATACTTTTGTCTCGGACAATCTGCCGTCTAATTTGCCGCGTGAGCTCTACATCATGAGCTTCAAAACTTTGATCTTCTGCCGTTCTTTCAATTGATGATTTGTCTCTCAAATTGACCTTCGTATTATCTGCTTTTACGAATGCCCGTGAGCGCCCGGTCAGCATGAGTAGTACACCCAGAACTCCAAGAATAAAATACGTCTTTTGCTTAGGCATCTTTATTTTCCCTTCAAGAATTAGTTGAGTAAAGGCGCCGGACTAGTTTTTAGATTCTCTTCTGAGTGCGCAGGAGCCGTTTGCTTTAGCAATA
>JAYUEN010000347.1:0-1317 GCA_043739185.1 Bdellovibrionales bacterium
TTAAAACTTAAAAAATATGAAGAGCTCTATTTCGAGAACCAATCACTTCATTTTCGAACAAATTTAAATCAGCTGCACTTTCTGTCTCAAAATGAGTCAATCAAATATGATTTAATTTGCGCTTAGGCCCTCATCTCTATTTTGATACAAAAGTTAGACGAATATTTTGGTTTTTCAGAAATCTGGGTTATCCTAATAACAGGTCATACGGTGCGTTTCTTCTTATCTCAAACCTAAAAATAATTTGTACGTTCGGCGCGATTGAAGGAGTTCAGGAAAAACTGTCTGTTTTTCAGACAGCTTGTCCAACTTCATAAATGTAAGGAATGAACAAAAGAGGCTTTCAAGATGAAGAAATTTACAAACACAATGATATTAGCTCTCGTGATGACTTTGATGATGGCAAGCCGCCAAAGCACGCCAGCTCAAGCAAGTACAAAGCATATTGGCCACAGTAAAATCAGCGCGAGTCGAGTTCGCATCATGCAGGCAACTGAGATCTTAGATGACCAATTCTCCGAAACAATTGCTCGCAATAACTATACGGAATCTCAAGTTAAGAACTTTATTTCTAAAAAGGTAAAGGCGTCGCTTCCAGAAAAATATCAGGCTCACAGTCAAAAAATCACCGAAACTCTGATTTCACAATCCAATCTCTATAGCATGGATCCCCTTTTTGTTGTTGCGCTGATTGAAAACGAAAGTAAATTTAATCCTAAAGCTCTTGGTCACTTCGGCGAACAGGGTCTTATGCAAATCAAGCCATCGACTGCAAAATGGCTTGCAAAGAAATACAAATTGGCTTGGGGAACTCACTACTCACTCTACAACCCAATTCAAAACCTCAAGTTTGGTGTCGCTTACCTCGACTACCTCCGCAAAAAATTTCATGGTTCAGGTCAATTTTATGTTGAGGCTTATAATATGGGTCCACAACGTACATATGATGCTTTAAAGCGGCATGAAGTTCGCAAAACCTACCAACATCAAGTACAAGCTCACTACATTGCTTTATATGAGCAAATCGAAATCTCTCGAATCGAAGGTTTAAGCCTCGAGCGCCATCCACGTCTCGCACGCATGCGAGCGAAGCTTAAACGATACCTTTGGGTTTAGAATCTATTTCGAAAACTCTCCCCAAACTTCGGTTGAATAGGTGTCTCTTAAACCAACACCCTGGTTCTTCTTATAAGAAAGAACAATTTGGCTGCGGAGCTCAACCTTACCACTTGGTAATTTCTTAATCCATAGACTCAAATATCGACCTGTAACATCTGGCGTGCAATTGCTCGGATCAAAAGAAAACCAAGCCAGAGC
>JAYUEN010000348.1:0-1316 GCA_043739185.1 Bdellovibrionales bacterium
TGGCTTAAATGGAAGCCACTTCGATTCAAATCTCGCACTTGCAATCGGCATCCAGAACTTTCCTGCATTTAATTCACGACTCCTTCTGATTAAAGCAGAGAAAGAAAACGCCGGCCCTTGCGAAGGTGATAGCGGCGGTGGAATTTTTACTTTGATCCAATCGCATTATGTTTTGATCGGCATTCAATCGCTCAAAACAAGTAGCAAAAAATGTGGCAATCCAAATTCTCAAGGCTTCGCTGTCTCCATTGAAGAAAATCTGAGCTGGATATCAAAGTCAGCACTTCACGAACTAAAATATTTTTGATGTTCGATAATCAAGCAGCGATCTGATACCACTTTAATTCCTGCGGCTTCAGCACGGCGTTCAGCTTCAGGATGAGAAATTCCGAGTTGAAGCCACAAAACTTCAACGCCGCCAAGATCCAAAATTTCATCGACTACCCTGGGAATCACATTTGATCCCCGAAAAACGTCTACGAATTTTCGATATTCAGCTGGAACATCACTTAAGTTCTCATAAATTTTAAAACCAGAGGCATTGTGTACTTCGGGATAGGTGCCTTCCATTTGCCAACCATGATCACGCATATAGAGCGGGACATAGTGACTGGGTTTATGGGCATCTGGACTCAAGCCATAAACGGAAAATTTTTTATATTTATTCAGAAGTTCTTTAATTTCGTGATCCTTTACATTCATACTTTCTCCAATTGCGAAATAGCCAAGATCATTTATATTAAATGGATTGGTATGAAAAGTGAAGCGACTCATGGCGAGGTGTTGAATGAATGATTTATTATTTCTCGATTCGTCTGTGAAAATGCCCTTGATGAACCTGCCGGTTCGAGCGGTGTTCGTGGCTTTAAAAAATGCTGGAGTTCTCATTTCTCCTGGCTCCTGGCTCCAGACTCCAAAGTGCTCAACTTAAATCTTTACCTCCTGTCACAGATCTCGTTGCAGGTAATTTACTTCACTGTGCTGGGATTCCTCAGGCCTCACAATGCTTTCCGCAAGCTCGCACTTGGGGCCCTAAGGGTGCACAACTAACTAAGCCTAAAACCAAATGGACCAATGAGCTCTCGGTTCAGGCATGGCCTTATCAAGATGAACTCGCACTTATTGAAATCGACGGCATGCCGAAAGTGAATGAGAATGTTTTTGTTCACAAAAGTTCAAAAACACTCATTGTCTGTGATTTGTCGTTCAATCTCGCTGAGACAAATGGCTTTGGTGCTTGGCTCATTTTGCATATGTTTGGGACTTATCAGAAATTTGCGACAAGTCGTTTCTATACTCAATTTATTAAAAACCGA
>JAYUEN010000349.1:0-1312 GCA_043739185.1 Bdellovibrionales bacterium
CGTATTATCAAAGACACGGTTCGACTTGAGCTCCAACTCAACAATTCATTGACGCTGGCTCAAGACGATGCCAATCGCTTCTTTATCGAAGAAATCTCATTTAAAAAATCAATTGAGAGCTTTCGCCCGCAATGGGCAGATCTTGATGTTATAGTTGATCGGGATTGCTTGCTAAGAGTAGACAGCCGAGCGCTCGAGAGCATTTGTAAAAATATCATTCAAAATGCAATCATTCATGGGCACGCCAGACAAATTCGAATTCATTGTCAATCGGATTCAGAGAACATGGTGCAAATAGATTTTCTTGATGACGGTGAAGGATTCAACGGTTCTGAAAAATCTTTGGGGGCATTGTTTGTGCGGCATTCTAGCACCAGCGGAACCGGCATCGGTATTTATTTGGTGCGAAACCTTTGTGAGCGCATGGGTGGAAAATTGAAATTTAGTAAATTAGAAAAAGGCTTTTTAGTAAGTGTTCATTTGCCGGGAAAGCTTTTATGAATCTCTTAACTAAAAATATTCTTTTTGTTGAAGATGACATAGGACTAGGCGAAACACTATTCGAAAGGCTTCAGAAGGAAATGTACCAAGTGGACTGGTGCAAAAGTATTGCAGAGGCCAAACAGAGAATTCAAGAGAAAAAATTCAATTTGATTATTTTAGACTTGGGCCTTCCGGATGGCTCGGGATTTGATTTGGCGAAAGAGATTCGCAAACAAAGTGCAACGCCAATTGTTTTTATGACAGCCATGAATAGTGCCGAAAATCGGCTTGAAGGTTATGAGCTGGGAGCTGAGGAATTTATTCCAAAGCCATTTCATTTGAAAGAATTGCTCATGAGAGTGAAACATGTCCTCGAAAATCACTCAGAATTAGAGATCCTGCAGGTAAATAAAAAGCTCATTCACTTTTCTTCGCAAATGATCGTTCATGAAGATGGTCGGGAAGAATTAATTGCCAAAAGAGATTTTGAATTATTAAAGCTGCTCATTCAAAACTCACCGAAAGTATTGAGTCGAGATGAAATTTTGAATTTAATTTGGGGGGAAGATAAATTTCCTTCTCATCGTACTGTTGACAATACCATCGTTCGACTCAGACAAGCTCTTGGGGATGGGAGCGATGATCTCATTCGTTCGGTGCGCGGAGTTGGCTACCAATGGTCTTCAAAGCCCAATACAAAGAAGGAAGCACATGAGTAATACTAAATTTCAAAATGCACTAAGAAAAATACCACAAAGAACTCCTCCTATTTGGTTTATGAGACAGGCCGGTCGCTATCACAGTCATTATCAGGCGCTGCGGGCTAAAC
>JAYUEN010000350.1:0-1310 GCA_043739185.1 Bdellovibrionales bacterium
AGCGCCTTTTCCAGACTCGCTACTTATTACGAAAAAACCTTCCAATTTGCCAAGGCTGAAAAAGTTTATGAAAAACTTTTAAACTTAAAAGAACCTCAAGAGAATCACAATAAAATCCTTCACCGCAGACTTTCAATCCTTCACGGCTTGGGTCAAGATTCCCAAGTAGAAAAAATCATATCTAAAAAGGACACTCCTCAAAGTATTCGAAACGATTTTTCGAAGCTTCATAATTTAGAAAATTCCAAAACCAAGTGGGATATTGCAGCCAAAGCTAAACTCGACGAATTAATTCCCGTTGAAAAACACTTCAATACAACAAATGTAAAATTAAAACCAAAAAGGAAAATCGCACTTCTTAATGATTTAGACTTCGGCTTATCTAGAATTTTAAAAATGAAGTCTCCCTCAGTGGCTTTAGAAGCCTTAGCTGCATCCTCTCGTATCTATAAGCAAATGGCAGAAGACATTAAAAATGCACGTGGTACCAGTGTTCAAGTAGCCGCCTATGAGACAAGGTCTCTTGAAATTAGACGAATGCTTGGAGCAAGAGCTCGAGAGTGGCATTTAATTACTCCAGGTTTAATTGCTGCCTACCATGGTAAGGGATCTTTCCCATGGGACGACATTCCTAGATGGTTAGATTTAAGTGAAGAACAATCTAAATGGAACGAATGGGATTGGAGTAATTCTAAGTTAACTTCAATTATGAATAAAAACTCTCGCGATGAAGCTCGCAAAGCGGCCTTTGTACTTTTAGTTCGTCAAAATAGCCTAAAAAATTCTCAGCTAAAATCTAATGTTGAAAATTTGCTAGATCGCGAAGGAATTAAAGCTCGAATTCAAGCTATGTTAAACGATGGGGACATTGAGCAAGCCTCACTCTTTTTGGCTCAATATGAAAATTACTTTGGAGTTGATGCCTTTAGTGAACATTATTCTGCTCGCATCGATTGGCTGCATGGTCAATTCAATACGGCCTATACTCGCTGGACACAATCGAAATTCAAAAATGATTTTAGATCTGCTTATTGGCGCAATGGTTGGATATCTATGATGGATTATCTTTTAAATGGTCAGTCGAGTTCACAAAGAAAAACTGAAGTCTACAATGAGCTTTTACCCTTGGCTAAAAGCAACTGGCAGCGCATTTACTTAGCAGAACTTTGCTTACTTGAAGCCATGAATTGTTCGAGAGATTTCTCCAAAGACGAAATTCTAAATGTCTTAAAAGAAAAGGTTGAGGTGGTTTATGGCACCCAATTTAACGATGGCAGAAGTGGTTTAACAATTAAAAAAGTTGCCTTAAC
>JAYUEN010000351.1:0-12483 GCA_043739185.1 Bdellovibrionales bacterium
CTTTTATAATTCCAGCATAGAAAAAACTAAGAAGGCGACGGAATTCGCAAATTGCTGTTACGGTCGGATCATTAACTTTTTCACGGCATATTCTTGCCCTGTCAGCGTAAAATCGGGTCATAGATTTGAGCCCCACATTGCCATAGGCGGCACCGACTGCGGCGTAGCCAATCGCTCTTTCTCGATCTGTGCCGATAAGCTGACCCATCACCAACATTCGTAAAGCGACTAAGATGAATTCAATTCTATTTCCTCTGACTTCAGCGCAGAAAAGTATGTCACGATACAAATTGATCACTTTTTGAGTATTCGGATTATGAAACCTGAAATAAATTTGTTTCGAGATTCTTAATGGAAAAAATTCGAGGAAGAGCGACGCTCCCCATAGTACCGTTGCAGAAATAATTCGTCCAACTACATAATTAGGAAAGTCATGACCGATCGAGGCTACAGCCTTTCGAAAATATTCCCAGGCCTCAACAAATCGCGACTGGTTGATCAAAAGCCAAACTTTAAGCGACAAAGCATTCGTATATTCAGCTTTTGAGTTGCTTTTTTTGATACATAAATCGGCGCTTCGATGAGCAAGGTCCTCTTCATTATTCAAAAATGCGCAGACAGCTAGTTGGGGTGAAATTTTGTTTAATTCTTCTTCATATTTGTCGTCTAAAGTGAAGTAATCATAGCAGAATTTTAAATAGCGGTAAGCTTCTTTATAAGAAAAAACTGCGATAGCAGCTTCGCCGGCCATTTTATTGGCTATAATGGCCTCGTCTTTATATTTAATGTTTTTTATTTCCGAAAATAAAATCGCGGCATTATAAATTTTTCCGTCATTTTGTTTTTGGTTTCGGATTAAAAAATTCGCTACTCGATAGGCCAATTTTTCGAAATTTTCGGGATTCAGTCGCGACAATAAGCTTTCAAGAATTTTATCGTGAATGAACTCCCAAAAATGAGATCCAGATTGTTGAATAAGCTCTAGACCGCTGACCTCGCTCAAAAATTTCCAAACGTCTTTTTTTGAGATAGCCCCTAATTCGGCAAGTTCATCTGCCGTAAACTTGCCGCCTAGGAGTGCTGCGATTTGAAGTAACTCTAATTTTTCCGCAGAAATATTGTTTAGTCTGTTCTGGATAAGTGTGATGACGTCGTCGGTAAAGTTGGTTTTTCTTAAGAATTCTTGATCGAGCACCCAGGTTCGGTCTTTATATCTCAAGAAGCCCTGCATGATTCCGGATCTTAGAATTTCTAAAGCAATTAAGGGATTTCCTGAAGATAACTTTTCAAATTGGAACACGATTTCTGGATTTAAATCACTTGCTCCCAAAAACTGCTGCAGCATCGAATTGAATTGCGAAGTGTTCATTCTCGACATTTCAATCTCGACAACCAAGTAATTGGACATCGCTTCTACAATACGGGCAACATTTGCAGAGTACTCCGATTCAGTTCGTGCCGTGCTTATGATTAATAGGGACTTTTTAGTTTCACTAAAAGCTAGTTTTTGGAGAATCTCAAGAGATGCAGAATCTATAGACTGAATATCATCGAGAAAAAAGATCAGCGATTTCCATTCGTCAGCCATGCGCTCGAAAAAAATGATAATTTGGCTAATGCATTTTTCTCGCTCCCCTCCTAGTTCGTCTTGAAACGACTGAATGGGCAAATCAATATTTAAGAAATCGGTCAAATTCTTCGAAACCAGCCCAACGCTTACTTCGAGTCCTGCAATACACTTTTTTAATTTTTCCGTCTCTTTAGCAATTTCTTCCGGAGAATTTAATTTAATCTTTTCTAAAAAAAAATCTATTCCATTTCGCAAAACTGAATACGGTAGTATTTGATCAGATGCACTACATTTTATTTCAAATTTTACTGTGTTGGTAAGATCCACTTTCGAAAGGAACTCAGAAACAAATCTCGTTTTTCCAGAGCCAGTTGGTCCTTTGATAATTGCGTGACAGCGTATTTTGGAGTATAAATTTCGAATGGCCACGTTAAGTTTGTCGGTCTCGTTCGGTCTTTCGATATAAGGAACGTTACCAGAAAGGGATCGAGTATCACTTGCGCCAAGTGTGACTCCTTCACCTCTGGAGTAGTTAAGATTGATTGACTCCAAATTAATGAGATCGTTTTGAAGTCCTACTGTTGACTGATATCGATCATCTGGGTCCTTCAACAAAAGCTTAGTTATAATTTTTGAAAGACCAACTGATATTTTTGGATTTAAATCTCTTACATCAGGCGCACGCTTAGAGGCGTGTTGCTGGATAAGCTCAGAAAATGTACCTTTGAATGGGGTCTGGGCGGTTAACAAATTAAATAAAACAACGCCGATTGAATAAAGATCTGACCGAGTGTCAACTGGGGTCTTTAGAATTTTACACTGCTCGGGCGAACAAAAAAGCATTGTTCCGACTATGGCAGTTTCGTTCTTTATTTTATCAATTGTGTTGGCGAGACCAAGGTCGATTAATTTTATGTCTCCAGCTTCAGTCATAACGATATTTGCTGGCTTTAAGTCGCGATGGAGTAGATTGTTTTTGTGCATGCTAGCCAACGCGCTATTTACTGATAAAAGAATATCAATGGCGCGACGTTCTTCAAATGGGCCACTTTTTTCAAGTACGACATCTAGACTCGTACCTGAAAGATATTCCATCAAAATATAGGGATGCGTCTCCCATTCTCCAAAATCATATATTTTAAGTAAATGCTCATTACTGAGTCTAGCTAGGTTTGACGCCTCTAGGTTGAATCTCTCTCTGGCGGCCGCCGAGTTATCTTTGAGGAGCTTGAGTGCAAATTTTTTTTCGTTATCTTCAACTAAGAAAACTTTACCGGAGGATCCGACGGCGATCGTACGAATTACCTTGTATTTACCTATTTGCTTCGGTGATTCTATATTTGCCATTTGCGTGGTCGCCTTCGCAAATGTTGTCGGAAATTCGACCTTAAACCTTTAGCTAATACTGTATGTGACCCAGTAAAATTGGACGGCAATTATGGCTCAGAAAAAAGTTGATTTTTACTATCGGCTCTCCATAATTTGGCAAAATGCACTGAATTTTATCGTCCAGCTCTTTGATGAGCTGGCCCTTTCGGGAACTAAATACCTTGGCAATTTAATTGCGGCTTTTGCACAGCTTCTTTCAAATGTGGGTGCTTGGGCATTGAACGTTAATCGCTCAAATCTTAAAGGCATATTGGTATTTATTCTTAAGCTTATAGTTGCACTGCCCTTAGCTTTCGGAATTGCTGGGGTTATTTTGATTTGCACAATGATCTTAGGATCTCTTTTTGCCATACTTGGCCTGCGAAAAAATGGGGAATATTCGTTTAAAGAGAGGGTGATTGTTTGGTTAATTCCCAGTATTCTTATTATTGTGTTGCCTCAATTCATTCCGAATTACTATTTATTCAAAATTGCCACCATATTTGTTTTTTCACTTGGCGTCATCGGATTAGAAATTCTTTTTGGTCAATGCGGAATAATTTCGTTAGGCCATTCTGGCTTCCTAATGCTTGGTGGATATCTAACCGTTTGGATAGCAAACGGATTTCTAGGTTTTGTGGTTCCGATCTGGCCGGCTATATTGTTCAGCGGATTAATTACGGCAGGCGTAGGCTTCATACTCGGACTCCCCTCATTAAGAGTTAAGGATTTTTATCTTTTTGTAATTACTTATGTATTTTCACTCGCGATTCCAAAAGTATTGAAATCTAAATATTTAGTCGGATTATCTGGCATGCGCGAGGGCGGGCTATATTTGCGTGAACTTACAGTTCCGTTTGGTTTAAAATTATCAGCAGATTCTTTCAAGTATTACGTTGTTATGCTGCCAGTAATTATTTTGATGTTTCTGGTCTTTAATCTTTTAAGATACAGTCAGATAGGTAGATCTTTTCGTGCTATTCGTTGCGATAATGAAATTTCATTGATCTTTGGCGTTCCGGTATTTTTTTATAAGCTGTTAGCGTTTGCACTGAGTGCCTTTCTTGCTGGTATCACTGGAGGATTGCTTCTCATTTTAATTCAATTTATTTCCCCCGATTCTTACACACCGAGTACCTCAATTGATTTTGTGGTAGCACATATGATTGGCGGTGTGGGCGGTATCTTTGGTTCTATGGTTGGAGGCTGCTTTTTAACTTACGAACCTGATATTACAGCTTTTGCAGCTGAACATATCAATGGGGGGAAAAATCTCGCTCATGCATTTTATGGCCTTTCTGTGATCCTGGTCATTTTGTTTGTCCCAAAAGGTTTAGGTGGAGGAATATCAAGCTTAGCAAAGAAAATATTTCAACCGAGGATTCGTAGAGGAAGCGTCCAGTACAATCCGCCTCCTGACTACGACTTTCTTGAAGAGAGAAAGAAATTTTTTAACTCAAAGTGAGGTTCTTTTGGACTTACAAATTTTTTTATCTCAGCTTGTTGATGGAATTGGTTATGGATGTATTTATGGTCTGTTTGGACTTTCTATTGTTATTCTTTATCGAGCGAACAAGCTCTTTAACTTTGGCTTAACTGAGATCTGCACAATTTGTTTGATTTTCCTAATGTACTTTACTCAGAAGTTCGGAGTACTCATCGGTTACCTCCTAGCAGTCGTAGTTAGTTTTTTTATTGGTTATCTCATTCACGTTTTATTCATACGGATTGTGACTGAACGCAAAGCGGTCTTGCGCTCAAGCGAATCGATATTAACGGTTGGAATATATATTATATTCAATAGTCTGTCATCTTACGTAATTGGTGACGAGCCCCGACCATTCCCTTCGCCATTTGGCGAAGGAAGCTTTACCTTTCACGAAGCCAGCATTCCTCGTCACACTCTAGGCATATGCTTTGTTGCTTCGATTCTAGTACTTTGCATTTTTATTTTTTTTAAGTTTTCTGATCTTGGTAAAAAATTTGAAGCGGTAGCAGAAAATAGTATGTTGGCTCGATTACGTGGCATTCGATCCTCTAACATTTTAGCTTCCGCTTGGGGTATATCAATCAGTCTTGGATTGGTTGCTACTATTTTTATCGCTCCATTACTTTACGTTACGCCATCGATGCTCACGAGTATATATGGCTATTCACTTATGGCAGTCGCTTTGGGAGGATTAGAGAGTCCGCTCGGGGCGCTAATAGGTGGTCTATTGATCGGCCTCGTCGAAAACATTTCTTCAAATATACCTTTTATCGGCTCGGAGTTGAAGTTCTTGGCTGTGGTAGTTTTGTTGCTCGTTATTTTAGCCTTTCGACCTCGGGGCTTCTTTGGTAGACTTGAAGCAAGAAAAATTTAATTTGGAGAGGCTTATGGATTCTTATGATTTTATAATTGTTGGTGCAGGTTCGGCCGGTTGTGTTTTAGCTAACAGACTTTCTACTGACAAGAAACACAAAGTTCTCTTGATCGAAGCTGGTGGTAGCGAAAATCACTTAAATATAAGAATCCCCCTTAATATCCCGTTCATTCAAGGCACAGAAATGGACTGGAGATATCAAACGGTTCCGCAGGCACACTGTAATATGAGAAGATTTCAGTGGCCGAGAGGACGGGTTTTGGGTGGCTGTAGCTCAATTAACTACATGCTTTATGTGAGGGGTCATGAGAGTGATTTTAACAGTTGGTCCGAACTAGGGAATAAAGGATGGGCATACAAAGATGTTCTTCCCTATTTCAAGAAATCTGAGAACAACACACAATTTCACGATAAATATCATGAACAAGGGGGAACTTATTGCGTATCAGAAATACCTTGGAAGCACCCTCTATCGCAAAATTTTATTAATGCTTGTAAAGAATCAGGTCTTGATGAAGTGAAAGATTTTAATGGTGCTAAACAAGAAGGCTGTGGATATTTTCAAGTTAATCAAAAAAACGGCGAACGAGAAAGCACTGCGACCGGGTTCTTGAACCCCGCGCGGAGTCGTGAAAATCTAAAAGTTTTGACTCACACAATTGTGACGAGACTTATAATGCAAAAAAATCGAGTGTTGGGCGTTGAGTTTATTGAGAATGGCAAATCTGGCGAAGCTAAGGCAAACAAAGAAGTCATTTTATCTGGTGGTGCAATTAATTCGCCGCAAATTCTTATGCTTTCTGGTATCGGTCCTGCCCAGGATTTAACAAAGGTCGGCGTGAATCCGGTGGTAGACCTCCCAGGTGTCGGAAAAAATCTACAAGATCATTTGCGTGGCAATCTGGTGTTTGATATTAGGCAGCCAACATCAATGTTCGGCATAGATCCTAAATTCATGGCAAATGAAATGAAACTTTGGGAGGAAAAAAGAACGGGGATGTTTACGGGCATTGGAGCTGAGGCTGGTGCATTTCTTTCAACTCAAAGTGGCCTCCCGGCTTCGGATCTGCAACTGATTTTCTTACCTTTTAGTCTTAACGAATCTCTTCATGATATGTTTTTAAGTAACCGGCACGGGGTCAGTTTTATTATCTGCCCTACCCGCCCTAAAAGCCTGGGCCAAATTAAATTGGCTTCATCAGATCCTCACGATCAACCGATAATCGATCCGAATTATTTAAGTTCAAAGGACGATATTCACACTTTAGTGAAGGGAATTAGGTTCGTGCGTGAGTTAGTTAAGAAAAAATCATTTAGTGGGCTAATAAGTGGGGAAATCGGTGCTTCAAAGAACGCTTTAACAGATATTGAGCTTGAGAATTACTGTCGGAACATCGGAACCCAGTCCATTTATCATCCTGTTGGTACTTGTAAAATGGGTCATGATCCCTTGGCTGTCGTAAGTGATCAGCTTAAGGTCCATGATATTTTGGGATTGAGGATTGTCGATGCTTCTATTATACCAAAAATGGTAACCGGTAATATCAATGCTTCCATTGTCATGATTGCAGAAAAAGCTGCGGATATGATCCTTGAATGATTTTTTCTAAGGATGCAAATTAATGAAAATCATATTTTGTTTTTGCATTATATATTGTTTAATTAATTTTCAATTTATGAAACTGACTGCATAACTACAATGACAAAAGGGGAAAATTAACTATGAAGAACATGAAGCTCGAAACATTCAAAATTATTGCGTGTTGTTTATTTACATCGGCTGCTCTAGCAGCCGATCCAGGGTTAACCGATACACAGATTTTGATCGGAGGTCATACATTGGAATCCGGTGCCTTTGCCGCTTGGTCTCCTACCCCAAGGGCAGCCACTGCTTATTTTGATAAAATAAATGCTGACGGTGGAGTAGCGGGACGAAAGATAAAATATCTTCATGTCGATACACAAGCAGACTTTACCAAATCAGCCGCTGCAACGCGCAAGTTAGTTGAGGTCGACAAAGTTTTCGCGATGTTTGAATCCATCTCAACTGCACATCAAGCAGTCTATAAATATTTAATTGCAAACAATGTCCCGGACATGGAAGTTCTCGACGGTTCGAGTGAGTACGATCATCCGGTTCATAAAAACTTATTTGTTATGCAAAGCGGTTATCAACAACAAGGACAAGTTGATGGCGAATTTGTGACCAAAAAGTTTAAGGGCAAAAAAGCATGTTTTTTATTGCCTGAAAACGCTTTGGGAGAAGATTTTTTAAAGGGTGTTAAAGAATCCATTGAGACTTATAACAAAACAGCCAAAGCATCCGATAAGGTCGTGATAGGCGCGATAGAACGAGTGGCAAGAGATGCTCCTCAGGCAAACACCCAAGTTCTCTCTCTAAAAAAGGATCAGTGTGACGTCGTACTCAACGCGACCTACGGTGGACTTTGCCCAAATTCGATGACATACGCGAGTAGCCAAGGATTTAAGCCTCAGTGGATTGTGTTTGCATTCAATACAGCCGGCAAATTTCTCGACCTTTTGCCTGAAGGCCAAAAAGATGGAATTGTATCAACTGCCAATCAAGCATTGAATGAATCATTCGGAACTCCTGGCTGGAACGATTTCAAAGATCTTATGACAAAAAATGATATTCCGGTTTCTATGGCGTCCATCCAAGGCTACTACGGAGCCGAATTATTTGTTGAAGCTCTGAAGAGGGCTGGTAAGAATCTTTCTCGAGAGTCGCTCATAGCTGCCTCAGAATCTATGACAGGATATAATTGCGGATTGTGTCTGACACCAGTTTCTTACTCATCTAAAGTACATTGGGCATTTGAAAAACCGGTTCTTGTAGAGGTAAAGAATGGAAAATGGACTCGAATGAAGGATAACTAAAATTGGATCCATTGCTATCTATAAAAGACCTTTCCATTCATTTTGGAGGGGTCTTAGCATTAAAAAATGTTAGTTTAGAGGTCCAAAAAAATAGTATTGTGGGCCTTATGGGACCTAATGGCTCTGGGAAAACGACTTTAATTAATTGCGTTTCGCGTATATTCGAACCAACCCAGGGCCAAATTTTATTCGATGGTAAAAATTTATTGAAATCTAAACCGCAAGATATCGTCCAATGCGGTATTTCGAGAACCTTTCAGGATTTAAACTTTTTTGAATTTTTACCCGATGTTACCATATTAGATTACGTAATGATGGGAGATTTTAATCCATCTTTGTTATCGGTTTTAAGAAAAAATATTTTTTCTTTGAACGCGCAAAAAAATCAAAGTGAACTGCGTAAAAAAGCTAGATTCATCTTAGATTTTTTTCGTCAGGCCCGTGAATATTTTGAGCCTGATGAAAAAGAAAGAAACTATCCTTATATTACAGGACGCGAAGGGGCACCAGATCTCTTAGACCAGGAAAACAGTCCTATTCAGTTATTATCTTTAGCTTGGAGAAGACGACTTGACTTGGCAAGAGCATTAATTTCGCAACCAAAATTACTTTTGCTAGATGAACCCTGCCAGGGTCTTCCGCCATTTGAAATCGAAAATTTAACGAAAATTATCAAGCTTATACAATCGAGCTTTGGGACCTCGGCGCTCATTGTTGAGCACAACGTCCACACACTTTTGAAATTATCCGATTCAATCGTCGTTATGAATTTCGGTGAAGTTCTATGTCATGGGAAACCAGACGAAGTCGTTAAAAATGAAAAAGTAATTGATGTTTATTTGGGAGGTTCTAAAGAAATCAAGGCAGAAATTCAAGTCTCCAAAGATCCAGGGAAAATTAAGCCTCAAACTATACTAAAAGTAAAAGATCTGGATCATTATTACGGCGCAGCTCAAGCACTATTTTCGATTAATATGGAAGTTGAAGCGGGGAAAATCGTAGCTATTCTTGGCACGAACGGTTCGGGAAAATCGACTGTGCTGAAAGTTATATCAGGGGTAGAAAAACCACGTTATGGTAAGATCACATTTTTAGATGTGGAGCTGCCACTCGGTTGGCCAGAAATTGCTTCTGAAATGGGTATCCAATATGTTCCACAAGGGCATTTGGTTTTTCCTGAATTATCGGTTGATGACAATTTAATGCTCGGATCCTACACGGGAAAATTGAGAGGGAGTTCACCTTCTGAGATCAAAGAAAGAATTTTCAGCTATTTTCCAGAACTGAAAGGTGTTTTAAATTTAAAGGCCGGGAGCTTGTCAGGAGGACAACAGCAGATGCTCGCTATCTCACAGGCCTTGGTCGCAAAACCTCAACTTCTTTTATTAGATGAACCATCGCTTGGGCTTTCTCCGCGACTAAAGGATTCTCTTTTTAAAGCAATAAAACAGATTTCAATAAATGAAAATTGTGCGATTATACTAGTCGAGCAAAGTGTCTCTGAATCCTTCGCCGTTGCTGATTTTGTTTATATCTTAAGCTCAGGAAGTGTCACCCTAAAAGGGCCGACAGAAATCATCGCCGCAAATCAAAGCCTAATCAAAATGAACTTAGGCTTTATTTAGTATCACTGATTCTGAGACAACTTCAAATTATCTATGATTCAGTACCACTTTTTTTAAGTGTAGCATAGCTTATGCTTGTCGAAATAAATCTCACCAACTTTTCAAGTTCGATTTCGTGTATAAACAAATGTCCACCATCAAATTGCTGGAACGAAAAATCAGCAGTAGTGTGATGACCCCATAATTCCAAGTCTGACTGAGAGGTCGAAGGATCCGATTTTCCACCAATAGCAATAATTGGAATATTGAGATTTGCCTCTACGAGGTACTGATATTTTGATAACAAAGTTACATCGCCACGTAGTATTGAAAACCAAGCATCACTTAGTCCTGAATTTAACATTTCGCTCTCGCCATAAATTGACCCAAAAATTCTCTTGAATTCAGCTATAAACATGTCATTCGGCAAGTCTGCAATTGGTCTTAATCTGCTGGCGAAGGTCCCATGCGGAGCTGGGCAGGATAATGGAATGAAATGAGTGGGTAAGGCTAAGCCCTTGCTTCTCATCTTCCTAGCAAGTTCAAACCCCAAGATCGCACCCATACTATAACCAAGAATCACGTATGGCTTCGTCGACAATTTTTGAAGCGCACCGATTATTTTCTCTAGAGCCTCTCCAATATCTTTCGCTGGAGATTCATTTATGCGCTCCCAACGTCCCGGCAACTGTACACAAACCAGCTCAACGTCTTCTGGTAAAAATTGCGGCCAGGCACGATACATCTGGGCGGCTCCCCCAGCGTAGGCAAAACAAATTAATCGGGTCTTCGCATGTGGATTGGGGTTCCAAATTTTTAGCCAAACAGTATCTTCGATTTCCGCCTTTTGAAACATCCCATCGACGACGACATTGCCATTAAGGTGCCTAAAAAAGAATTGAGTTAGTTTTTCGAGCGAGAAGTTTTCATAAATTACTCGATCTGAAAGCGCAAATTTTTCGCCAAATATCTTTTTGAGTCTGCCTGTCAACTCGATAATGCCCAATGAGTCTAGGCCCAGCTCTGAAAAGTCCTTTTCAGAAATCGAATTCAAGGGTTTTCCAATGACGCTATTGATTTGCTCTAATAATAATTTACTTATCTTCTTTTTTTGCGAAATGTCTTCATTTAATGCCACAATTTGAAAATTTTGTGATTCAGTCTCAGTATTTTTAATTATCGGGACGACTTGGCTCTGAATCTGTTCATGTCGATTTGAATCGACATTCGTGGTTAAATTTATTTTTTTATCAAGTGGCCAAATTCGCTTTCTCTGAAATGGATAAGTCGGAAGAGAAATTTTATGCAGAGCAGAGGTATCACTTTCAACATGGAGCCAATTTAATTGAAATCCTCTCTTATATAGTTCTCCCATAGATCCAAAAAATATTTCCCAATCGGGCTGCTTAGCTTTGAGTGTTGAATATAGTCCAATATTCGTAAGGTCAGGTAAGCAGTATTTTGTCATTCCTATAAGGGGCGCAGACGGGCCTATTTCTAGAAAAGTTTTAATTCCCATTTCCTGAATGCTTTTGATTCCTTGGTAAAACATAACAGAGGCACGAACATGCTGAGACCAATATTCTGGACGACATAACTCTGGGCCGACTGAACCACCGGTGATATTTGAAATGACCGGAATTTGAGGAGAAGTAAATTTAATTGTTTTGGCAAACGTCTCGAATTCAGAAAGCATATCATCCATCTGTCGCGAATGAAACGCATGGGAAACAGCAAGATTAGAATAGTTAATCTCGAGCCGATCAAATTCTTTCAACACCGGAGCAAGCTCATTTTTATAACCTGTAATTGTTAAAGATGTTGGGCCATTTATAGCTGCAATAGAAATGCTGCCACCAAAGGCTGCAAGAATGGGTTCAAGCTTCTCCTTGGATAAAAACACGGCAGCCATACCACCCTCACCCTTAAGTTCTTGCATAAGTCTGGCTCTGGTCGAAACAAGCCTCAGTCCGTCTTCCAAACTCATAACGCCTGCAACTGTAGCCGCTACAACTTCTCCAAGGCTATGACCAATAACTGCTGATGGATTTACGTTTAGACTCCGCCACATTTCATACAACGAATATTCAATCGCAAATAAGGCCGGCTGCGCATACTTGGTCTGATGAAGAGCACTATCCTCATTGCTTCCTTCGAAAATTAAATTTAAAAGTGGTTTATCAATTAAATGAGTCAGTATTTTTGCACATTCGTCCATAGCATTTCTAAAAACTGGTTGATGATCGTAAAGTGCTTTACCCATGCCGACATATTGCGAGCCTTGCCCAGAAAATAAAAATGCTACTGGAGGTGGTTCTGACGCGATAGGTGTAAGCTTTTGATTGGTTTCGAGCCAATTACGCAATTGCAACCGAATCGATTCCGAACTGTCACCAACGAAAGCCAGTCTATATTCAAAGTGAGTTCTACCCGTATTTGCAGTAAAACAAAGATCGTCTAAATTAACCCGTGTATTCTCTAACATAAAAGATTCATATTTCTTAACGAGCTCTTTCAGTGCCCATTCATTACGAGCCGAAATAGTTAAAACGTTATGACCTCGAATTGGTTTTTCACTTAATATTTTTGAATCATCTGCCGCCTCTACAATCGCATGGGCCATGATTCCGCTCAGCCCAAATGAACTGACGCCGGCTAACCTTCTGCCATTTATAGGCGT
>JAYUEN010000352.1:0-4158 GCA_043739185.1 Bdellovibrionales bacterium
GCCATTTTCATTCTCCCTTTTTTGAAAGGAGCGAAACACAATCATTTTTTCTGAATCTTAAGCGTCCACCAATTTGAAATGCCGGAATTTTACCTCGACAAACCATTATGCGAACAGCGTTCGGACTCAGCGAAAGAAACCTCGCTACGTCTTTTGTTGACAACCATCCTTCTCCTAAATTTTCAAAGAGCGAGAGAGATTTTTCAATCCCTCTTATGTGCTTGAGCATACATTAACTCCTAGGAAAATCAAGATGAGAAGCGCTTTGCTCATGAGGTTTTCCGTTTTGAATTTCTGCGGAGTTGGTTGAGCGAGACACCTCGTCTTGATTTGTTTTATGACTGGTTTTATTTTTAACATTTCGTTTTTTTGAAACTGGTTGCTCTTTCATTTGACGACTGGGAGCACCAGATCCTTCTTGTGGACGCTGAATCGCAGCGAGCTGCACACCTCGAAGCTCCTCTTGAAGTTCGGCTACTCGTTCGCTATCGCCATTAGTGAGGGCTAATTTAATCTGCGGAGTGATCCAAGCAATATGCTTAAGCGGATCGTAGTTCTCCGCTCGAACCTGTAAACACTCTTTTGGTAAAAGCTCATCTCGATGCGCACGAATTAGAAAGTTGACAACATCAGATCTCGTAAGGGACAGAAAGCCTTTTGATGACTTTTTAATTTGAGCAATCCAAGAATCAAGTTTGTCGGATTCAGTTTTTCCAAGACTGGCTCGTTCAATTTGCTTAGAGGGCTTTACTGCTTTCTCATGCCCATCAATATTCATAGGGCCGGTTACCGACTCCATGTTGTCTCCTGCTCTATACGGTACATGTTGTGGCCTTCGACCCACTCACGACCTCCGCTACGAATCTCAGGAGGAATGAAAATCTTTTTGACTGTAGGTTTTAATAGTTTCGGCTGCTCGGCTTGCAGGGGCTCCGTCGATTTTGTTTTATTGAAAGAAGCACATCCACTGAGCTCGAGACAAAGCAGCAGGACAATTAATTTAATTGAACGCATGACTAACTCCTAATTGTTTGGAATGGAATTTAAGAAAATTTTTGAAAATTCAAAGCTGAAGAAATGAAATAAAAAAGCCTGAAAGGCAGGAATGCAATTCAGGCTCGAGATACGAATTTTTGAATGAGATATACGGGGGCATACTCAGTTATAAAATGAGTCCGAGCTCAAGTTCTGGAAGGTCTTGATTTTCCAAGGACTTTGTTTGGGTCGTAATGGACGTTAAACATCGCAGTTCCCTGTATATCGCCGATATATTTCCCGTATGGGTCGCCTATCAGTCCCCGTATATTCTCTCGAATGGTGAATAGGTTATCTGACCGATCGTTCTTTATGTGCGCGTCCCACCCGAGATTGAGATAATCTTTCAAATCCACAAACAGATGATAATTTGGTCTATCTTCTTTGCTGCACGTTTTTGCGGTGAGAATTTGATCCTTCACCTTCTGATTTCCTACCAACCAGTAAATTCGGTCGACATTTCGAATCATCTTGTAAAACCTGATGATGGATTCGTATCTCGCAACACTCTTGGCAGTAAGTTCAATCTCATAGGCGAGTACCCATTGCTTCTGATCGGACTCAATCAAAGTATAACCGTCTGACCTATGGTCGTTGATCTGTGGCGCCCAAGGAGGGTAATATTCCACAGACCTTCTTCTAAGTTCTTGTTCCGTAAAAAACTGAACATTTGAAAACTTATACTTCGACCATTCACCGAGGTGAAACGCCAAGACATTGCGATCATGCCACCAATTTTCAGATAAGTAACCTTCTTCTGTGAGTTCCCCAAGAGATTCTCGAATAGTGTTAAAACCTAAATCGGTGAGATGCCAGGCAGTGAAGCGGTATTGTTTACTTGATGTGGCTTCGATTAAGTCATGATGGGCTAATCGTTCCAACGCCTTGTAAGCCGAATATGCAGAGCCGGGTTTGACAACCGCTTCATGAATGGAGGCGGTCGATGCAATTTTCCATCGCCATAAGAACTGCATAATTTCTGTATCGCGATCGCTCATGTAAAAGCAATTGCCACGAAAGCGATTCGCACTTTTTGCGTCACTCATTTCATACCTCATATTATTTTATAATTTAAAGTTTCAAGAAAACTTGTAGGTTTGGATCTCTTCGAGCTTGGGTCCAAACTTCCAAACAGCACGGCCCTTAATTTCTGGATCGAGCTCAAAGGCTCTCTTAGTCCCAAGTGCCGCAACACTCGATGCTTGATTCGCCATTGGGAAGCAAAGCACTCCTGGCAAATTCGACTTAACGGTTTGATCAAAACTAGAAGAGTCTGGCTTTTGAGTTGCGACGATCAGGTGTACTCCTGCGGCCCTGCCCTGACGGGCAATTCGATTGGCCGCAGCCTTTGCTTTCACGACCATTTCTTTATCAAGGCCAGGTTCAGTAGAATAAAGCTGTGCCATTTCATCAATGAAAATATAGGTTCGCTTTTCAGTAACTGTGCTCTTCTCAAATGGGCCAGTACTTCTCTTGAGCTGAGCCTTGAGGTACTGATCAAAATCACTTACTCCAAGATTTTTAAAGGTATCGAGTCTAGTCGCAAGCTCCGTTCCAAGCCTTGTAAGTTCGGCAATGGAAGCCGCCGAGCCCTCATGGTAGCTGATATTGTCATGCATATTGTCGAGTCGGGACTTAAGATCGGAACTCTCCATGCCGCCTTTAAAATCTAGAAAAATAATTTGAGCTTCTTTGTTGTTACTTGAAACAATCGACGACGCCATCTTCATAAAGTTGGATTTCCCGCCGCCTGATTGACCCGCAACTAAAATGTGCGCAACATCTCTGATGTTAACCTTGATTGGCCCTTGGTGACTCAGTCCAATCGGAATATCTCCGTCGGCATACTGCTCGGGGTTTTCTAACAAGGCGACTTTGTCGAGGTCCTTGGTTGTGTATAAAATCTCAATTTTACTTTTATCACCATCTTCTTGATACATTTTCACGATTGAGAAATTTAAGACATTCTCAAGTTTTTCACGAGCCGCATTGAACTCTGAGAGAGTTATGCCGTGAGTTTTAAGTTTGAGGCATCTTAAATGTTCATCAACCTCGATATCCTCAACAAGAGCCGGGTATTTGCCAACGCATTTTAGTTTTGCCGCCTCAAAGGCTACTTTTAGCTTTTCAAGAACAGAATTTCGCTCAACGACTCGAACCATGCCCCAAACCAGCCAACCCGAAAACAGGAGAGCGTATTCAAGAAAACTGCGGACAGATTCTGTAACGTGAGAGCTCTTACCAAAGAGTCCGAAAACCCATTGATCAAATCTCAAGTAGAGTAACAACGACGCAGCGATTCCGACATAGCAATACCTGTGAGCCGGAATTCTGTCCTTACAAACGCCCATCACAATTTCTTTGACGGCAGTCCATAAAAACTTCCATACGTAAGTAATCCGGTCGAGATAATCAAAACTTCCTTTTGGTTCATTCATACTAAAAGCCTTCTTTCTTTTTTGGTTCATCGAATAGTAAATAAAACTCAGTACCCCGTTTGACTTCGATGATGTTCGGAGCATTTTTCATTTCTTCCATATAACTTTGACTTTGATCGAGGGCAGCTTTCGAAGCTCCGCTTAGAGCAGCGTCTCTGAGCGAGCGCTTTCGCTCAGTGGCAAACATGGACCCGCTTGTGTCTTGCAGTCCATCGGCCATACCGCCCAAGAGGCCAAAGCCCATGGCTGCCCCCATTTTTTTGCTTTTGCCGCCAACGAAAGATCCTTTTAAGCCTTGAATCTTGTCGGAGAGATCAAATGCTTGGGCTCTGATCGGGATGAATTCGCCATTTGGAAAAATCACTTTTGTGAATTCAACAAACAGTCGCTCCTCTGTAGATTTGCCGCTACCAAATAGAGTTGCATGCTCTGGAATTAGCCTTTCGCCATCGACAATAATGGGGGAGGTCAATTTTGCTTTTACGATTCCGTTGGTGGCGCCACTTTCTAAAATCGCCATGGCTTCACTTCCAACAGGAATCTCACTTGATCCGCTTAACGAAAAAACTTTTATGCCACCCAAAGCTGAAACTTTAATTGGCACTCTCTTGATGCGATTAATGAGGTCTTGCTCTGTCTGAATTTTTGAATCAATGACTGGCAAAACGCTTGAGATCGCGGGAGT
>JAYUEN010000353.1:0-4153 GCA_043739185.1 Bdellovibrionales bacterium
TGAAGTGTAACGACGTTGCCCCATCTTGCCCATTTATTTCCCCTTTGTTAGACGTTTTTAGTTCTAAAAAGTGTCCGTTTTTTCGGGGGAAGGTCAAAGTGCTAAGTTCTTAGCCTGTTTCTTACGACCTTTGTGCTCATCTCGAATCTGCTTCGCCATATTTTCGGCAAGCCCATTCGATACACTTCTGACGGGCTCGGAGGCACGATCCTTATCTAAATATTTCTCAAGAGCTTCTGGTGCTTTCACCCAGCTCTGTTTAACGACTGGCATAGTTCACCGTAAGCATTTGACTCAATTTCAAATAATTAACATTGAGAGCGGAAAGTGCTTGGCTCCATCCTGCAAAAAGTCCTGAGTTTACTTTTTTTGCGATTTGGTTAATGTTTGTTCCTTGGCGTTTTAGCTCAGTAGCAAATTCTTTTGCTAGCTCTGGCGAAAATAGCGGTTGCTCCAAATCCAATCGACTTAAGAGTGAACGTCTAAAAAGTTCTGGGCCAGACATCCCAGTAGCATTCATCATTTTTTTAATTCGTTCGTGTTCAGCAGCACTCACGCGAACACAAAAAGCCGTTCTAATATCTGCACCTATATCTAAATTTAATTGCTCCATAATTACCCCTTTGTTTTTCGATTAAAAAGTCCTCGGGGTGTCGTGGGACTCTTTTGAAATTTCATCACTTACCCTGGCATATTTGCCGTCAGGTCTTAACTAATTTCTTCATGGTTTGAATGCTGCAATGACCGCTTTAAAAATTGTCGTGAGCCATCCCCTTACTTCCTCGTGATCTATTTCTAGATTTGTCGAAGCCATCGCTGCATCTTTGACTGTCGCATTCAATTCGCCAACGGCCTGCATGACTTCCTCACCTGAATCAATTGTGAGTTCTTTCATTTGTCCCATTTTTTGCCTCCTTTTTGTTTGGATTGATTAATTTTGTCGTTACCAATTCATTTGCTTTTAAGATCTCATCAAGACACATCAGCAGATGCGTCTCCGCTCGCTTAAGCGGTTCGCTTTGCTCAATAGGCTGCCGTAAGTTTTCACCTGATCGCTCCGCTTTCAGTTTCTCAAGCAGCTCATTCTCTTTTTGCAAAATGGCATTAATTGAATCGTCCCTATGCGGAGCGCTTGCGCAGCCAGTGAGAAAAATTTGAGACGTTATTGCGACAGTTGTAATTATGAAAGAGAGTTGGGCTATTAATTGGCGTGTACTTGTTTTGGTTTTTGTAGTGTTCATGTTTTTCCTTTGTTTTGTTTCATTATTTAGTTTTAGTGCTTTTGGGGATTTTGGTTCGTGGCAAGATAGGGGTGTGATATCCACCACCCCAAAAAGTGGTTGCTTTGCCCCCACACCCCCGAGCCCGAAACATATAGTTTCGGGCTGAAATTCAATGTACAAATCACTCATAGAGCCGCCTTTGCTGCTGTTGCTACGGGGCCTGAGACCGCATCCAAAAACTCTGGTTTGCTCTCCGATTCACTTTCTCCCAGCATTGGTTTTAAGAACATTAAGACTGATCCAGTCGTAAGAGTTGCGACCAGCAACTGCACCCAAGAGTAGATAGAAAACATATAGTAGAGCCTTGAGTTAATGATCGCGGCTGAATATAAAGACACGCCATCGTGAAGCTCACCGAAGGCGGACATGACTTCTGTGGACATCGCAATTCCAAGCATAAGGTGATAGAGAAGTGTCCAGAGCGGAGTCCACAACAACACCGAGAAGTATATCCAGAACCAGACAATGAGGACGCGCCAGTTTCCGGCCACCACAAGAAACATCAGCCAGGGAAAAATGAAAATCAAAACCATCTTGATGAAGCCTGCAACATGCGGCGCTCTTGCTAAGTGCTCACTAAATTCTTGTGAGCGACTTGCGGCCTCTGAAGCGCCCTGTGAAGTTCTAAGGCCGAATGTCCCCAACAGGCCATTCCAACTCACAAACCGATCCAGGAACTGAAATACGCTTCCGGCCCCGCCGGTAACCTCAGCGCCTTTTTGAATTCCTAAGCGCCCCTCGTGTTGATCCATGTAGTAGTTCACTAAATACATGGACGCCGTGTAATTGTAGTATGCGGTAGAGTCGTAGTATTCGCCAAAAGCCTTTTCTTTTAGAGATTGGGGAAGGCCGCCACTTTGTTCTGAAGCGTAATCTACAAGACCTGATCGAACTTGTTCTTTGATTTCTGCGCAGTTCATTTTCTTTCCATTACCTAGATCTAAAGTGATGTCGGAAAGCTCTCGGTCGGCTTCTTTGCTTGTTCTAAAAAGACCATCCAGCGCACCTTGACTCGCATCTTTTTCAACCCCAGGCAGAACCTTTGTAAAACACTCATCGGTATAAAACTTTAGTTTGTCTCTGAGTGTCGGATCATTGATCGTCGAAAGGCCACCGTACATAACCGCCTTATAAAAAAAGTTCGGCGTCTTGAGCTGTGAGTTCCCTTTGGCAAAAAGATCGTCAATGGCTTGAGACAATAAACTCGTTAGACCTTCGGCGGTTTTACTCAATAACTGAAAAACTGCACTGACTCTATACTCATCCGCAACGCCGTGAAATTGCCCTTGAACATAGGGATTTTCGGCCCAGTTCTTACCCTGGTAATCTGAAACCTTGGCGTCTGATCCAACTCTTAAAATGGCAAGTCCTAAAAACAAACAAGCAATAACTTTAATGATCTTAGAAAGGGGAACGTGACGGCGCTCAACGAGAGATCCAGGAATATATTTTGAAACAAATTTAAGAATTGTAAGAAAAAACATGGCTCCAAAAATGATAAGGATAAGGCCCTTAAAAAAGGCCTCACCAGTAATGATCTCAATGAATTTTGCATGAAGCTCAAGCCCCAAGAGCTGATAGAGTGCTTCATACGCGGTATTTGAAAACATGCTCTCTCCTTTTTGCTTTAGTTACTTTGAGTTTGCACACATGACGCCGTCTGAGCAGTCAAAGAACCTACTGCGAGCAGATTCCGACTGAATCGCACTACCTTCTTGATTCAAGCGCTCTTGCGTGAGATCTGCTCGAATGACTCCTCCTTCTTGGTTAATCTGTGAGACCACTTGATTGAGTGGGCTATTACGCTCTCGCTGAAGCTCTAAGGTCGCATCAATGGAAAGCTTGAGCGCGTCTCGCTTGTCGGCAATTTCTTTTCGCCTGCGGTCGGGAAGATTTGGGTTTTGACTTGCCATTGAAAGCACATCAAGTGAGCGATTCATGTCCTCTGAAAATCTGGCCACTGCGACAGAGCTTGCAAGCCTTTGGCAATACATGGCCCTCGTCTTAAATGGCATGACCGCAAGGCTTCGAAGAGTTTGTCGATCAAGAAGAGTTTGATCGTCACTACCAGTGATTGCTTTTAAATCAGCATCCCTGATAACGGCATTCATTCGTGAGGGTCCTGCATCGTCGATTTTTACTAAAAGACCTGAGCAGAGCTTGTCTTGAATATCTCGCTCAATTCCTGATAGGTGTGTTCGGGGCGTAAGGCCAAATGGTTTGTCACCGTAATCAACTGACACTTTTCCGTGCGAAACAACAGTATCTCCTACAAGACTCTGAACGAGCTTTATAGTTTTAGAACCGCCCTGAGCAGTATCAAAGCCTGCCCATTTCGCTGAACTCTCAATGAGCTTATTGGAATCGCTTTTTTCTCCGTACTTATTACCGGACCAATTCGCAAGCCCGGTGTCCCACACACGGTTCGAGTTACACGTCTGCATGGCGATTTCAATATTTCCGCCGTTTTTCTCGATCTCTTTGTGAACGCAAGTCTGTCTCTCTTCATAATAGTCACCAACTCTCGAATCCTGATATTTGTCCATGAGAGCACACTGATTAAGTCTCATCTGAGACATAAAGTTGGCATTCACTTGGGAGTGCTTTAAGATTGCACACCAAGTCGGCGAGAAATAGCAGGCAAGTAACATCGGAGAGCCCGCCATGATGTCTTTTCCGATGTCGCCAAAGTACCGGCTATCGAGCATGTTCTTAAGACTTGCTTGAAGTGTGTTTTTAAAATCCACGCGACCACAATCAGAACCAATGCCGAGATCAATACCAAGATCTACGGTTCGGTATTCGTCAAATACAGGATCTTTCTTCAAACCCTGTTGCTGAAATAGATAATCTTGCGCTTGATACTCACT
>JAYUEN010000354.1:0-4151 GCA_043739185.1 Bdellovibrionales bacterium
TAAAGAGGGCATTCAAATTGCTCGTCGAACCGTTGCCAAATATCGAGAGATGCTTAAAATCCTTCCATCTTCGCAGCGTAAAAAATTCTTTTAATGGCAAGGGTGTCGGTTTTCATTGCCAGCCCGGCTGAAATAAAAAAAACATCAATACCAGTTTCATTTCAAGCCCACGAAATAATTGCTTGTTACACAGGAATTGGAAAACTCCGCTCTGCTGTGACAGCTTATCAGCATTTGAGTGCTTCCAAGTATGATATCGCAATTAATTTGGGAACCTGCGGAAGTCATCAATTGTCTACGGGCTCTGTTGTTGAAGTTGGAGTATTTGTTGAAAGAGATGTTGATCTGACGGCTGTTGGCATGCTGCCCGGCTTTTTTCCTGGAGCCGAAGGAAAAATTATCAGCCCCAAACGATATTTTAAGAATTTGCTGAGTGTTACCTGTGGCACTGGTGATCGAGTCGATATGACCCTGCCAACTGTTTCTTGCGATATCTATGATATGGAAAGTTTTGCGCTGGCGTATGTTTGTCAAAAAGTTTCGGTGCCATTTCTTTCAATTAAGTTTGTTTCCGATGCATCAAGTGTCGGTCTAGTCGAGGAGTGGAAAAAAAATAGAAAGTTGGCTGAAGAAATTTTGCTAGGAAATTTAGACTATTTTTTAAAAACCTGTTCTTGATACTAGTCTGTTAGAGGAAAAATATTGCCATCAATTAAAATTCACAGCATTGTTTTTGAAGGAGGTTTAAATGATAAAAGGTGTGATTTTTTGTTCATGTATGATTTTGGGTTCTGGGGTTTTTGCAGCAGAAGCGGCTTTTGATATTCACTTGATTCCAGCCGGAGATTTTACGGGCAAGACAAGCGACGTAAAAGGTTTTGCTACAGTTGTAGGCAGCAAAGTGAAGGCGGAAGATATTCATGTGAGTCTTAAAAATTTGAAGACTGGTATCGAACTGAGAGACAATCATACTCGGAAACATTTGGAAGCTGACAAGTATCCTGAAGCGATTCTTGTAAAGGGCGAAGGCGAAAATGGAACTGGCTTTGGAATCCTGAAGATCAAAGGGATTGAGAAAAAAGTCACTGGCACATATAAGGTGGCTAGTAATGAATTGGCAGCTCAATTCAAAATTAAATTGAGTGATTTTAAAATCACTGGGATTAAATATATGGGTGTCGGCGTTGATGACGATGTGACTTTAAACGTTAAACTACCAACGAAGCCCGGCAAGTAGCCGAGTCATTGATCTGATGAAAAGAACGAAAGCTCTTTTAATGCTCTTTGTCGTCTTTGGTTGCGGACGGTCGCCGTATAATACGTCGACGTCCGATGCTTTGAAATATGGGTCCACAGTTTCTGGAAGCGCAGACTTTCTAGCAGCTCGCACTGTCATGTTAAGTAGTTGCTTTGCTTGTCACGGGAGCTGGTCCGCGTGGACCGCAGCAGAATTCGTTTCCAATGGCCGAGTTGTCGGTGGCAGCTTGACCGACTCAATCCTCTTTACCCGCATCCGAGGGAACTCCACTGGAGTCTCTGGTGATATGCCACAGAACGGCAGTCTTTCAAGCGAAGATATTGTTGCCATCAAGACGTGGATTCTCGGAATGTAACTAATGATTTTAAAAAATATAAGTCGTGCCCAAGCGCCAGGCTAACGAAGGGCCGCGATTGAACGTGCCAAAAGCTTGAATCAACTCCCAATGTCCATCTAGACGCCAGCGAGTATCTAAGAACGCGCCCATCAGAACACTGCCTGATTTTTCGACAGTAAGGCCATTCGAGACAGGATAATTTGTAAAGGTGTAAAGAACGCTGGTGAGTAATCCCAAGTCAAAGCGTGGACTCACGCGCCGAAAAATTCGTCCATTGAAGCGGCCAATTTCTAGAGGTACACGCTTTGCGTAGTAGGATGATGGATCACTCGAATCCCCCGATACAGCATAGCCATGAATCAATCCGCCGCCCAGGCCCCAACCCCAAGTCAGTCGCAAAAGATTGTACTCATATGAAACCCCGATCCCATAAAGTAACGCCTTTGTTTCAAAGGGCGTTCCGCCTTGAATGCGAATATTTTCAAACCAACTATTATAATCTAAAATAATTCCTTGGCGATTCGCAGTACGATTTGTTTTTATCGGCAGCTTTACGGCATTCGAAGCTGGAGGGCTTTCAGTACTAAGTGTAGGAGCCGGCGTTGGTTTAGGCGCACGAGATTTTGTACTTTGTTTCTGCTGGGCAACCGGTTTTTTTACCTGAGCCGCAGTGGTCTGAGCCCAGATTCCAGCGATCAATAATATAAAAAACCTTTGACGTAACATAAATCCTCACAGTGCTACATGAAACTGAAGTTGAGCCTGCCACTGGTCGGCACTGACCCCTGAATCTGACTGAGTTCGGGCGTTAATTAAAGTTGTTCGTACCTCATAACTGGGTGCCGGAAACATAAGCAATCCAAAGCTCCACTTGATCTGATCAGGACTTAGAGGAGACATAGTTTTATTATAGTATTCTATTTGCGACATAAAAGAATATCCTCGCGCAAACTGTGCCAGCCCTTCTATAAAAGCATAAGCTCCAAGAATTGCCTTGTCGCCCTTAGGCTGATCTTGAATCACACCACCCTCAGTAATAAAACTATTTCCCTCGCCAAAACCAAGTTTTGAATGAAGCTCGGCCCGAGTCCATCGTAAATAACTATTTTCCGAAGCTAACACGGCTCCGCCAATACGATGTTTTTCTCCCAAATCTTTTTCGATCATGATAGAGGCGCCTTTTTGTCTTAAATCAGAGGCTTGCATAAGGTCACCAATAAATGGATTTAGAGTAAATTCCCATGTCGGAATAACATACATGATCATTGCGCCATGCGATTGATCGTTCATAGCAAGGCCGGTCTTTTGTCGACTGAAGGCTGTATGATCATTTGTTCGAATTCCATAAACTTTGTCCATAAACCCAAGGTAGGCAAACCATTCTTTGGATGGATTCCAGCGCAAATAATATTCCCTTGAAATCACGTTGCTGGGCTTTTCAATGGGACCAGATGTATTTTCAAGCGCTTTAGGAGTTGGCATATATCCGAAAGTGAAAACTGAGACCCACTTCTGAGCATCATCAAATAAAAGAGCACTGCTAAAATCCAATTGCATTGGGATCGCGCGACTTTTCGAACTGGTGCTGCCCGGATCAACTTGAAACCAAAGGCCTCTAAATTTAAAGCCCGGACGATACCAATTAGGCAGGTATGATTGACCCGGAAAGGGTGACCTTTCCCCCAATTCATCAGCAGTTATTTTACTATTATACAGTGACCTGGAAGCAATTTCGGCTGCGAACAACGCTTTTCCGTAGTCATTCAAAGCGCCGCCACCCTGCCCATTGTAGTGACACGTAATACAAGCTTTGTAAGCATAACCAATAAATGCTGGGTAGGCCCAGCAATTGATGACGCCAAAAGAAAAAAGTAGAAAAGTGAGTACGATTTTCATAACCCTTCAAATCTTAGAGACATCTTATACGGTTGGTCTGCAAAAAAGATATTTCTCAACCTTGGTCTTGGTTCAATGCTAAAAATAAATTCATTTCGATTTAAAAATTTTTGATGCTTTCTAAACCTTGTATTGGAGATCGCGATGAATTAGCCTGTGGAGGATGAAATTTACATTGCCATTACTTGTGATACTGACACTTGTTTATTCTTCAGCTGAAAGTGCAACAGTTAATAAAATTAAAGGAACTAAAGCTTTAATTTCTGTTGAGGGTTCAGACCTGAAAATTAATGACCAATTTTTTACGGTCAGCTCGACAGGCAAAAAACGTGGGTTATTGCAGATTACAAGCATCAAAGGTGATCAGGCTGTTGCAAATGTGATCAAAGGAATCCCTGAAATCGGGCAAACCTTACTCGCTGTTTCTGCAGCGCCACAAAAAACCTCCAAAGGATCAATACAAAAGAAATCTTCCAAAGCATCTTCATCGAGTTCTAATTTCAAGCATATGGGCCTGCTTGGGTCCTATTTGATGAATAAAATGGCCGTTAACTTTACCGTTGCCGGAGCTAATTTTTCAACAGCGATGACCGGCACAGGCTTTGGACTTCTGGGTTATTATGATTACGATTATACAAATGCTTTTCAGCTGCGTGCGGC
>JAYUEN010000355.1:0-4141 GCA_043739185.1 Bdellovibrionales bacterium
TATTTGACATCAAAGGGATCGATAGCTCACATGGTTTTTTCCATATCTGGGAGCTCATTTTAATCGCCACAACGCCGTTTAAGTCCAACTTGGATTCACGCAGAGATATTTATGCAGCCGATTAAGTTCTCCAGCTAAGGATCTTATTCCTGTTCGCTACTTTCAGTGTATTCCCATGAAAAAAATATTAGCACTCGCCTCAAAAATGCTCACGACAATTACAGCGCATGTCCAGATATCTAGTATTCCTTGCCAATCGGAAAATATTTTTTGTCTCGATAATTCTTTGGCATGGCGAAATCCTCGCAAGGCGAAAAAAAGAGAGCCAATAACCAAGAGTAAAATTGCCTTCATATAAAGCGATGCGTACTCCGGATGCCAGTGCGAATTTAGATGTAAACTCTCCACGCTCAGAAGGAAATTTAAGTTTGAACATATCATTGCCGCTAAACCAGAATTGTAAAATTTTTGTAATCTAAGTGCTACGACCGGATTAAGCCGGTACTTTTTTTTATTCTTAATTTTTTCTATTAAAAGGAAACTAACAGGGGCGACAGAGAAAAAAATTAAATAATAATTCAAACGATCCTTCCCCTGAAGTACTCGGGTTTCACAGAAATAATTAATATTATGAATAAGTTTATATGCGAATTCAATATTTTGGCAAGTAACAAACGAATGTCTGACCCAGCTTGGATGGTCGAACACAATGAGCAATGAATGATCTGGTGAATTCTCGGAATCTGGATTTGAATGCTCTGGGATGGCGACTAAGCGAAGAGTTTGCCGAACACGTACCTTAGAGCCAAAAAGACTTGTTTGAGCCATATTCGCGAGGTCGAATCGCGAATAGAGGCCGTCCAAATTTGACATCAAAAAATCGGATAGATTTGCATGGCCATTAAAATGAGCCTTTTGGGGGCGCTAGCCGGCCCCAAGAGACTAAGAGCAGTCAGGGCCTAAGATCTGGCTGCGGGCAATGTGGCCATAGCCCAATTTTACTTCGCACGTCGCTGCTGGGCTCGATAAGGAGGCCTGTCATTATCTTTCAACCCAAAAAAGATCGAGATTTAGACAAGCGACTTCTTGTGCCGGGGACTCTTTCACAATACGAGAAATCTCCTTTAAAGTATCTGCCAAAAGCTCTCTAACCAACGCAAAATCTTTCTTTGAGATCGACATCGGAAAAGTAAACATCAACTCCTCTTCTATTACATGATCAGATTTTTGAATAGCCTTCGCCCTCCAATTCATGTGATGTCGTGGTAAATGAGGAGAATCATTTTCCAAATAGGTTCGGCTAACTCCCATTTTGTAATGATCTAATTCTTCGACAATGAGTCCTGCTGTAGCCATAAAATCAAGTGCAACGACAACTCGATTGCGTGGTAATGAAAATCTCTCGGTAATTTCTTGCAAACTTTTACCTTTTGATGAAGTCGAACAAAAAAGGCGAATCGCTGAAAAAATCCATGAAGAATAAAATATACTGCGTTCTTGATCACTGAGCTTTTTTTCATGCTCAAAGCGATTTGCCATTTTGTTTGATTCACTTTTAATTTTTGCAATTTTCTCTTTAAAATGGTTTTTTAATTTTTGGGTGCCCGCTCGCTCGTGTTGAACTAGCAAAAGAGAATATTCTGCCTCAAGTGCTGTCAGCTGAAGGTATTCAGACAAAGCGAAAGACTGTTCGTAAGTGAAGTCTCTGTCCGCAGAAATCACCATACTAATAAGTGTCGGATGCATGTCGATTGCAGCTGCCATCTTGCCAAGCTCACCTCGCCCCTTTCTTGGTAGATCCGAGATATGAGCTCTCAAATAACTTTTATAATTAGAATAGTTAAATATAGACATTACTTATTATATCATATGCTTACACAGATTATATCACAAAATGTCATTTTAATTATAACTAAATCACAAAGATGATATTGAAAACTCCGCCGCAATGCAATATAAACATTATCGAGCGGTATGAGACTTGCTCTATAACCTTTTGGAGACTCTATGAAATTATCAGACGCATTCAAAGTACTTTTAAGCCTTAGCTTAGTGACCTTTACAAGCCCCACTGTATATGCGGCAGGCAGCCACGGCGGCGGCGATGCAGGTGGTGGGACCGAAATTGAGGCTGGGTTTAAAGCTAAACTCGTGAGCATTTCTGAGCGGGCTCTCTCCATGACAATTAAACAAAAAGCAATTCTTCGTTTCGATACGGATACACTCCACTCGACTCTCACAATGCCAGGAGGCTTAAGACCTTTATGTGCGACGGGAACAGAATTAGTTCAAATTAAGGCATTGAACAAAATGGCTTATGTCTTTGAACCATCTAATAAGATTATCTCTCTAAACTGCACAGACTTTTCGATCGCGGACTGGCATAAGCTTTTTAATTCTGAAGAACCTGGAGCGACAGTTTTCTTTTTACATGAAGCCTTAAGGATATCTCCAAGTGGAAATCTGGAATCGGACAATGACTACTCAAAGTCCTCAAGTTATACGAGTGCGCTTCTAGTTGATGCAAACTGCGAAAGAAAAATCGAAGCGGTCTTAACAGGGCTGAACAGTCAATTTTCCGTAGCGCTAGACCCACATACGAGCAGAAGTGATCAGGCTGGCATTCTTTTAGGTATGACGAATGTTTTAGATAGTTTGCCTGTACAAGAAAAAATAAAGCTCATTGATCGGTTAATTCAAATGGCCAATAGTAATTCAGACCTGAAAATAGGTGAGCAAAATACTGGGTCCTTGGTAACCGGTATGAGCGGGATTTCGGTAGTGTTTATGACCATTATGGCGGGCGCAATAATGAATAACCTTCACAGTGTTGATGGTCGAGCTCAGATTGTAGCCCTTACATCAGCTCTAGTGGTGGCCGGGATGATCGTACATGGACAAATGAATAAAGCTGAAATTAGAGCGCACACTTTCAAGATGCGCTCCGCCTTAATCAACTATAAAGCAACTCTCATTGCGAAAGATCTACTACTTCAGACACCCAATAAATAAGCGAAGGTCAATAAATGGAGCTTTAAAAGCATGAAAATCTTGAAAGCTCCTTTACTAATTGTATTCTTCTTGTTGTTGAGCGTACAGGCACACACTCAGACTTGTTCTGATCTGTTTCAAGATCAAAACCTTTTTCAAAGCCTAGCAGAAAAAAATAGTGTTACTGAAACAGAAATTTTAAGGGCAGCAGAGGATGAGGTTTTAGGTGATGGTCGACTTTCGGAAAGAGCGAAATACTGGGTTAAAAATGCGTTTGCTGTATTTAGTCTTAAAAAGAACCTTCGCATCCAATCCAAAATTGAACTGAGACGACGCTCTTACAAAAACGACTTACTGACTTTAAACATAACTATTAAGGCCGATTTTAGATATTTATTAAATAAATACAAACCCTACTTAAAAGGTGTCCTCGCCGTGGGAGCAAACGCTGCGGCAAATTACCTCACGTATCATTACCTTTCTCGAGTAGGAGTCATTGTCTACATTCCGCAATGGCGATTTTTTAACGTACGCGAAATACCTGACGAAGTTCTCTATGAGCTTGCAAACACTGATATGAATGAAGATGCTCCAAAAACCAGAGCCTACATATTTTCTCATGTAAAATTCGGGGCTCAAAAGATTTATGATAGTGTAAGAGGTGTCTTCAACATAGGAATTATATCTACTCTAATTGTCTTTCACGCCGATCTTATTACCGACCCAACGGGATACATGTACCATAAAATGGATGGCGCGAGCTTAGCAATAAATAGGGCTAGTTATGATGGGAACATGGAAATTATTCATGAGCTTGAAGAAAGGAAAAAAGCTTTAGAAAAATCTGGTCAGCTAGATCAGGTCGCACAAATCGAAACGGCCATTGACAGCCTTAAACAAACAAATTCTGCAGTTTTAAATGAAATGCAGCAAAAATAAGAATGGCTTCAGAGGGTTTCTCGTTTCTGCTATTTTGTCAAAACGAGTTGTCGCTAATCTAAATAGCTATAATTTTGTCCGACCACAGCACTATGATTTTAAGGCGATTTTCGAGGAGAATTTTTGCTTCCCAGTGGATAAACGTAAAAACTTATTTTTGTAATTCAAGAACAATTCATAAGAAGATCGTGCAGTTACTTCAATATATAAA
>JAYUEN010000356.1:0-36030 GCA_043739185.1 Bdellovibrionales bacterium
GACACCATTTCCAACTCCGGTCCCAACACCAAAACCAACGCCAACTCCTGTTGCAACGCCGGTTCCAACTCCGGTCCCAACACCAATGCCTACACCAAAACCAACGCCGGCTCCTACGCCAGTTCCGACTCCTGTGCCAACTCCAGTTCCAACGCCTTCTCCAACTCCGGGAATTGGTGGCGGTACTCCAGTGAGCAATCCGGTTGAATATATTTGCTCAGATGCTCGCTCGCAAAATAGTGGTTCAACTGTTAAATCTTCAAGTGTTCTTGAGGTGGATATGATTGATCCAGATAGCGGAGCCGTGGCTTGCAGATTTAGTCAGAAAGTTCGTGAAGATGTTCTGAATCTTAAGAAACTTGATTTCTCAGTCTGTAATAATTTACCAAAGAATAGCTATATCGTACGAGTGATTGATCCGCTTGCGAAAGTGCAAAGAAATATGCTCTATAGCGCGGAACTGCCACTTCAACCGGTTGATTTCTTATTTATCAATCATACGCAATCAGGTTGGATGTTCTCTACTCATAGATTTTCAAACTCAGAATGCAATCGTTCTTACTCTCCATATAAGTCTTCAGATAAATATGGCAGATGGGGTGAAGACGACGAAGATGATGAGGACGAAAAATCGATGAAGCCAGTGGTTGTGTATATCATCTATGAACCAAATATTCGCGACGGAAAATGTGATGAAAACGCATCACCGCTATTTATCGATACCGGAGTAGATAGCAACGGAGATATGCAGTTGACTGCGCCTTTAGATGGAGTCATGTTCAATCTCCTTGGTCAAAATCAAAAAGTTGCCAATGTGCCAGTGCAGATTTCTTGGATACACAATGATCGCTATATGTTCTTGGTACTTCCGGATGCAAACGGCAACGTAAATGGAATTGATCAACTCTTTGGAGACAATACCATGGGGCCTGACGGACAATTTTCAGCCAATGGTTTTGATGCTCTTGCCAAATACGATCTCAATTCTGACGGAAAGATCGATCGCCATGACCCGATCTTTTCGAAGCTGAAACTTTGGCAGAATAAACGTCAAGATGGCGTAGCTCACCAAGACGAAATGCGTTCATTAGATCAAATTGGAGTTTCTTCAATCGATCTAAACTACGACCATAATTTTGCAGAACACGATATTTACGGAAATAAAATTGAATATAAGTCCGTCGTTAAATATCTCGACGGAACTATTAAAATGATTTTTGATTTGTGGTTCAGATATCTATAAAAAATTACTGTTTGGCGGAATCGTAAAATCCCGTCAAATAGCAGCTAGAAAGTGGTTCAGATGAGGGCTGATTATTCGGCCCTTTTTCTTGTGAGCCATCTGAGTATCCAAGACGATATTGGTCAACGCAGTTTCTGCCTACGGTATTTGAATCACTGGCCCGTGCAGCCACGCCCAAGAGTGCGAAACCAGCAATATAGCCCTTATTGAAGCATTCAGTTCCTGTGCTTGAATTTGAAACCATGAGTCCACTTTGTTTTCCGTTTTCAAATTCGCGAGCACAAAATGAATCATTTTTAGGAAGAGCTGAGCCTTCATCAACTCCTTGAAGATAGCAATTTTCGTCTACGGGGTCGGGTCGCAAATTAAGCCCTTTAAAGCCAGCTTCGATCCCTCTTCCGGCGCTATCAGAATGATAACTGAGGCGACAATGCCCTTGAGGTGCTCGCGCATTGGCTACCGAAGCTAATAAAACCATTAAAAAACCTAATATTAGACTTTTCATAGAGACCTCATTTCTGCCTGCTAAATTCGCATTTTTTTAGGATTTTCGCAAGCAGACTCGCAAAAAATACAAAAGGATAGGCCGCATAAGCATTTCGCGCTCTCTTTTTGTAATGATTTTAGGTATAGCTAAGGCCTATCACGTTGGAGTGGCTTTTATGAATTTAATGGCGATTTTTCTGAGTCCGGTTTTCTTAAGTTTGGCGTCCTTGATTTTTGGTCTGGCTGTGGGCCATTTTTTCACTAAAAAAGCCCAGCAAAAATACTGGCAATTGAAATTTGAATCCGAAGCTCAAACGCAATTAAATGAAAAGCAAAATCATATCACTCAACTCTCTGAAAGAGTTCTAGGGATTGAAAGAGAGCGCAGCGAACTAAAAACTGAGATCGCCAAGAGAGATGAGCGCTATGAAAAAAGCCAAAATGAATTTCTTCAGATTCGTAGTGAGAAGACCCAACTCGAAACCAAACTTGAGAGTGAAAGAGAGAGTCTCAATCAGCAAAAAAAGCTGATCGAAGATTCAAAGAAATCTTTGCTCGATAGTTTCAAATCACTTTCCGCTGAGAGTTTGCAATCAAATAATCAGAGCTTTATTCAGCTTGCAAATCAGAGCTTTGAAAAACTGAGCCAACAATCCAAAAGTGAGCTCGAAAAGCGCCATGAACAAATTGAAATGTCGGTGCGCCCAATTAAAGAGAGCCTTGAGAAATTTGATTCTAAGATAAATGAAGTTGAAAAAATCAGGGTCGAAGCTTACGCCGGCATCAGAGAACAGTTTTTCGGCATGAAAGAAACCCAAGAAAAATTAAAAGCTGAAACCTCTAATTTAGTAAAAGCACTCAGGGCGCCGCAAGTACGAGGCCGCTGGGGCGAATTGCAACTTAGAAGAGTTGTTGAAATGGCCGGGATGCTCGATCATTGTGATTTTTACGAGCAGGTTTCAGTAGGGGATGAAAACGCAAGACTCAGACCAGACCTTGTCGTTAAGTTGCCAGGGAATAAAAGCATTGTGGTGGATTCAAAAGCCGTGATTTCAAGTTATATTGAGTCCTCGCAAAGTGAAGATGAAGTGCTTAAGCGAGAAAAACTTCAAGAGCATGCACGGCATATTTCAGAGCGAGTCACCGAACTCAGTAAAAAATCCTATTGGGATCAATTCGAAAATTCGCCTGAATTTGTGGTTTTATTTTTACCAGGTGAAGCTTTTTTTAGTTCAGCCCTTGAAGTCAATCCTTCGCTGATTGAGCAAAGCGTAGATCAAAAAGTCATTATTGCAACTCCCACCACCTTGATTGCTCTCTTAAAAGCAGTCGCTTATGGCTGGAAACAGACGTCACTTGCCGACAATGCGAGAGAAATAAGTGATCTCGGAAAAGAGCTTTATAAACGAGTGAGTATCTTAAGCGAGAATTTTGCCGATCTCGGGAGAAAGATTGGTGGCGCCGTTGAGAGCTATAATAAATCACTTGGAACTCTTGAGAGTCGAGTTTTAGTAAGTGCCAGAAGATTTCATGAGCTTAAAGCCATCAGTGGGGACGGAGAAATTGAAAGTCTTGTTCCGATCGATAAGGCCATTCGTTCGATTCAGGCCACTGAATTATTAGTTCAGACTACGGACACAAAAGAACTGATTTGAGCTTTATCAGCCCGTGACATCGGGCCCGAGCTTGCATGATTTTGAAAATATGCAGCTTAATTTTAAGAGTTCAAGATTAATCCAAAAATTAGATTCGAACCAGTCAATGCCAGAAATTATGAGCTACGAACTTCACAATAAAATGTGTGAGCTTGCTTGTATCAGTGCATTGATTCCAGAAATGAATTTAGAGTATTTTGCAATGCTAACCAGACTGCTTGCAAATAACTGCAGCTTAAAACAAAGCTTCGAGCAAATTGCGAGCTCAGCAATATTGAATAGATGCAAAGAAGATACAAATTTATGGAGTAAAGGCCAAAAAGCGCTCGAAGTTTGTGAAAAGCAGGGCTTTCAAATTCTTTATCCCGGACATGACCTTTATCCTTCAGAGTATCTAAATCTTGCTCAACCGCCTTTCTTTTTAAGTTTTAAGGGCACCCCGGCTTGGCTTACTGCTAATAAAATTGCGGTGGTGGGTTCTCGTGATGCAAGTTTTGATGCAAAAAATTGGATGGAGCTTCATTTCGATAGTTTTTTAAAACTCTCTCGAACTGTAACTGTGAGTGGTGCTGCCTACGGCATTGATCAATTGGTTCATCGCATTTCACTCAGAAACTTTCTGCCTACGATTGCGCTTATACCAAGTGGTTTGAGCCAGATTTATCCGCGTCAATTTGCCTATGAAATAAAGGCAATTGTCGAATCCGGTGGGGCAATTGTAAGTGAATTTTTGCCTGGGGTCGAAATGAAGAAGCATCACTTTGAAAAACGCAATCGCTTGATCTGTGGCCTTACAAATTTACTTTTCGTAGTCGAGGCTAAGCGAAAGAGCGGGAGTATTATGACCGCACGGCTTGCGCTTGAACAAAATAAAACTATTTGTATTTTGCCTTCCTCTCCGATGCAGACGCAAAATTTGGGAGCACTCGATTTATTATTTGATGGGGTTCATCCGCTAAGAGACGAGCAAGATCTGCTCTGTCTCTTGCAAAGTGAAGTTAGTTCCAGGAGCGTTTGAGAGCATAAAATCCGGCGAAGCCAAAGAGAATATTGGCCATCCACATGGCAAGACCTGGCGGAAGTTTACCGCTTTGAGCAAAATTTTCTCCGGTAATATATATAACCCAATAAGCCACGATGAAAACTAGGCTCATCACCATGCCACCAGATTTAACAGCCCGTTTATTCGTTGTGGTACCAAATCCTACGCCCAAGAGAGCAAACAAAACACAGGCAAAAGAAATAGCCATTCGTTTGTGATATTCGATCTTAAAAGTGAGGCGATCTTCTTTTGAGGTATCGGGATCTTTAAGTCCATCGTTGATATCTGTGAGCGTGAGTGATTGCGGTGATTTCTTTTTAAAATCCTCTGACGAAGGATTTGAAAACAGGAGCTTATAGGTTTTGAAATCTACCTTGGTATGTCGGCCGGTGGTGGTTCGATGTACACTTCCGCGCGTGAGCAGGAGTGCCGCTGATTCTCCAGGCTTTTCTTCATCGACTTGCAAAATGCCTTTTCTGGCGATGACAATCATCGGACTATCGGCATTTCTTTCATCATAAATAAATACATTACCCAATTCGCCGGTTTTTTGATCGACCTGATTTGCATAAAGAACGAGATCAAAAAAGCCTTCTGAAAAAGTGCCTTCTTTAATTGAAACACTCGGCTTCATGGCACCAATCTTGGTGATCATAAGTTCAAATTGACGATTGCCCCAAGGGGCAATGTGAAAGGCCATTTGAGCACTTAAGAGACCAATCAAGATACTTAAGAAAACTGCAGGTGTGATGATCTCCCACATGCTCATGCCACTGGCTTTAAAGGCTACAATTTCAGAATCAGAGCTCAAGCGGCCATAGGTAAGGATGATAGTAAAGAGCAAACTCATCGGAAAAAGAATGGGCAAAAAACTAGTCGACATATAAGCCACTAGTTCTGCGACCGCTGTGACTTTTACGCCGTGTACGAGAACGAACTCGGTGAGGCGTAAAGCTTGAAACATCAAAAGGATAAAAACAAAAACAATGACTCCCAAAAAGAAAGTCGGAATCATTTCTCCAAGCACATACCTAATGGCTAGGCGCGTGGGCATATCTCTCCAACATTTTCTGGAGTACCAATGGCTTCACGAACCGCAATCGACATGCGCAGCATATTTTCAAAGTGTTTGAGATTAAGCTGTGAAGCCGCATCACACTTCGCCTGCATTGGCCGAGGATGAGTCTCAAGAAATAAAGCATCCGCACCTGCGGCAACCGCAGCGAGGGTGAGATGAGGAACAAAGCGCGGCTCACCACCTGCGGGATCCGCACTTGAAACTCCATACAATCGCACCACATGAGTAGCATCAAAACAAACCGGAGCCCCGAGCTCTTGCATAACCGGGATTGAGCGCATATCTGCAATCAATCGATTGTATCCAAAACATGCTCCGCGCTCAGTGAGTAAGATATTTTTGTTTCCGGTAGATTGAATCTTGCCTAAAACTCCACCCATATTTTCAGGAGCGAGAAACTGGCCTTTTTTTACATTGATCGCTTTGCCGGTTTTTCCGCAAGCAAGAGCAAGTGAAGTTTGCTGGCACATATAAGCTGGAATTTGAAGGACGTCGACAAATTCTGCCACTTGCTCGACATCTTCAGTGCGATGAACATCGGTGAGAACCGGGATGCCAAATTCTTTTCGCACTCCAGCCAAAATTTTCAAGCCTTCATTTACCATTGGGCCTTGCCAATTTTTTTCTGAGCCCCGATTGTCTTTTTCATACGACGATTTGAAAATGAGTTGAAAATCTAGTTTTTCGCAAATTTTTACAAGTGCTGCGGCGGTCTCCATGACCAATTCTTTACTGTCGATAACACATGGGCCTGCAATGACTGCGAGTTTTTCTCCGGATCCGACTCGCACTGTATAGCGATCAGTTTTGACTTCAAATTTTCTTTTGGGAAGTTGAATTGTCTCAATTCGTTCTTTTGAAATTTGTTTTTCCATATTTAATTACTCCTAAGTTTTTATAATTCGATAGGGCTTGTATTCGCCAATTCGGTAGCCAGTTATATTTTCAAGGGCATCACTCGCAAAGAGATTGAGATCCTTTAGCGTCCAATCCTTGAGGCTACGCTTTGGATCATACTCCCAAGTTTGGTTCGCAACCAAGTCTTTCATGACCCCGGGATGCGAGCCAGTGAATTTTTTCAAACCATATTGTTTCTCATAGCGAAAATCTTCAAATTTCTCGTCAAGCTTGGCGCCATGCCACCAGCGATTGAGCAATTTGCTCTTTTGGCCCATTAATTTCGGGGGCTTCACCCATCCGTAATGAAAAATACGGGCTTGAGTAGGCAAAACCTTTGGCTTTTCTCCTTGAACTCTAAAGCCCTGCGCATCGCTAAAGGAGCGGATTCCAGAAGATTTGCGAATCGCCCGTACTTCTTTTCGGTACCATTTTCGTGAATTGGCGGTGACCGAATAACTTCCGTAAAAGTGAATATATTGAAAGAGCAAAGCCTCTATTTCTGGAGTTTTGTTAGCTTTTTCAAAAGCTTGATGTATCGAAACCAAATCCTGTTCGTGCACGACTTCGTCTGCTTGTAGATAAAAACACCAGTCGTTGGCGCATTGATCGAGAGCCTCATTGGTTTTTTCACTTAGGATGAGCCCTCCCTTGGTCTTAGAAGTATCCCAAAAGGAATCAAAAATGCGAATCTTTTTATCTTGAATAGATTCGATCATTTTTTTAGTTTGATCATCACTCTGGCCCACGCCAATGACGAATTCATCTACAATGGGTAAAATGCTCTTGATGCTCTCGATTACGGGATAGCCCATGAGCTCTGCATTTCGAATGACACTAAATCCCGAGATTTTCATATCAAACTAGACTAGCAGCTAGAACAATTCAGAGCAAGGTAAGCGCCTTTTTTTCGCAGTTGGGCGTCGGTTTACCTCTATAGAGTCCCAGATACGGCTTTAGGTGGCAAACCAGAAGGCTAGCTCTGGCTTTGTCTTGTTGACCAGTCAAAAGCAAATACAAGATAATGTGACATGGTCAAAATCATAATAGCAATAGACGATTTCAATGAGAGCCTTCAATGTCAGACTCTTTTAAAAAAATTGGGTTTTGACGTCATTTCAATTAATAAAGACTCCCAATTTCGTTCCGCGACTCTTGGTTTTTTACCAGATATAGTGATTGCTTCATTTAAAACTAAAAACGTCGATGGATTATTGCTAGGTCTTGAAGCCAAAAAGCTCATCAGTAAACCGCGGGTCCTTTTGTTGTATCCGGCAATGTCTGAGCCTAAATTGGGTGAGGAATCAAAAGTGGCTTATGACTTTTTAATGAGCTCGCCATTTGACTATGAACAGCTGATAAAACGAACTGCTGAAATGGCAAGAGTTGATCAGAATACTCTTCATGAGAAATATCTTAAGCTCAGCATGCGCAGACCAACTACACAGGGAGCCAATACCGTATATGGTGGCAAAGACATCACCAATGATTCGCTTTATCCTGAAAGAAGAATACCAGTTTCAAGTATGGCGCCTGAAGTAAGAAGCAAACGATACCAAGAATTTTTAAGCAAAGCCCCGAGTGAACCAGCGGCGCAAATTATTGATCACAAAGTTTTGACTGAAAAGGTTCATCAACTTGAACAGAATTTAAAAGATGATGTGAAATCAATTGAGGCGATCAACGCTGAAAAGCTAGCCTTTGCCAAAGCGCTTTTTAAAAAACCGTGAAATTAAAAACTAGTGCCCATTAGAGTTAGGCTTGATCCGTTTTAACGGCAGCGGCGGCCGTTAACAGTCTCGCTGTTTCGGTCTCAGTTTTCTGTTACCAATAGTTTCAATAGCACTTCGTTTTCCCCGAACACAACGTTGGTATGCGGCGGCAAGGCGTTCAAAATGCCTTATACCAACCTTGTATTGGGGGGGAAACAAAGTGCTATTGCCACTATGAAGCCGACTCTGATTCTGGATCAGTTGCAGTTGACTGAATTCGGTTTGCCAGCCCTGAAGTTTTTTTGGCAAGTGTCTTTATTTGGTTTTCTTCGCCTTGGTATTAAATAACATCGTAACGACGTCTTTTAAATCGGCATTGAGTAAATCGTTCTTTTTGGCTTTGGTGACCGTGAATTCATGTTTGAGTAAATTGAGCTCTCTTCTGGCTTCGATCAAATCGACATCAAGAGAGACCGCATGTTCAAAACTCTTTCGAGCGCTTTCGAGCTCATCATTTGATTTCAGCCAGAGTCCTTTAATGAAATAATAAAGAGCAGAGTGCCGATCCTCTGGCGGAATTTCGCTGAGCTCAGCTTTTATCCTGGCAAGATTTTCATTGGTAGTTAATGCCGGAGTTTTTAATTTTGCCCAAATAAGTAAAATTCGAAGTTCGATATTAGATGAATTCAGTTTTGCGGCAGTTTCGAGAATTGAAAGAGCTTTTTTAATTTCGCCTTTTCGTAGAGCGGCTTTACCTTCAATTGTGAGACCCTCGGCCTTCAGGGCAACTTCGGCGGTTCCAGTTTCTAATTCGCGCAAATAGGTATCAAGGCTGTCAGGATTCGATAGAGTTTGGTAAGCTTGATTGACCTTTTCAAATGCTGCCGTGACCAAACTTCTGAGTTCAGCGGGAGTTTTGGGAAGCAGCTTATCAGGATGTAAAACTTTTGCCAAATCAAGATAAGAACGTTTGATCTCTGTCTCTTTGGCTTTTTTCGAGAGACCCAAGCGCTCAAAGTAATTTTGTCGATCCATCTCCTCATTGATTTTTTCAAAGCGTTTGGTTTGAGCATCAAAATCACGATGTTTGGTTTGACTTCCAAATGCAATAAGTCTGGTGGTGGTCATAAGGTGAAGGGCTCGGTACGCATAGGCCTCTTGAGTTTCATATTTGGCAATAAGAGACTGAAGTGTTGTACCTTTATGAAAAACATCATTCACAAAACCAGGTAAGTTATTTATATTGACCAAACTCAGAGCGCGGTGATTTTCTGAGTATTCCGATCCCTTTACGAAATTATGGTTCATCCAGCTTACATAAAATGCTTTAAGCCATTCTGGTTTTATTTTTGAGAGAATCCAATCGTCTAAGTATTGAATAAACATTCTTTTTGAAATTTCAACCGCTGGTTTGATATCCTGACTAGGAGTGAAGCTCACTTTAATTGAGGTGTCTTGTATCGTTTTGGCAAGGCGAATTCCTTGCTGTTCGGCAAGTACAATGCCTACGGCATGTGGGCTTAATAAATTCATTTCAACTAATTTTTCGCCCAAGCGCTTGGTTTGGCTGGGAGCCTTAATGGCTTCGTCAATTTCGGGAGCGGAAATATAACCGCCTTCAACTAAAAGTGCTCCGAAAAAAGATTCTTGATCGCTCATATCAACTTGTACAATGCTGCCCTTCATAAAGGTAACTGCTGAGTGTGCACCTTCAGGCGAAACTATACTTAAGATACCGGTCACTTCATCATCTAAAAGTAGGCTATAAACCCAGGGAAGATCATAACCATGTACGGTATCAGACTCATTGATTGCCTTGATTCTCTCTTCAGAAGAAATCGTGCTTTGTCCCATCAAATTGTAGACTGGCATCATTCGAACTTCGACTTCGTGAGAGGCATTGATTTTTACGTTTATGTGTTTTTTTAAATCATCAAGATTAAAGGGCTTCACCAAATAAGCAAAGGCTCCGGTTTGACGAGTGGACTCTTGGATATAGCCTTTGTCTTTGTAAATTCCACTCATCAAGATCACAGGAATATCGCCGCCGCTGTCCGCTCTTAATTTAACCGCAAGATCGCGACCATTCATTTTGGGCAACATACAATCTATGATTGCCAAATGAATGGTTTGCATTTTGGTTTGGGGAATTGCATCCAAGGGCTTGGTAACCAGAACAGGAGTGAAGCCGTCTCGTTTGACCATTTCATAGATGGCCTTGCCAAGGGTTGGATCATCCTCAACAATTAAAATGTTAAATTCCGATCTTTCCATATAATTCTGATCGGCTTTATAGCGCAAAGGACTTAGTGAATTCACATTGTAAGGCTTAAGAAAAAGTGTCCTATTTTTGCCCAAACTAGACCTTAGTAGCGGCCACATCAAATTGCTGATCAATGTTATGCAATCTTGTTCATTAAATTGTCGGTTTTTTTAGATTCTGCAGAGAAGTCGCGCGCCGCTTCCCAGTAGCCACTAAGCTCGACCTTGAGGCTGTACTCAAACTGATTTATCGGTTATGATTAGACTTTAGCTTGAACACTTACTGGGGGACAAAATGGGAACAAATACTTTTGCAACAACCGATGACAACTTTGAAAAAGACGTCTTAAAATCAGACACTCCGGTACTTGTTGATTTTTGGGCCGAGTGGTGTGGTCCATGCAAAGCTCTTGCTCCAAAATTAGAAGAAATTGCGACTGAATATTCCGGAAAAGTTAAAATCATAAAAGTAAACGTGGATGAAAACCAAAATGCGCCTGCAACTTACGGAGTGCGCGGAATTCCTACTATGATTTTGTTTAAGGGTGGCAAGCAAGTTGAGCAAATCGTCGGTAATCACCCTAAAGACAATATCGTAAGTGTGATTAGCAAGCATTTTTAATTCATTAAAAATTGCCTCGAACAAGCATTGGCCCCTGATGATAAGAGATGAATTAGTCGTAGGTTCAAGGCAAGATCTTTAAGTGGGCGCCCATCTGCGAGTTTGAAGAGTTGAGCTCGATCCAATAGTTAAAAAAACAAGGGCCAAGCCGATTTTCCAAAAAAAATGCACAGCTTGTAAATAATGGACTCGCCAAAATGTACCTGCTACATTTTGGAGATGCACGCAGTCATCCTTCAACATACAGAATCTAGCCCCCCGGGCTCGAGCATCGAATGGTTAAAAAGTCGAAAAATCTCTTATGAAATACTTTGGTCAGAAAAAATATTAAATTGGCCGCCTCTTGATAACTTTGAGCTACTCATTGTATGTGGTGGAGAAATGAATGTGGATGAAGAGGCCCTCTATCCTTGGCTGAAAGCGGAAAAGAAATTTTTAAAGTCAGCTATTTTAAAAAAGAAAAAGATCATGGGGCTCTGTCTCGGAGCCCAGTTACTGGCTGAAGTTTTGGGCGCAGAAGTAAAAAAACATCCTGCTTGGGAGTTCGGTTGGCACGAAGTGAATTTGCAAAATCAAAAACTGACAGTTTTTGAGTATCATGCTTATTCCTTTTCGCTACCTCTAAATGCGAAAAGAATTGCCTCAAATGTGCAGTGCTCTGAACAGGCGTTTAGCATTGATGATCATATCATTGGCTGCCAGTTTCATCCGGAAATTACATCTACTATGGCTGCTGATTTCGCTAGTGGGGAAGGGCTTCCGACCACTGGATTTTCTCAGTCTTCAAGACAAATTCTAGACGGAATTGCTCTTTATCAAACTGGTGTTCAAGTATGGTACTTTGAGCAGCTGGATCAACTAATCGACGCTTAGAACAAAAATTTTCGATAGGCGACACTGCTGATGAGTCCAAGTCCGGTCATGGTGGTGAGCATACTTGATCCGCCATAACTAATCAGCGGTAGAGGAATACCCACAATTGGCAGCAGGCCAATGACCATTCCGATATTAATGAACATATGCCAGAACAAAATAGCTAAAATTCCGATGACGATAATGGCCCCAGCTTTTTCCCTCGCCTGCGAGGCGATTCGCGTTCCGAGAGTGAATAGCCTTGCAAAAAAAACAATGGTTATGAGGCTGCCGATTAAGCCAAATTCCTCACTCAAGACGCTAAAGATAAAATCTGTATGACGTTCTGGTAAAAATTCAAGTTGTGACTGTGTGCCTTTTCGAAAACCTTTGCCAAAGAGTCTACCGCTACCAACGGCAATTCGCGATTGAATAGAATTGTAACCTGCGCCCCGAGGGTCTCGCATTGGTGATATAAAAGTATAAACGCGGTTTTTTTGATATTCTTTCAAGCCAAAAAACCAAGCGCAGGGAAGGGCAATGGCAAGGGCCAATCCCACTGTCAAAAGAATCTTGGTCTTAATGCGAATGAAAAACAAGATTGAACCACCAATAATTATTAACATCAAAGCCGTACCCAAATCAGGTTGGGCCGCGGTAATTGCGAAAGGAACACCAACAAGAAGTGCGGGGACAAACATATCTTTAATTCCCATTCCGATAGGATAGGATTTGCGGCTCATGACTCTTGCCAAAACCAAAACCACAGAGAGTTTCATGGTCTCTGAGGGTTGGTACATAAAGAAACCTAAGTCGAGCCAGCGCTGTGCACCTAGGGCCACCTTTCCGAAGGCAATGACGGCTACGAGAGCAAATAAATTCAGGCCGTACAAGATGTAAGCCATCCGCAAAAAAAGCTGATAGTCAAAAAGAGTCACAACAAAATAAAGTAACCAACTTACGCTCAACCAAAAAATTTGCGACATAAACAAACGGTTCACACTGCCGGCAACGGCGCCGTGGGTCGCTGAGAAAAGCACGACCAATCCGATTACATTGAGGGCAAAGATTACTCCCGCTAAATTCCAATCGATACGGCGTAAAAAGGTTCGCTCTTCAACCTGTAAGCTCATCGAACTCATTCGCCCTCTAATTCTTCTGCTGGTTTCACTTCTTTGAGTTCAGCAGTAATTCGCTTTTTCTGGACGTCGTCGCCCAACCATTCCGGATGATATTTGGTTACCCAAGCTCGAACCACCTCACGAGCTACTGGCGCAGCTCTTGATCCGTGACAGGCATGTTCGGCCAAAATACCGAATGCTATTTCAGGTTTATCGGCAGGAGCATAACCAATAAACCAACCGTGATGTCGTTGATGCCGAGGTCGGGATTCACAATTGATATAAATTTGGTCGGCCGAGAAACTCATCACTTGAGATGTTCCGGTTTTGCCGGCCATTTCAATAAATGAGAGTTTGCTAGCTCGAGCAGTGCCATGAGCCCCATTGACTACGAGTCTCATGCCTTCACGAACGGTATCAAAAACTTTTACATCTATGACGGCATCATTCGGATTTTTACCTGGCTGAGATAAATCTCGAATAACTGTGGGTTCAAACTCCTTGATCACCCGGTTTTCAGGGGTCAGAATTTTTTTCACCAAGAAGGGTTTAACAAGTTGGCCGCGAGTACCAATAGCATTATAAGCAATCGCCATTTGCAAAGGGGTGGTCAGTACGAAGCCCTGTCCGATGGCATTACTTAAATTTTCACCTGGTTGCCATTCCTCACCTATGGTGTCTAACTTCCATTGAGAATTGGGCATAAGTCCTGCGGCTTCGCCATTGAGGTCTATCCCAGTTTTGTGCCCGATACCGAGTGCATCGATAAAGCGAAACATCTTATCAATTCCGAGGGCAATTCCCATTTTATAAAAAAAGATATTGGCACTTTGTTCTATCGCTTGCGTAATGACGAGATCCCCGTGACCTCCGCGAATCGTATCGTGATAAGGACGATTGCCGAACTTCATGACCCCAGGGCAAGAGACGATAGTAGAGGGCGTGACAACTTTTTCGCACAAAGCAGCTACCGCAACTAAGGGCTTAAAAGTAGAGCCAGGGGAATTATGATCTTGCAGGACTTTGTTGCGCAGAGGCTTATCGGGATCATTAACTAATTTTGACCAAATTTCAGCCGAAATACCGGTCGAAAATTCATTTGGATCAAAACTTGGATTGTTGATCATAGCGAGAACTTCACCATTGGTGCGCATCACCACGGCGCCACCGGTATAACCTGTATTTAAAAATCCGCGGTAAGCAGCCTCTTGGATATCACGATCAATGGTTATAATGAGATTGTGTCCGGGGACGGCATCTTGCGTGCCCGCCATAGTTCCTAAAAAACTCGGAGTTTCGCTTTGAGCCTCACGGCCTCTGGCATCGACTTGCATCATCGAAACTCCATCGCGGCCTCTTAAATAGCGATCCAGATATTCTTCAAGACCACTTTTACCTATGATATCACCTTGCTGAAATTTATAAATGCCCTTAAATTTTTCATTCAAAATCGGCAGTTGCTTTTTTGAAATCTCACCTACATAGCCAAACAATTGCGCGCCATTTTCACGTAGAGGATAACTGCGAAAGACGGCCTCTTTGATGTCCACACCTGAGTAATCTAACTTTAAAAGTTCGAGAGAAAAGATTTCTTCGCGCGAGAGATTGTCTTTAATTCGAACCGCACGAAATGGTCCGTTGAGGCGTTTACTCTTTTGAACCAAAGCCACAATATTTGCCGCCGGAATTTTCAGCGCCCGAGACAATGCGCCTGCAACTTCATCGAGATTGGTAATATATTGTGGGGCAATTGAGGCTTCAAAGCCTGGTAGATTCTCGACTAAGATTTGCCCGTTGCGATCGTATATGATCCCCCTTGGAGCCGCGATCTTGGTTTCTTTAATCGAGTTTTGCTCGGAAAACTGTCTGAGTTCGGCACCATTTATAATTTGCAAATACCACAATCTGGTTGCAAAGACGACCGTGGTGAAAATGATCAGGCCGTAAACCAGTCGGTAGCGAGAAGCATACTCTCTGGCTTCTTGTTCATTGCTGGCAACATAATTATTTGCCATCAAACCACCTTGCCAGTGCTCTCGACACTCTCTCTGCCGAAGACTTCATCGATCCAAACAAAGGCGCGAAAGAACAAGGGCGCAATCAGTGCTGTCAACATTGCCTCAATGATCCAATCTAAAAAATAGGGAGCAAAAAATTGTTTTTCCTCTAAAATCATGGCGGCTATCCATTTAAACAAATGAAAGAAAAAGCCAGAGAGACCGCAGATGAGCATTGAATAGGTATAGCTTGACCAGTAAATGCGTTCTTTGAAAATTCGCGCACTCACGCCTAAGACCAAGCTGCTCGCTAGCATCACGCCCTCTGAAACGCTTGTCATAGTAGATAGTACTGCCGCGATTAAAATAATTGTAATTAGCATTTCAACTGCACTTCGGTGAATCGAAATATAAACCAGTGCCGGAATCCAGAGCGCTGGGGCCGGAAAGTAGCCTGCGATTTGAAACCAAAGTGAGGTCTGAAGGCTCGCTGCTACCAAAGCAAAAAACAAAAAGCAAAAAACATTGGAGTAGAGTAAGAAGCGTTCTTTCAAATCACTCTCCCTGACGTACGGGCGAAGGATCGTTGATCGAATTGATATTTGCTTTCGGCAATTCTACTTTTTCTTGTGGTGATGCGGCTTGTATCTTTGAGGTATCGAGGCGCGGCGTTCCTGAAGAGTAGCCAACAAGTTTTGAAAGCAGGGGTGGACCAAAATCACCCGTACTATATTTATTTGAGAAGTCTTCGTTGCCAGAATCTAAGACCACAAGAATTTCTTCAAGATTCGAAGGATTGACTATCGGAACGACCTCGGCTTCTTGACTGATGCCAAATTCGGTTTTGCGAACACTATTGATTTTGCCAATCGGAAAGCCTTTAGGGAAAATACCTTGAAGGCCACTGGTCACCACAAGATCACCAACTTTGACGTCATCTGCGCGTTCGAGATATCTCAATCGACATAATGATTTGGTTTTTCCTTGTACAAGACCGCGAGCGCGCGTGCTTTGAACAATGCCGTCAATACTTGCAGCCCGATCTGTGACCAGGAGCACTTGTGAAGAATAGGCCTCAGGCTTAAAGACATAGCCGACCACTCCTTCAACTGTTATTACAGCTTGCAATTTTCGGAGGCCGTCTTGAAAGCCACGATTGATGCGGATCGAGTAATGATCGGGGGAAAGATCCCGGGAAATAACTCGGGCCGCAATCGTTTTCATTTTGCTTTTTTGTTTGAAGTCTAAAATCTTATTGAGTCTCTGATTTTCAAGTTTGAGTTCAGTCAGAGCGCCAAGTTCGGCATGAAGCTCTTCATTTTCTTTTAGTAAACTAGCATTGTACTTTTTGATCCCTACTAACTTCAAATAAGTCGATGTGGTGCCGCGAATTTCACTGGTAAAACTTGAATATGAGTTTTGCAAGGCGCCAACCATTATACTCAGCGGTTTTCGGTACCAAGCCTCGTCTCCTGGGCCTCTTTGCATATTCACCGAAAGAAAGGGCAACGCAATAATGACCAAGATGATCGCCATTTTGCGTAAATCAAATGCAAAAAAGTTCAAGTTGAGAATCTCCTTTTAGCTCCAAGTGAGTCGTACGATGCAGCTTCAGGTCACAGGCTAGCAAAGCTCTTTGCTCTTTCCAAGAAATCTCCTTGAAAAAAATCAGATTTCTTGCAGATAATGGTGAGCTTTCAAAAAGCTTCAGCCAACAAAGGATAAAAAATGTTTGATGAGTTAAAGCATAGTGGTCGAAACACACGCACCAAAATTATCACTTGGGCCATTTTTGGCGCGATTATTTTAGTTTTCATTTTATGGGGACTTTCTCCTCGAGGCGGCAGCAGCATGATGGGAACGGGTGGGGGAGTTGCGCACGTCAATTCCACAACGATTTCGGTTCGTGATTTAAATGATGCGGTTACTCAGATGGAGCAGAATATGCAAGGCAGCCCTTACGCTTCCTTTTTTCAAGGTGAAGCGGGGCGCCAGCGAATGCAAGAAATGGCATTGAATCAGCTTGTTCAAAGCGAATTGGTTTATCAGGCCTGCGTTGCGAATCAATTGGTGTCTTCTGATCTTGCGATTGCTGAAATTATCCGCAATGCGCCGATTTTTAATGAAAATGGTAAGTTTCAGCGAGATCGGTATATGAACTATATTGAAAATATGAGAACGACGCCTAGTGAATTTGAAGAAAAACTCAGGCGCGGCTCAATTTCTCAAGATGCGCAAAGATTTTTCGCCTCTGCATTACGAGCGACCCCGCAAGAGGTCAAGAGGCAGATCGATCTAAGAGATCTACAGGCCGATGTCGACTATGTTGAGCTTCAAACGAACAAATTAGCAAGTGCGGATCAAATGAGTGCCGAAGAAGTGAAGGCTTTCACAGCCCAGGCCGATTCTGAAAAGAAAATGAAGGACTATTACTCAACTCACTCGTCAGAATTCAATTCGGAAGAAAAAATTCGTGCCCGTCATATATTATTGAAATTTGATCCAAAAAATTCAGATTCGGTAAAAGCGGCTGAGAAAAAAGCTCTGGACTTGCTTGCACAAATTAAAAAAGGGGCAGGTTTCGGAAGAATTGCAGAAGAAAATAGCGATGATCCCGGTTCAAAAACTAAGGGTGGCGAGCTTGAAGCTTTCACCCGCGGAAAAATGGTTCCAGAATTTGAAAAGGTCGCATTCTCATTAAAAGTGAATACCTTGAGTGATTTGGTTAAAACCCAGTACGGATATCATATCATTGAAGTTTTAGAGAAAATTCCGAAGGCGACTACGAATTTTGAAACGGCTAAGAATTCAATTGCTAAAAATTTGGCAGCTGAAAAGAAAACTGAGTCAATGATGGGTGAGATTCGAGAACTTCTCAAGAAATCTGATTTAGGAGGGATTGAAAAATTCGTGAGCGCTCACAAATTGAAATGGGAAAGCACAGGGCCTTTTGCGATCACCGTAACCAGTTTACCAAAAATTGGTAATAATGATGAATTTGCAAAAACCGGTTTTAGATTGTCAGCTAAGGCGCCACTGGCTCAAGAACTTGTGAGACAAGGGGACAAGGCCTATATCATTAAATACAAAGAAGTTGATAAAGCTGCAGCTGCAAAAGCGGCGAGTAAAGAAACTGCTAAAAATTCGAAGCTCGCAAAAAATAAGAAAGGCGAAACTGAAGCAAAATTTGAATCGCCTGAGGAATTGGCTAAGAATATTTCATATCAGCGTAGTCAGGATGCTTTTCAAGGCTGGATAGAAAGCGTTCGAAAGAGTTCACGTGTTGAAATGAGTAAAAACTTTGCGGCGTCTCAAAGTGAAGCACCCGAAGATCTCTAAAAATGAGATTGCAATAGGTTTTTGCCATCTGCATTTTAGCGTTTCATATGGCCTCAAAGTGAGGCCATTTTTGTCTCTGTTTTGAACTATCAAAAAATTAACCATATTTACTTAAGTTCCCCGACCTTTGTCCGAAAAGTTGAATGGACATCGTGAGTAGTTAAACCGCTATTCATCAAGCCCAGGCTCAATTCTAGGGGGTCAGTCAGTGCATAAATTCAGAACGTCATTGGTGCTCAGTATTGGTCTATGCATCTTAAGTGCGAGCGCATTTGCTGTCGAATTTGTGCCCGGAGAAGTGATCGTAAAATTACGAGCTCAGCCCAATTCTGTTGAAGCCAATGCATTTGTTGGGCGCGCAGTTACTTCACATCGCATGGCTTTGAAGGCCTCATTTGAAGGCTTGAATATTCACCATTTCAAACTGCATCCGAGTCAAAATCTTGATAGTGTGCTCAATCAACTCAATCAAGACCCTGCAGTCGAGTTTGCTGAGCCTAATTATATAGTGCATTCGCAGTCAGCCACTTCTCAAACATCAGCTCCAATTCAGCTTCAAAATGAATGGAATAGCTTAACCCCAGGGCTCGCGCCCGTGATTGTTGCTATAGTTGATACCGGACTTGATTTGAATCATCCCGTGTTCACCGGTTCAAATGCTATTTGGGTTAATTCAGGGGAAATTGCCGGCAATGGTATTGACGATGATAAAAACGGATATGTAGATGATGTTCATGGTTACAATTTCGCCTACGGAACTTCAACTCCAACCGATGATGAAGGCCATGGTACCCACTGTGCAGGAATAGTTTTGGGGACCAGTCAAGACGTCACCTCTGGTTCTCTGCAAGCCGCAAAAATTAAAATTATGCCTTTGAAATTTTTAGATTCTTCGGGCTCAGGTAGCACAGCCAATGCCATTAGTGCCATCAATTATGCCGTCAATATGGGAGCTAAAGTCATTAGCAATTCATGGGGTGGAGGAAGTCCCTCGGACAGTTTGCTACAGGCCATTGCCTATGCTTATCAAAATAAAGTTTTATTTGTAGCTGCGGCCGGAAATAGCGGGACCAACAATGACGTAACACCAACTTATCCTGCAAATTATAATGTTCCGAATGTGGTTTCAGTCGCTGCCACCACCAGTGGAGACGTCAAAGCTAGTTTTTCAAATTACGGAGCAAGTACTGTCAGCTTAGCAGCTCCTGGAGTTGGTATATATAGTACATTTATCGGCAATACTTGGGCAACAATGTCAGGTACGAGCATGGCCACACCATTCGTAGCTGGTATTGCTGCCTTGATGCTCAGAGAAAATTCAAATATGAGCGCTTATCAATTGAAAACTGTGTTACTAGGCGCCGTCGATTCTATTAGCGGTCTTTCAGGAACAGTATCGACTCACGGAAGACTCAATGCCTACAATTCAATTCTTGCTGCAAAAAATGTCGTCGCGAGTTCTTCGCAGCCAGCTTATGCCGCTGCTTCGGCACGCGGTCCTGCAAGTGATTCGGGTAGTGGCGGCTGCGGGCGAGTCGAAAATGTCAATGAGCCAATTTGGCATACAATGAGTTCGGATAAAAATATGCCTCCTCCTCACAATAAAATGGGGCTTATCATCTTTATGATGGTGGTCACACTCCCGCTGGCTCTTGCTGTAGGAATGAGATTCAGATCGCCGAAATCTAAACGTAAGTACGATCGCTTCATGATCAATAGCGAAGTAAAAGTGAAACTTGGCGACCGTGAACTAGTCGGGCAAGTGAGCACAATTTCTCTCGGAGGTTTGCAACTCAATGCCGACACAATGCTCGAAAAGGGCGGATCGGTATCTCTCATGATCACCGGACCTGACGGGGTTGAGCAAATACAAGTTGAAGGTCGCGTTGTTTGGAGCGAAGAACACAAACACTACGGAGTGCAATTCGCCAACGCCGAAACCAGCGTCCTCAATTCAATCGCAAGTTGGACAAGAGGATTGATGAAGGCCTCATAATATAGTGGGGCTTGATTTGTAGCGGGATATGCATTGTAAGCATGAAAAACCAAATACATTGACGGAGACTGTGTAGCTCTTTTTGCAACCGATGTGCGGGGTCAACGATTTACACCCGCTTGTTTGGGGCCAATGGGATTTGTCTCATAGTCTTTAGCCTGCGTCGATGGGATAGGGTAAGGCGCCTACCCCGAATAATTTTTGACAATATTAATCGCATAGGCTCGGGCCCAGCCATAACCTTCAAATTGATTGATCCTTATATAATCCTTCAGATTCAAAAATTCCCTAAAGCTCGTGATGACTCTGGTAAATGGCCGATAATTCCAAAAATGTTTGTTGAGTTTTTTCTTACGACTCACTTTAGTAACCGTCATCACAATTGCCGAACTAATCGCTCTGATAAATTTTTTATAAGTATAACGATTCGATAATTTTATCTGAAAGTGCAAATGGTTACCAACATTCGCCATCGAAAGCACCTTCACCCCGTATTTATACGAGAACTTCGAAATAATCTTGGCAATGTTCTTGCGGTTTTCCTGACGTGCGAACGACCATTCTCCCACGGCTTGAGTTGAACGCATTGTGAGATGCATTGTATGTTTGGTGGCGAGCGGTCTCGGTCCCTGACGAGCTTTTCTCTTATTAAGTAAGTCACCGCCATAAGCTTTCGGCTGATCTTTTAGGAATTTGGTTTGTGGATTTTTCATTCTTGCCGTAACTTAGTGAGCGAAGGTTAAAAGATCAAGTTTTTTTTGGGATTAAATATTCAGGTTCGAAGTGCAATGATATTTTGTTCGAATTTGAGGTAGGAAGCTGCCGCTCAATAATGTGTCAAGAAACCAATGAATTTTCTTTGTCATCTATCGAACAAATTTAGCTTCTCGGTTGATTGAACTCTTTATCAATTTGAATTTTAATATTAAAAGATGACTTTTTTTGAGATTCTGGTAAAAAGGAAAAAGTAAAAAAAAGGAAATCAAATGAAGTTTGTTTCGCCCGTAATGTTTTTATTTTTAGTTGGCTGTGCGACTCTCGATAAGAACGGAGAAAAAGTTCAAATAGTATCGAGTGTTGATAAGAACTGTAAAAATTTAGGACCCGTAAATGTAAGTATCACTGGGATGGGGCTTGCTTCTGAGAGCCAGAATGTACTTCGCAATAACGCGGCAGAAATTGGTGGGAATACTCTTATTCAAAATGGCGAGAGCTCAGGAATAGCCTACTTTTGCCCGCCAGGCTCAAACTCAAATTGAATTGAGAACTGCTGTAAAGGACTCGCCCAATTCAAGCTTTTTTTGGCCTTTGATATGTAGTAAATTCAGAGAGTTCAAATTCCGGTCAATCATATTTGCCTTGACCCGGGCATTACGATTGCAAAGTTTTAGGAAAAACAGATTGACCAGGAGCCACCATGAACCCAAAATTTACAAAAATAGTTTTCACATTGTCCTTGACTGTATTTTTTTTCAGTCCGAATTTAAGAGCGAGCTGTTCTATGTCGACCGAAATCATTGGTGATTGTTTAGTTTCAAATGGGGATATCTTTACCCTTACGAGCCGTCCTGAATGTGGATATGACAAATACAAAGAATTCTCAAAAGTAGATGCGAATCAGAGTTTAGGTGCTAAAGATAATACCAAACTTAAACAAACTACTTACCAATTCGAAAGAAATATCGTCGAACTTCCAGACTTGGTCACAAAAGGAATAAATGATATTTGGGAAGATCTTCATTTTAAAGAGGGTGTTATTTACGAAATGCCAGGTCAAACTCGAGCCGCAAAGGAAATAGAGATCAAAAGAATCAATAATGAAGCCCGTGCGAAAAGTGTGGATGGCGGCAAGGTTTATGTTGTTGAAAAAGGTAAAAAGCGGCAACTTATAGGCTCCTTGAGCTGCAAAATTGCAAATGAGTGAATCTTCTAGTACAAAGCATAAGTATTCGGCTAAGATCTAACTCAATTAACACGATTCAAAATGAGATTGATATGCTTCGCTTTATAAAGAAATTTTCGCTGATGTTGGCTTTGGTCATTTTTATTTGTGGTTCGGGCTATATTTTAGTCCAGTATTACTCACTGATTTTTTCAAAAACTGTAAAAGGCAAAGCCATTAAGGTGAGCAAGGTAAATGATACGATTGCGGTCATGGGTAGTGGCGCAGTCAATTCGCAAATTTACTCATTTGCTGTCGCCATCAAAACTCCAGAGGGAGTGATTTATACTTCGAGCACTGAGGACCGGCAGTGGGCGGCGGTGACTGAGGGATTTTGCGTCGAAGCTAGACTTTATCCCTATCCACCTTGGAATTTTGAAAAAGCCGATACCTATTACAATGCAAGACTTCTGCATATGATGGATTGCATTTAAGAGTTTAATTTAAGTTGATCCTTAATATAGAGTCAATTTATCGCAAATCTTGAGCTGGCCTCGACTCGATGTCTTAATGAGATTCAATAATTTAAAATTGAGATTAATCATTTTCTTTGAAATTCCGAAGAATATTGAGATGACACCTGCTAAGGAAATGAAAGCCAAAATAATAGAGTTGGATGCTTGTCCAAAACATCCCGTAGATCGTGATACGATTACGATTGCTCGTGATTTTGAGCCTCGTCAAGTTGTGCAGCTTGCTGTTGAAAATGGCGCCCTACATATTGTGCAAAAAAATTCGAGATCTCTCAATCATGAACTTCAGGTCGCTGATGCGATGATGTTTAAGTCGCATGAATTTCTCGCCAATCCTTTGGCATTTCTTTTAGATCAAAATTCAAAGTCTCACTTTCGGGTAGACTGCGAAGCCACGACAAATAAAAAAGAACCGCTTGAAAAGTTAGAACAATTTATTCAGGCTCAACCGGGTTCAAAAGCAATTGTGAGTGAAGTGATTTCTTCAACTGAAGAAATTTTCACCAATGCTTCAAAAAATACTGGCACCTTTTATAAACGCTTAGAAAATGTGAATCCATCGCAGGCACCAAAGCAAGGTTCAATTAGTTTGGTGGCGGGGACGACACCTGATACTCTTGTCGTTGGCTGCATAGATAGCTTTGGACTTCTCAATGTTCAGGCTCTCATGACCAAAGTACTTGCTTGCTATGACAAGGGTGTGGCTAAATCGATAAATATGGGAGCTGGCGGCGCCGGCATTGGCACCTTCTTGGTATTTAGTTTTGCCATGAATATGTATATCGCAGTAGAGAAAAATAAAAAGACCGCAGTTTTTTGCTCCTATCCGCTTGGGATGAGAGCTAAAGAGTTTGAGCTTTTACCGAAGAATTTGCACTTGATGTCAATTTGATTAGTTTGATTTTGGAGACGAATAATGTCGAGTTTTAATGTAGTTCAAAATTCAAATGGCGCAGAACTTGAGCTCATTTTATCGGGCACGATTGATGAAGACGTTCAGTTTCCGGCTTTAAATTTGTCTGCGACTAAACAAATAGTTTTCAATTTAAAAGATGTGAAGTCAATTAACTCGGTTGGCATTCGTGAGTGGCTCAATTGGATTAAGGGTCTTTCCGAAAAGTGTCAAATTGTGATGAAAAATTGTCCTAAGACTTTGGTTTTTCAATTCAATATGGTTGAAGGCTTTTTGCCTAAAGGGACCAAAGTTACTTCTTTATATGTTCCGTTTTTCTGCGAGAAATGTGACTTAGAAGAAAATATGCTCTTTCAGGTAGGGCAAGAAATCAAAGTGAAGAATGGTGCGGTCCAACTCGACTTTGATTTAAATAAAATCAAACCATGCAAAGTGAATGTCGCTGAATGCGAGCTCAAAATCGACGTCACAGAGTCGAAATACTTTCACTTTTTAAAGCGAAGTATCGACTGATTGGCCTTTGATACTTTCTTTTTTTGTTTCTTCTGAAAATGCTGCAATTTTTTCACCAAAGTCTTATCTGATAAAGCAAGAATTCGAACTGCTAATAATCCCGCATTGAATGCATTGTCAACGGCTACACATGCAACCGGAACACCCTTTGGCATTTGAGCGATGGATAAGAGTGCGTCTAGGCCACCAAGTTTAGTGGTGATAACAGGTACGCCAATAACCGGCAGGCTAGTACTTGAAGCAATCATTCCAGGGAGATGTGCGGCTCCGCCGGCGCCAGCAATGATGACATGAAAATTATTTTGTGCCGCTTCAGTTGCAAACCTTTGCATTTCAACTGGCGTGCGATGAGCAGAGACCACTTGCATTTTATAATCGACTCCAAATTCCTTAAGCGCAACTCCAGCCTGCTTCATAATTTTCAAATCACTTTCGCTTCCCATCACAATGGCCACTTTTGGATTTTTCATTTTTTCTCCGCAGTCTTGAGGTGTCCGCATTTTAAAATTTTATTCAAAGCCGAATCTGGCAGGCTTGCAAGTGCCGTGATATGACCCATTTTCCTGCCTGGCCGAGCTTCTTCTTTACCATACCAGTGATAGTGAAGATTCTGATTGCTCCAATTGGGATTCCAAGTATCGCCGATTAAATTATACATGGCAAAGGCCTTTGATTTCGAATCATTTTGCTTCGGAAATTTAAGGCCAGCTACCGCCATAATATGAAGTAAAAATTGATCATGAGTAAAAGCGTCTAATGAATAGTGACCAGAGTTGTGTACCCTCGGCGCCAATTCATTGACTAGGAGTTCCTTTCCGCAGTCGAAAAGTTCGATTCCCATGATGCCAACGTAATTCAATTTTTTTAGAAACTTTTTAAATTGCCCCTGCAATTTATTAAAGCCTGGATGACTTACGGGTCCTTTTATCCAAAGACACTTTGAATCATTTTGGTGGCTCTCGACTAGAGGTAAACTCACTATATTTCCAAATTGATCTCTTGCCATCATGAAAGCCAATTCTCTTCTAAATTTAATTTTGGCTTCAGCGATATAAGCGTCAGCAAAAGGCTTTTCAAAAATGGCAGCTAGTTGAGATTGAGAATGAATAACAAAGGTACCATAGCCGTCATATCCAAAACGACACTTTTTTAAAATCATATCTGTTTTAAGACTTGCTAAAACCTCTTCGGCTTGATGCTGGTGTTCAACAAAAATCCAGGGGACAACACTTATTCCCATTTCATCTAAGAGCATTTTTTGGCTATTGCGGTTTTGCAAACGGCCCATGATTTGGGGCGCAGGGTATAGGCTCTTTTTTGAGAATTGACTGGCAAGTTTCAGTTTTTCAGCATCTAAAAACTCACTCTCAAAGGTGGCAAAATCAACGTTCTCTAAGAAAGACTTAAGGGTCCCAATATCGTGAACATCGCCTTCGACCCAAAATTTGGTCACCTGGGCTGCAGGATCTGTAGCTGAGCCTGAGAGAATATAAGCTTGATAGCCGATTTGATGACACTTGAGCGCAAGCATTCTGGCGAGCTGGCCGCCGCCTATGATTCCGAATTTCTTTTGCCGGGTATGCATCTTATTATTTCTTTGACAGCTTTTGCTCGATGGGTCAAGACTTGGCCCCTATGCCCCCCAAAGATTTATCAAATGACAAAAAGCCAAACCTACTTCCCAAGCTCGGAGATGCTGTAGTTAATTTTGATTTATGCTTGGCGCCCATGGTTGGGCTAAGTCATGTGGCACTTCGTGAATTGTGTTACGGTTATATGCCACAAGGAGCACATAGCATCTGGCCAACCGAGATGCTCAATTCAAGAAGATTGCCTTCTGAAAAGCTTGGGCAAACTCCAGAGACTGCAAAACATTTAAATGATGAAAATTTGGTGCCGCAAATCTTAGGGAATGAAGAGTCTTTCATTTCACAATCTATTGAAAAGCTAAAGGCTTGGGGTGCAGTTGCAATTGATATTAATATGGGTTGCCCGGTCGAAAAGGCCTTGAAGCATAATTACGGGGTGGCACTCATGGGTGACGCCCATTACGCCTCCGAAGTGGTGCGCATGAGTGTGCGCAGCTCAGGCCTACCGGTTTCAGTAAAATTGCGAGCTGTTGAAGAGAGCGAGTCAAATAAATTACTCGATTTTATTAAAGGGATTGAAGAAGCAGGTGCTAGTTGGATCACGCTTCACCCAAGAACAGCTGCGCAAAAGCGTCGTGGGCAAGCGGACTGGCAACAAATTGCAGAAATCAGTTCGCGCATTAAAATACCAATTATAGGAAACGGCGATATTCAAACTTGTGATGATATACTGCGCATGAAAAGTGAGACCAATTGTCAAATGGTGATGGCGGGAAGGGCTTTGACTGCAAGGCCTTGGCTCTTTTGGCAATTGGGTGAGCTACAGGGATTTTCAGCTCCTGCCGATAAAGCGGGAGAGCGTGCTCCAAGAACTGCACTAGAAGAAGGTGCTGAGTATGGCAAAGCCCTTAAAAAAATGGCTGAGCTTTGCGAAAAGTATTTTGGAGAAAATCTAGGCTTAAGAAAATTTCGATTTTTCGTAAAAACCGGCTGTCCGTGGCTGCTATTTGGTCATCAACTCTATGCGCTTATGACAAAGGCAAAAACTTTTAAAGAAGTGCAAGAGTATCTCAATCACTTTTTTGATCAAGAGCAAGAAATGACTGCCCGAACTGAACTTAGGCAATAGTCCTAAATTTTATTTCAGCAAAGGATCGAGTTGATCTTGATTATTGAGAGCTGAGAGTTCGCTGAAGCCACCAATTAATTTATCATTGATAAAAATCATAGGCACTGTCATATGCCCAGTTTTTCTTTTGAGTTGATCGAGTTCTTCAGGTTTTCCTTCTAAATTTATTTCTTCGAAAACAATGCCTTTTTGATTGAGTAGATTTTTTGCTCGCACACAAAAAGGACAATTGTTTTTTGAATACATGACGACTTTTGCCATAGTTACCCCTTTAAGCTTTAGATTATGGCGCCGAGTTGAGTCCTGAGCAACTCAATATTGTCACATAGTTTGATTTGATCAAATAGGGGGGTGGCCTCTGGATAGTGACGTCTAAATTGTTTGAGCCATTGCTTGGCTCTTGCAACAGCGAAGCTGCCTGATTTCTTCTGTTCTGAAAGAGAAATGAATTCACGATAAAAATTCAATATTTCGCTCCAATTCAAATCAGGGCTTAATTCTCGCCTTAGCTCTTCAGCAGTGTCGTCAGAGGAATTCATCTCGGCTTGAATTTTTTTGGCCAAGGCTGGGTTTGCAATCAGGCCGCGACCGAGCATAAAACTACTGCAGCCACTGACTTGCTGGCAGGCTCGAAAATCTTCTAAGCTCCAGATTTCACCGTTTGCGACTACCGGAATGTGCAAGGCTTCGCGAATTTTTGCGATATATTCCCAATGGGCAGGGGGAACATAAGCCTCATCTCGGGTGCGGGCATGAACTGTCAGAAATTGCGCTCCACCAGATTCAGCAGCATGAGCGATCTCTAAAAAGCGTGATTTGTCATGAAAGCCTAGTCGAATTTTTGCTGAAACGCCATGAGTTTTGGGTACAGCATTTCGAACCGCTCGAACGATATGAAATATTCTCTCGGGATCTTTTAAAAGACTGGCGCCGCCATCGTTACGATTGACGGTCTTAGCAGGGCAACCAAAATTGAGATCTATGCCCAAAGCTCCCATTTGAATCGCGCGCTCCGCATTTGCGGCCAGCATTTCGCAGTTGCTTCCGAGAAGTTGAACGAGAAGTGGTGTTCCCGCAGGTGTTCTTGATGATGTTTGAAGTTCGGGGGCATATTTTAAGAAGACATGGTGGGGAATGAGTTGATCGGTCACTCTTATAAACTCAGTCACGCAAAGATCTATGCCCCCAATGCGGGTCAAAATATCACGCATGATCGAGTCGACGACCCCTTCCATCGGAGCGAGAATTATTTTTACTTTAGCGAGATCAATCAACTTGAGCGCTCAATTCTAAAAGCGTTTGAAAGTCTTTAGCGCTCACTGGCTGAATTGAAAGGCGTTGACCAGGTCTTAGTAACAAAAGCTCCTGAAGGCTTTTGTGGGCTTTGATTTTAGACAATTCGAGCAATCTCGAAAATCTTTTTACAAATTGAATTTCAACGCAAAACCAAATTGGTTTTTCTTTGGTGGATTTAGGATCAAAGGCCTCGGATTTTTTATCAAAAGCACTTGGATCCGGCACCGCAAGACTTGCAACTTTCGCTAAGCCGGCAATTCCGGGGGGTTCAGCACTTGAATGATAAAAAAATACCTGATCGCCGGGGCGCATATCGGTGGTCATAAAATTTCTCGCCTGGTAATTGCGCACACCAGTCCACAATGTCTTTTGATCTTTGCGAAGACAGTCAATCGAGTAGACGCTAGGTTCTGACTTCATCAGCCAAAATTTTGTTTGAGTTTGAATAGGCATCGGGACAAGCATTAACATACTTCATCTCGAATTTGAAGCTTGATCACAGCATTTGCGCCTTGACATCCTGCAAGCCTCTTTTGAGACTAGAATGCTAAAAGGAATGAGCTAAAAATTCAATAAACAGGGGATGGTATGATGTCGAAACTTTACTTATTCTTCCTAATATTTGCCTTGATTTTTTCAGGACTTTTGAACTCAGAAAAAGTTTATGCCGCTGGGGCCGGAGGAATTGCTTTTCATCTTCCCATAGAATTTCGTACGCGAAATGTATCGGTCAATGGGGGCAGTTCAACGACCACGCAATACTTTAATATGATTCCTTCCCTTGGTTATCAATATTCAGATACGCTATTTTTGGGAGTCAATTATCACTATACCAATGAAACCGGAGGCACGTCATACAAAGGCGGAGTTTATGGTCCCTCACTTGGGATAACGGCTTCGAATTTTAATTTAAGTATTGCCTACTATGTGGGTGGCAGTCTCACTGAGACCACCGGAGGTGCCGATACGGTTTATAGCAGCGGGAGTGGTCCGGAATTTTCTTTGGGTTATTTATTTCCTGCCTCAGGAAATTTTGCTTGGGGTCCGCAGTTTATTTATTCCGATATCAAGTATACTTCGACGCAATCAGGAGGGGTCACTTCTTCTTCAACTTATGAAATTACGGGCATCGAACCCTATATCGGATTGTTTTTTAATTTTTAAAAGGTGATGAGTATGAAAAAAAAATGGGCCCTAGTAACCGGTGCCAGTTCAGGTTTTGGAAAGGCCATTGCTGAAAAACTTGCCAGCGAGTCGATGAATATTATTTTAACCGGTAGGCGTTTAGAACGACTTCGTATACTTGCTTCGCAACTCGAAACAAATTTTAAAATTGAAACTAAAATATTAAATTTCGATATCGGAAAAAAGGCAGAGTGTGAAGCTAAATTTTTAGAGCTTGGGCCAATCGCAGATCAGCTTGAAGTTTTAGTCAATAATGCTGGCCTTGCATTGGGCGTAGATAAAATCCAAGAAGGAAAATTCGCGGATTGGGATGAAATGATTGATACGAATGTTAAGGGTCTTCTGTATCTAACCAGGCTTACGCTTCCACATATGATAGCTAAAAACTCAGGTCATATTGTCAATATTGGATCGGTTGCAGGCAGATGGACTTATCCGGGGGGAGCTATTTATTCAGCCACTAAGTTTGCAGTTCGAGGCATCACTGAAAGCATGCGGATGGATTTAATGGGAAAAAATATTCGCGTAACTAATATTGAGCCGGGAATGGCCGAGACCGAATTTTCTGAAGTTCGACTAGGCGATGCTAAAAAAGCTAAGCAAGTATATCAAGGAGTATCAGCGCTTTCAGCGCAAGACATTGCTGAGGCGGTGAGTTTTTGTGTGAACAGACCCAAGCACGTCAATGTTTCTGAACTGGTGATCTATCCAACGGCACAAGCTGGCGTGGGCCCAGCCTATCTACATCGGGAAGAGGGAGCTTTAAAATGACAAACGAAAAATTTAGAATCGAAAAAGACAGTATGGGAGAAATTGAAGTACCTGCTGATAAATATTGGGGAGCTCAAACTCAAAGGTCTCTTGAGCACTTCAAAATTGGCAGTGATCATTTTCCGCGTGAAATGATTCGCGCTCTTGGGGTTTTGAAAAAGAGCGCAGCTAAGACCAATTTGGGCTTGAAACTTTTGACTGAAAACAAAGCTAAATTTATTGTCGAAGCTGCCGATGAAGTCATAAGCGGAAAACTAGATTCCCACTTTCCTCTTGTCATCTGGCAAACCGGAAGCGGCACGCAAACGAATATGAATGCCAATGAAGTCATTGCCAATCGCGCTCTTGAAATTATGGGTGAAAAGCTAGCGTCAAAAGCTATTCATCCAAATGATGATGTCAACAAGGCGCAATCTTCAAATGATACCTTTCCGACCGCCATGCACATTGCAGTGGCTGAACAAACAGTAAATAAATTAATTCCAAACTTAAAAAACCTCCACCGAGCCTTTATTAAAAAACAACAAGAGTTTAAAAACATTGTTAAAATTGGCCGTACTCATTTGATGGATGCCACCCCGTTAACTCTCGGACAAGAATTCTCAGGATATAGCTTTCAGCTTGAGCAATCTATAGAGAGAATTCAATATGCTTTGGGGCATGTTTATGAGCTTGCTTTAGGCGGAACCGCGGTTGGCACCGGGCTCAATACGCATCCTGAATTTGCAGTAAAGGCCGCAGCCGAAATTGCACGCGAAACCGGCCTGCCGTTTAAAACCTCACCAAATAAATTCGCGGCCCTTGCGTCGCACGATGCTTTGGTGCAAATGAGCGGATCTTTAAAGACCTTAGCTTGCGCACTTATGAAAATTGCAAATGATATTCGAATGCTCGGGAGCGGACCTCGAAGTGGAATTGGTGAATTGATTTTGCCCGCTAACGAACCCGGAAGTTCAATTATGCCCGGCAAGGTCAATCCAACTCAGTGTGAGGCTATGACGATGGTTTGCGCACAGGTAATTGGCAATGATATGGCCGTCGCAGTTGGCGGCGCCACCGGACATTTCGAGCTCAATGTATTTAAGCCCCTTATAGTTTTTAATGTATTAAATTCAGTTCGCTTACTAGCTGATGCTTGTTTGAGCTTTGAAAAACATTGTGTTGAAGGGATTGAGGCCAATGAGGCGGCGATTCAGAATCATTTAAATAATTCCTTGATGCTCGTAACTGCCTTGAATCCTCATATTGGTTATGACAATGCTGCGAAAGTGGCTAAATATGCTCACGAGAAGAATACGACCCTAAAGGCTGCAGCAGTTGCACTTAATTTAATGAATGAGAAAAAGTTTGACGAGTTGGTTCGTCCTGAAGAGATGATTGGGCCTTTAAAATAAGGACCTCAAAGAAAAAAGAGAAGAAAGTTTAAAATGGACGAAAAAATATTTGATGATCACAAATTGGATTGGATGAAAAATCCAGATATTCGTCCTTATGTATTTGTACGTCCTGAAAATCGCATTGAAAATCCGGGCGAGTTTCACTCTCAGGTAAAATGGTTTGGTAAACATCAAGTAGTTTATAAAAATCCCCTCAATATGGATGAAGTCAAATTTGCCGATCGTATCTTGCAGCTTGAGAGCAAGGCTTTTAGTGGCAGTAATATGGCAATGCCCAGATGGGTTTTTTACGATTGCGCCATCGTGCCTGGTTTTGTCGCGGGCTTTGCCGCAAAAAAATCGGCTTTGCCGAAAATGGTGCTTGAAGCCCTTGAAGTTAATTTGAGCGAAGATGAAATTTGGGTGCCACTCTCACTTTTTATTATCATCCCGACAATGTCTCAAAAGGGTGAGTGGGTGGCGCATAATCTTTGTTCAGTTAATTCACTCTTAAAAAAAGAAGATCAGTTTCATGGGATTGGCTTTATCTCGAAGGCTTTTGGATTATGGTATGCCAATGTTCGCACCTGTTGCGGGATGACACAATGGACATCACCCTCAGTTAAATTACATGCAAACTATGGTGAGTTCGAAGTACTGACTTCCTTTACTCCTGTGCATACTTATGCTCGGACATTGACCTATAGACTCAAGGTGATTCCTGAACAATGGGATAGCTTTTTATCCAAAACAGATCGGCATAAAACGAAACAAAAACTTGAGTACGCAGGTTTTGATGTTGATCCAGAAGATGAGGCAAGTTTGATTCGTTTTCAAAGACGACTCGAAAAGGGTGAAGGTCCTTTTTATCTCAATAGTCAAGAAACCAAGGCGAAGAGTCTCAAATCTATTCATCGAATTTATTTACATGAAACGCCGTCGACATGAAATCTAAGAAAAGGCGCAAACCAGTTGAAAAAGTAAAAGGCATTCCGGTTGTTCGTTTGGTGAATCCCGACGGAAAAATGAATATTGTTCGTATTGGACTCAAGAGAAGAGCTGCGCAAGATATTTTCCACGCCTTGCTTCGTAAGAATTGGTTAGGCTTAGCATTAAGTATTGCGGGCTTTATAATTATTTCAAATTTGATTTTTGCTTTTGTTTATTTTGAGCTCGGTGAAGTAATCGAAAATGCCCATAACTTTACAGATGACTTTTTTTTCAGCGTAGAAACTATGGCAACAGTTGGTTACGGCTATATGAGGCCAATTGGGAATATGGCTAATTTAATGGCCTCAATTGAAGCCTTTTTTGGGCTCTTAACTTTCGCAGTGATTGCCGGCCTTATCTTTGCTAAGTTTTCAAAACCAACTGCCAAAATCATGTTTTCAAAGTCGGCAATAATAACAATTCGCAATGGTCGAAAAGCTCTCATGTTTCGTATGGCCAATGAGAGAAATAATCAAATCATTGATGCCAATCTCAGGGCATCAATGATGCGCACCGAACGTACTCAAGAAGGAGAAATGATTCGAAGCTTTAGTGATATGAGATTAGTGCGTTCGAGTGCTCCTATTTTTGCTTTAAGCTTTACCGCCGTTCACTTTATCGATGAAGACAGTCCGCTCTATGGCGAAAGTCCAGAAAGCCTACTTGATCAAGATATTGAAATAGTTGTCACTTTTAATGGCGTCGATGAAGTCTTTTCGCAGATAATCTATGCGCGGCACTCTTATGTATTGAATGAGATCCATTGGGAGCATAAATTTGTTGATGTGATATCGATTACTCCTGATGGTTTTCGCTCACTCGACTTCACAAAGTTTCATTTGACGCAAAAGCAAGGAGTAGGTGAATTGCCTTCAAATCACAAATTAGTGTGACTTACTTGGTCCAAGCGTGCTAGTTTGAGGGGCTATGAGTGAAGTTTTAAAAGAATTACCTGCCGTTGCCCGAAATGTCTCTTTAATGTGTAAGAAGTGTGGCGTAGAGCGCTTTCATGTCGTTCTGGCCCATACCAATAGCACAAGCGCCAAAGTTCAATGCGAAGTTTGTAAAGCAAAGAAGACTTTTAAGCTTGAAAAAGTAAAAACAGCAAAGCCCGCTGCAAAAAAGGCATTTGGCGCCAAAAAACCTGCCAAAAAAATTGATGCCGCAGCTGAATGGACAAAGCTTAAAGACCAAATTGGATTAGAAAAGCTGCAGCCCTACAATATGAGAACAAAATTTTCAAATTCAGTTGCAATTGAACATCCAAAATTTGGAATTGGCTTTGTCTCAATGGTAACAAATGAAAAAATCGATGTGACTTTTCAAGAAGCCAGAATTTCATTGGTCCATAATCGGGCGTAAGAACATACCTGAATAATGAGCCCTTAGGACTCAGTTATGAAAGCATCTGAAATTAAGGTACTGACCTACAACTGCTGGCATGCATTGACTGCCAAGAATTTGGTACAATTTCGCGAGCTTGAGCCTCTCGGCAGAAGACTTAAGCGCTACCAACTCCAACTTGAAAAAATTAAAGAAATTGACGCTGATATTGTCTTTCTGCAAGAAGTTAGCCCAATTCATGATAGGCTTTTAAGCTTTGAATCCCTTGGCTACGAAGCTGTTATGCAAGTTGATCAAAGTGGAATAAAAGCCTTTGGTTTGGGGCTGCCAACAAATCTTTCAACTGGCATAATGATCCTAGCCAAGCCTGAATTTAAGATCAAAAAACTTTTCGGTCAGAAGTTAAGCGGTAATCCCGGATTTACCGGGGTCAACTTCAGCTTTCAATTGACTGAGAATCGATATGCACTTTTTGCGAGTTCTGAGCATCCTATTTTTGGCAGAACACTTTTTGCCTGTACGCATTTGCATCACGGGACTGAGAATAGCCCCTTGATTGAAGAGATGCTTGAACTAGCTGTAGGCGATAGGATTTTAAGTAGCGAGGAATGTGAAATCTCAAAATCCGAAATTCACGCAGCTGATTTGAGGCGAAGGAACGAACTCGATATTCTGTTTTCGGCGATGCATATTTTTGAAAAGAGTTTTGATCAAATTATCTTAGCTGGCGACTTTAACTCAAGTGAAAGCAGTAGTGCATATACCCAGATTTTATTTGAAAACTATATCGATACTTATCGAAGCGTGCATTCTTTAAATAGCGAAGCTTCCTACGCTGGCTTTACCTGGGATATTTCTGAAAATTCAAAAAATATTGGATACGGACATCAATTTGAGCTGCCAATGAGTTCGTTTGGGCGAACTCAGGTGAAAGAGCTATTCAATCGCTACAATGATCGTAAAAGGCGTATTGATTTTATCTTTTTAAAGAGCCTAAATAAAAAAGTCTCATCTCAAATTGGCGCTTCGGATCTAGTTAAATTAGGGGATCAAGATCAAGAGTTCTTTGGCTCAGATCATTTCGGGGTATTGACTCGAATTGCGAAAGCAGGTGGTTCTGGTGAAAATTGAAAATACGATTCGCAAAAAGCTTGAGGACAAATTTCAGCCGACCTATCTTGAGCTAGAAAATGAAAGTCATAAGCACCATGTTCCGCCGGGGAGCGAATCGCATTTTCGTTTGCTGCTTGTTTCTGATTTTTTTAAAGGCAAGAGCCGTGTTGAACGAGCTCGCATCGTGCATAGCCTCCTAGCTGAGGAACTTTCAGGCGGGGTTCATGCTCTTAGTGAGAGATTCTTTTCAAGTGAGGAATGGAGTAATCTCAATGATCAGCAGAAGTTAATGATTTCACCAAATTGTTTAAATCGAAGAGACTAGATTTTTATTTGGCGATATCTGGGGAGATTCAGCGGCCGGCAAACTGCATTCAGTAAACGGCACCAGTGCCAGTATCAGTGCCAGAGGCTGACCCACTAAAAGCCGAAACGGCCAAGCAGTTAACCGCCCCTGCTGCCTTTGAAACTGCTCCTAAATGCTACCTGCCCAGTTTTTAGCGATCAAGCTCGGCGATTTGAACTTTTAATTTTGACAATAATTTTTTGGTTTCAGCAATAAGATTTGAATCGCGACTAACTTTTCGTTTCTCGTCTGCGGGCTTAAGTTCTTTTGAGATGGCATCCCATTGGTTAAGAGCGGTTTCAAGCTCGAGCAAGGTATTAGACAGTTTCTTAGTTTGAGGGCTTGGTTTCTTTTTCATCTGGATTCTTATTACTCTAAATATTCTGCCTACACTCAGTTTAACGAGGGGTCTTAAGCTTTTTTAAGTCGTTAAGATTGTCTTGCAATGCGCCTTGTTTGACAAGATAAAATCGGGGCTTCATAGTGAGATTTTTCGATTGATTTATTGAAGGAGAGTTTTATGGCTGAAGAAATTATATATACGATGAAGGGAGTGGGTAAAGTTTATCCACCCAATCGCTATGTCTTGAAAAATATTTATCTCTCTTATTTTTATGGTGCGAAAATTGGCGTTTTAGGTCTAAACGGATCAGGAAAATCAAGTCTGCTGCGAATTATGGCGGGCGAAGATCAAGATTTTTTAGGCGAAGCATTCCCGGCGCGAAATTTTAAAATCGGCTATTTGAAA
>JAYUEN010000357.1:0-1295 GCA_043739185.1 Bdellovibrionales bacterium
TTTGAGATTTCGAAATCAATGTTTGCGATGAAATATTTGCAATGAGAAAAATATAAATTTGTTTTCTATATTTTTTAAATTAAGTTGGTGTTCGGTTCAAACGGGGGAATTTTTGACTATGCAACAGCCATCGAAAGATAAAATTAATATCCTGATCGTAGATGATCAACCAATGTGGCAAATCACTACTGAAGAGATTTGCAGCGAGATTCTTCTATCGATTTGTGAAGACAAAAATAAAAAGGTCAGTAACCTTGCAAAATTTTTTATTGCCTCAAATGTTAAGAAAGCTAGGGAAGTTCTATTGGAGAACGAAGTTCATTTACTTCTTTTAGATAAAGATCTTGGTACAGACAAAAATAAAAAGAAAATCAACGGTATTGACTACATTCAGGATTTTAAATCCATTCAACCATTTTGCCAAGTATTGATGTTAACTGCTGATAACTCAGTTAAAGAAATTGCTCAGGCAATGCGAAATGGAGCCTCCGATTATCTTTTTAAAAGTAACGGGGACGGCCAAAAAGAATATCGACTCGAGGTTATAAAGAAAGCCCTGGCTTTGCATAAAGATCAAGTTGAAAGAGCCAAACATTTGGTGACTTCTAAAAAGGGCCTGTATTCAAATTACGTTTGTAAGGCACCCGCAATGCAGAGATTTGATAATAGGCTGACTGCAATAAGTGAAAGTAATCGCGCGGCACTCTTGCTCGGGGCGACTGGTCTAGGTAAAGGAGCCGTTGCTAGACGCATTAGCGAACTTACAAGACAATACCTGAATCAAGCTTCACGTGAGTTTGTGCAACTCAATATTGCTTCTACTGAGAAAAATCTCGTTGAATCCATTCTCTTTGGGACTGAACCTGGAGCATTTACAGATGCATCGAGACAAACAAAGGCCGGACTTTTAGATTTAGCTAGAGACGGAGATATTTTTCTTGATGAAATTGGTGATGCATCAATTGATCTTCAACTAAAGCTTCTAAAAGTTGTTGAGGAAAGAGAATTCTACCGAGTCGGTGGCAATAGACCAATAAAAACCAACGCAAGGTTTATCTTTGCAACAAACCGAGACGTAAGTACTTTGATCGCTCAGAAACTATTCAGAGAAGATTTTTATATGAGGATCTCTATCTTTGAAGAAAGCCTCCCGCCATTAAGTGAAAGAAAAGAAGACATTCCAGACATCATTCAGGGATTTCTTGAGGCGGCATGCTCACAGAGCAAAAATAAAAATATCAAGATCGAAGATTTGCCTGAGGATTTGACGAACTATTTTTTGAGAGACGAAATTC
>JAYUEN010000358.1:0-35869 GCA_043739185.1 Bdellovibrionales bacterium
ACTGCGGACAAAGTCCGCGGTGTTCGCAATATCGATAATTCGCGAGCTCAAAAGATAAATGTAATGAAACAAAAAAGTGGAGATAACAGGGATCGAACCTGCGACCTGAAACATGCCATGCTTCCGCTCTCCCAGCTGAGCTATATCCCCATAGTGTGAAAATTGATCAAGCAATGCGTGATTGATCAGCTCTAATGTATTTAACTTGCTGCAAAAATCAAGAATTATATTGCGCGAGGTCCTTGATTTAGGCTCAAATTGAATTTGCAGACAAGGATCAACTTCGAAGGAGCTAGAATTTGCGAAATCAGGCACACTTAATTGGCATTTTAATGAGAGTTGGCGTTTGTCTCTTGGTATTATTTATGGCTCATCATGCTTCCGCCAAAGATATGACCAATCGCTTAGGCGTTGGTTATAAAAATCAATTTGTAAACGATATTCCGAGTGTCGCAGCTCAATATTATCCTTCGGCAGATATTGGTTTTTCAGCTGCCCTAGGTGTAGATACTCAGCAAAATCAATCGAAGTTTGGTTTTGTGGGCAAAGTAATGCGCATCATTTTTACCGAAGAAAATATGAATTTTTATATGGGTGCTGGCGGTGGACTCTTAAGCAATCAAACCAGTGCCTCTTCGACTGATTCTGGCTTTGAGCTCAACGGTTTTGTTGGTGGTGAATTTTTCTTGCATGGTCTTGATAGTTTAGGTTTTACCTTTGAAGCCGGCGTGGGTATTTCTTCAATGTCGAGTGGGGTACGCTTTCGCACATTTGGAGACTCGCCAATACGTGGCGGAATTATTTTTTACTTCTAAAGATTTTGACTCCAAAAAATAATTGCTCGCTCAGTGAATACCTGAAGCTTGCGCTCATTCATCAATGAATTATATTGAGCCGAATAAGTGGCGGAGAATTCTCTTTCCGCATATCTTATTTTCGCAGTCACCTCAGCTTCAGACGTCTTTTCAAGTGAGAGTTGGAGGCTGTCTTTCTGCAAATATGCGGGCGCGGAGTCGCAACTAATAAGAATTGCTTTGTGACTACGAAGCTCAGGAATTATTCTTTGCAGTAAGATTCCTCCCGTAACCGGATCGTATATTTCAATGCGTTTATAAGGCGTAAGTTTTAAGAACAGACCATCTAAAATGTCTTCGCCATTTTTGCAGATCGTACAATCTATAAGTGCAGAATCAATTTTATCAATATAGTTTTGGGCTTTTGGGAGTTCGGACTGCAGGCAAGAGAATTTGACCTCAACGTATGGCAGGTGAACCCGGTAGCCAATTTCATAGCCTGAGTCTGAAGCGATATTTTCAATGCGTTCGGCAATTTGACTTTCGCCAAAACCCATCGTGTCCCATGAGAAGCTCAGATGCTTGTCTGTTTTTTTTGAAAGTCTTTCAATATCGTCAGCGATGAAGTCCTGCCAAATGGCTGAAATTTCTCTTGGCGGTCCCGGCAAAACATAAAGTTGTTTATTCTTGGTTTTTAAGTAAAACGCATTTGCGGTTCCTTGAGAATTTGTCAGAACACGTGCGCCTTTAGGAAAATAACACTGCTGGCGCTGAATTTCTTTTACGGGATATCCTCTAGAGCTTAAACGCTCATTGATATGTTGCCAGGAGGATTCATTGAATTCGAGATCAAGACCGCTCCACTTTGCGATCAAATCTCTGGTGAAATCATCTGAAGTGGGACCGAGTCCGCCAGTTACGAAGATGAGTTCGGCTCTCTTTGCGCAAAACTCTAAGCCTTCTAAAATGAGGTTGCGATCATCAGGTACGGTCAAATGCATAGATGTGAGAAATCCTTGTGCTTTCAATTTTTCAGAAATCCAAGCAGCGTTACGATTTACAATTTGGCCGTAGGTGAGTTCGGTACCAACGGCTAGGATGGCTGATTTCATATTCTTTTAAATTGTCCTAAAAAATTGAATTTATCAAAGCCTAAAATCGATTGCCTCTTGTGTGAGCTGTTAAAAGAGCTTAGTTTTATATGACCAAAGGGGATTTGATGAAAATACTTATGACTGGCGCAACCGGCTTGATCGGCAAAAAATTAGGATTGGCACTCGTTAAGCAAGGTCATGAATTGACCATAATCTCCCGAGATAAGGTTCGCGCTAAACATGAACTCCCATTTCCGTGCGAAGTATTGGCTGCTGATTTAAATCAGGCGCCTGTTGAAATTAAAAATCCATTTGATATTGTAATCAATCTTCTTGGTGAATCTGTGGCTGATGGGCGTTGGACAAAATCACGCAAAGATAGCATTTTGAATTCGAGAGTTATTGGTACCCGAAATCTCATATCAATGTTAAAATATCCGCCTAAAATGATCATCAGTGCAAATGCAATTGGCTATTACGGAGATCGGGGAGACGAATTATTAAATGAAACCTCTACTCCCGGAGCTGATTTTTTATCGGAAGTTTGTATCAATTGGCAAAAAGAACATGAACGTGCGCAAGAAAAATTTGGCAATAAAACCAAGCTCGCGAGTTTGCGAGTTGGACTTGTGCTTTCAAGAAATGGCGGCGCCCTAACCAAAATGTTATTTCCGTTTCGTGTCGGTTTGGGTGGGCCGCTTGCTTCTGGTCGACAATATATGAGCTGGATTCATTTAGATGATTTGGTGCAAATGTTTTGCTTCATCATAGAAAAACAGCTTTCGGGGATTTTCAATGCGGTGGCCCCGAATCCTGTTACGAATCTTGAATTCTCAAAGACTTTGGCTAGGACCTTGTCGCGGCCTTTGGGGTTTGCGGTTCCGAGGTTTGTTTTAAAGCTTGGGCTTGGCGAAGTTGCAAACGCAATATTAGAATCACAAAAAGTTTCTAGTGAAAAAATTAGGAAGCTTGGTTTTGAGTTTAGGTTTGATCATATTGAAGCCGCATTTATCGATCTATTGACCTCACTGCGTTCAAGCTCTGAGATCTATGAGTTTGAGCAGTTTGTGCCGCAAAGGAAAGACAAAATTTTTGAGTTCTTTTCGCAGGCTAAAAATCTAGAATGTTTGACGCCAAAAAATTTGAAATTCCATATTAAAAATATGAGTACTCCCGCAATTTGCCTGGGCACACTCATCGATTATCGCCTCAAAATACGTGGCATACCAGTTGGCTGGCAGACTTTAATCGACGAATGGAATCCAGATTCTCACTTCGTTGATATTCAACTAAAGGGGCCTTATAAGATTTGGCATCATCGCCACGAATTCATTGATTTGCCCGGAGGAACCTTGGTATGTGACCGCGTTCAGTTTAAACTTCCGGCGGGATTTCTTGGCTGGCTCCTAGCTGGTTTTTTTGTCCGAGCCGATGTTCAAAAGATTTTTGCTTTTCGCCGTAAGGCCATATTTGAAATGTTTTGCGAAGGCTAGATGATGGTCTAGCCATGCAAATTATTTTTGACAGCTTTAAATTTGCGGTGCTAGCCTCGACTTATGAAAAACACAAAAATGCATTTAGCTATGGTCGCAATTTTATCAATGCTTTCAGTTGGTTTTTCAGCACTTGCTGACAATCATCTACAGCCGCAAACTGAACCGCATTCGTCAAAAAGTTCTCGCATATTTGCCAGCGATACAGAGTTCGGATTTTGTAGTGGCTTTGACTATTACTTTTGTAGTCTCGAAATCACGCGCCGAGCTGAACGTTATGCTTTAGATGATGCCGAGAGACAGTGTACGGCCCAAAAAGGTAAGCCTGCTCCGGTCGGCGACTGCAGCTCGATTTGTTTTCCCATGTTTATGGAGCCCACCGCCCCATATCAGTCTGTTGATTGCAGCGCCCAGTGCTATTTGGATTGCCAGTAGCCAGGACATACCTGCTTAGTTTTGGAGGCGCGGCGTATTGAACGCCGTGCGCCTCCAAAACTAAGCAGGTATGTCCTGGCTGTCTAAAGCTTAGACGCTTTGCCAAGCATTTAAATGAACTGCCTGTGAATGAAATTTGCTTCAATATAAGCTATGAAGCAGAAGATATTAGTCTTACGCGATCCTCAATTAGAAAACCAAAAGTTTCTTAATACAGATAAAAGTTATCGTTTATTTCGTAAGTTAGATGACAGCTTCGAGATTTCAAATGTCTTTGATACAAGAGAAGCACTTCGCTACTTTCAAGCAAAGAAGCCAGACCTACTAGTATTGAGTTTAGAGAAATTTTTAGTTCAAAAGTTAAGTTCGTTTCAGAAGTTGAGAACGCTAATGAATAGGATTCCAATACTCGTTATTTGTGATGATCTCAATCGCGAAGAAAGAATTGAAATCAATCGCATTTCAAATACCTATGCCTTTGAGCTCGACGCTGAAGAAAGAGATTTAAGGAATTATCTTTTGAGATTTCGATTTCAGAATGCGAAGGCCAGAAACTTCTTACGCTACAAACGTAATCGAGACTTGAAACTCTATGTCGACAATCGCGAGATTGATGCACAGTTTATTGATTATAGTCAAACGGGTGCGCAGATTCACTATAAGAGCTCGATACTTCATCATAAAATGCGGGTGCGCATCGCCTATCATTCTCAATATTCAGAACAGCTGCGACAAATCGAATCTTATGTGATTTGGGCTGGTGGAGAATCACGTGCCGGAATTCAGTTTCTCGCAGTGCTTTAAAATATTAGCAAATATTTTGGTAGCTTCTCGTTCTGAATATTCTTAGAATTGTAATCTATGAATATAAAATATGATTTTAGTCAGCAGAATATTATCGTTACTGGCGGAGCTTCCGGAATTGGCTTTGAAATTGCCAAGCAATTTTTAACTGGTGGAGCCTTCGTTCATATCTGGGATTATTCGGTGAAAGCACTCGAATCAGCCGCGATTGAATTAAGCGAGTATAAAATGAAATTGCAATTTACTGAAGTGAATGTCGCAGACTTAGCTTCTTGTGAGCAAGCAGCTTCAAAACTTCCGCACGAAGTAGATGTCCTGATCAATAATGCAGGAATCACCCGAGATAAGTCCTTTAAAAAAATGAATTCCGAAGAGTGGGATCAAGTCATCGCAACCAATTTAACTGGCGTCTTTAATATTACAAAATCTGTTTTTGACAAATTCAATTCAAAAAGCATTAATAAACGCATCATCAATATTTCAAGTATCGTAGCCCTCTATGGCAATTTTGGCCAAAGCAATTATGTTGCTAGTAAAGCAGGAGTCATTGGACTTACTAAAACATGGGCCCGTGAATTTGCAAAATCAGGAATGACCGTCAATGCAATTGCCCCTGGATTCATTGAAACAGCTATGACCAAACAAATGCCTCCAGAAGTGATTTCTTCAATGGTTGAAAAAGTCCCGACAAAGAGAATGGGGCAAACCAAAGATATTGCCAAGGCTTGTATGTTTCTTGCCAGCCATGATGCTTCATATATCAATGGCATTGTTCTAAGTGTTGATGGTGGTCTCGTCATTTGAAGTCATGGTTCTTAAATTGCAGGCCTTCAACATCTAGGAGGTAGCAAATGAAAGAAGATGATAAAGGGCTTTATATTTTCGGGGCATTAGAGCTTGGACTTTTGACAATCGCGGTACTTTTAACTTCATTTATATTTGATAGTTTCAATGTTCCTATACTTATAATCTGTGGCTTCGTAGGAATTTTAATTTACTTTTTACCAGCTTTGAAAAGAATAAGGCGCCCGAAGCGGCTAAAGGCACTTAAGGCAGCGCCTCCTCGTCACACTTCTTGAAGAACTTGAATGGTGTCGTAGACATTACTTAAGATAGAGCGAAATTTCTCAGTTTTGCTCCAATGTCCTATGATTTTGAAATGATCTAATTTTTCAAGTGTATTTATATTCGGGTGATGGGCTGAATATATAACAACTGGGATTTGCTTCTTAGAATTCGCTTTCGGATCTAAGCTCGCTGATTTGTTGGCGTGAACGAGAGTTTGCATTCCACCCATTTCTGGCATGATCCAGTCAATTACTATTAAATCATAACGATGCATAATGAGTTCTATGATGGCATCGTAGCCATCGCAGACTACTTTGGTTTTAAATCCCCATCTACCCAATGAGAATCTCAATAAGCTCACGGATTCGGGGTGATCATCAATGAGTAAGATCTTCTTTTTTTTGCCGAGAGAAACGGGTGGAAGGGGATGTGATGGGTGTTGCATTTTTATTAAAAAGCTCCAACGTCATCGATGATTTGTCTCTCGGATTTGGCTTTGGTGTGTTTTCGGGTCACAAATTTTCGATCATGAAGATCGGATACTAGTCTTGCAATTTTTCTTTTGGCAAGGCTTAAGCTTGCGAGTGGATTTTGTGCTATGGCTCGACAAAAAATAGATTCTCGCCATAAGCTAATTCCTATTTTAGTTTCGAAAAGTCTTGGCGATTTTTTGGTGAGAGTTGCGTGAACGCGTGCGTTGTCAGGGAGATTCAGGCTATCTGTAAAATCTTGATTGATATTATGTACCTGAGATTGAAAATTACGCTCCTTGCTAAATGACTTTGTTTTCATTTCCACCTCCAATTTGTTTATGTTGAAATTTCTTTGTCTGACTCTCAGCTACAGCAAGACTTGGACCATCTTTTTTATAAGTGTTTTCGAGCTTTAACTTTGTTTTGAGTCATTCTGACTCCTGGGGCAGGGAATTTCTGTCTCGTGGCTTTTTTTCTCGCCATTTTTTTATCTGTGTGCGCTTCTCTGTGATGTCGTTTAGTGATTTTGGTGACGCAACACCTCTTAAGCAGGCTCTAAGGTCTAGCTTGAAAAGGTTTTTTTAGAAATCTAATAATTAGACTTGAAGTACGCAAAATGTACGTATAAATTAAGGTACGGCAAATGTACTAGGTCGTTTGCGCGAACCACATCTGTTGATGATTTGCTGGTAATTTCTGGGACGATTTTTACAGAGCGACTTTACAGAGCGACTTTACAGAGAGACTTTACAGGGCGATTTTACAGGAGGAGAAATGCAAAGCTTAACGTCAAATCAAAAGAAGATTTTAGATTTCATTGGGCGGCATATTGAAAAAACCGGAACAACTCCAACCTATGAATCTATAGCGAAGGCCTTTGGTTACTCGGGTAAATCGAGTGTGCAACACTATATCGAAGTTTTGATCGATAAGGGATATCTCACTAAAGAGAAACATCTTTCGCAAAGTTTAAGTGTGCAAAAAGAATCGAATATAATTCCTCTCCTTGGGAAAGTCGCCGCCGGTAAGCCGATCGAGAATCGTAAATTTGGAGAGCGTATCGAAGTTCCACGCATGATGCTTAAGGGGCCGGGCGCTTTTTTTGCTTTGCAGGTCGCCGGTGAGTCGATGATCGGTGAAGGCATATTAGACGGTGATTATGTTGTTATCAAAGAGCAAAATACTGCCAATAACGGCGAAATCATTGTGGCCGAAGTTGATGATGAAGCGACAATTAAAAGATTTTATAAAAAGCGCGGTCATATTGAGTTGCATTCTGCGAATCCAAATTTCAAGCCTATTCTTATTGCTGAGAATATTGCTTTCAGAATCGCCGGAATTTTTTGTGGCTTGATTCGCCTATAAACGTCAGTCCTTAAAGAGATGAGATTTTAAAACCAGAAGGGGCCCAGTGAAAGCAACAATTGCAGAGCTACGTCAATTAATCAGAGCTAGCGAGAATCAGCTCAAAGAGAGAAGCAGCTTTTCTCTTTATCAAGATGGTTTTTCGCTTGGCTCGGTTATTGAAATCACAGGGCGTGGCAAGACTGAATTGATAGTTCAGTTTTTGAACGAGCATCCAGATTATAAGGTTGTATGGGTTGAAAGAGAACTCAGCATTAATCCTTATGCGCTTTTTCAAAAACAAGTACAACTTCAGAATATTTTGTTTATCGAAGCCAAAAATCAATTGATGTGGAGTCTGACGCAAGCTCTGGGGTCGGGATGTTTTAAAGTAGTGATCACGGGCGAGACTCAGCTCAATGAAAATGAAATGCGAAGGCTTCAGCTTTTGTCTGAGAAGCATCAGGCGCATTGTTTTATTTTGGGTGAGAAATCAAATCAGACTTGGATTCCGAGCCTGAAACTTAAAATTATAAAATCAAAAAGTCAGTTGAAAATATCGGTTTTAAAAAAGCGAGGTCTTGCATGAAAGTGGCGTGTTTATTTTTTGGAGATCAATTCGGCGAGGATCAGGCGGGAGAACAAGACTTAAGAGGTGTTGCTGAAATATTTTATCGTGCGACTCCACAAATTATGTTGAGATCCAACCAGGCTCTTTTTTTAGAGATTGGCAAATGCAAGGGGCTTTATTCTGAAGAGGCTTTTGTGAGACGGACCTATGCGACTTTGCATAAGCTTGGTCTAAAAGTCAAAATTGGCATTGCTCATGATATTCCGACGGCACTGAGCTTTGCGGTCTATGGCAAAAGCGAAAAGCTAGCTTTGCCGATTGATGCCTTGCGGTTTTATGCCAATCCACTTGGGGATCAAGAGGATCTGGAGAAAAGTATGATCAAGATTATTTTAATTCTTAAGGATTTGGGGATGAGGTGCTTGCGTGATTTTTTAAATATCCCACAGGCTGAGCTCAGTAGTCGCTTTGGTTCTTTGGGGCAAATTTGTTTTCTGCGCCTACAAGGCTTAAGCGAAATTTTGTGGAGGCCCTTTGTTTTAAGTGAGCTGGTGTCTGAGCGCTGTGAGTTCGATCAAGAAAGTCCAGTTGATAATTTAGAGCCCATTTATTTTAAACTGAAAACGATGCTAGAAAAAGTGAGTTTAAGGTTAAAAGTAAAAGGCAAGAGGCTTAAGAGTTTTGAAGTTATACTAAAGCAAGAACACGCTATGACCCCAACTGAGTGCTTTCGAAAATTTCAAGTTCTATTGCAGTTACCCTATGTTTCAAATAAAATTATTTTTCAGATTGCTCAAGAAAAAATCGATGCGGGAGTTTTGCAAAAGCCACTGAAAGCCCGCATCAGCGAATTTTCAGTGCTTGTGACCGAAGATGTGCCTTATTCAATGAGCCAAAAAGATCTTTTTCATCAGAAAAAAGAAGAAACCCAGGAGAATTTCTTTCATCTGGTTTCTCGTTTATCAACTAAGCTTGGCGAGGGAGCGGCGTTTTTCGCAAAGCCTCAAGAGAGTTATTTGCCTGAAAAAAACTGGGTGAGGAGTTCAGAGTATGCTCATGCTGAAATTCGAGATCAACTGCCGGAGAGACCATTAAGAGTTTTTAATTACGCCAAGCCCGTACAATATTTGGGGCGAAAAATTCTTTCACAAGATTTTAATGAGGAAGTCTTGGAGTGGAGCGATAAAGAAGTTGTCTTCTCTGAATGGTGGGATTCGCCTCTTGAGCGAGTCTATTACCGTGTGCTTACAAAAACGGGGCGTGAACTCTGGATGTATCGAACCTCTCGAGGGGATTTTTTGCATGGTGAATTTGATTGAGCTATGTCGAGCTCAAGGCTAAATCCAATTTTAGTTTCTTAACGGGAGCTTCTCACCCTGAAGAACTTGCCCAAACCGCGATAGGTTTGGGTCTTAAGGGTCTCGCCATTACAGATGTCTCAGGTGTTTACGGTATGCCTAGAGCCTACAAAGAAACCAAAGCGCATGAAGATTTTAAATTCATCGTAGGTACCGAGCTTAACTTTTTAGATCACACTCCAATCACAGCTTTGGCGCAAACTAAAAGTGCCTATGCACTCATTTGCAGGCTTCTCACTATGGCTAAAGCGAAAGCCGAAAAAGGCAAAACCTATCTTAAGTTTGAAGATTTTTTGAAATTCACTGGGGAGCATAAGGCCAAACAGCAACTCATATTACTAGCTGACACAAAAGCGGATTTTTCAAGACTCTGTGAGGGTTTTTCCAAGAGACAGGTTTATTCTCCACTGACTATGTATTTAGATGGCAAAGATAAGGCGAGAGCAAAAGAGTCGTTTGAAATTTCGAAAAAATTTGAGATCAAGCTCATAGCTTCAAATGATGTTTATTACCATCGTAAGACCAGAAAGATTTTGCAAGATGTTTTGGTTTCAATTCGAGAGAATAAGCCACTTAAGGAAGTGGGGTTTTTATTAAATGTAAATGCAGAGAGGTATTTAAAATCCCCTCTTGAAATGCAAGCGCTCTACAAAGATTTTCCGGAGCTTTTAGCGCGTACTTTAGAGATTGCAGAAAGCTGTAGTTTTTCACCGAGTGAACTTAAATATCGTTATCCATCCGAATGGATCCCTCACGGCTTTAATGGCCAATCCTATCTTGAGCACTTGGTCTGGCAAGAAGCACCGATACGCTATAAAAACGGTATGAGTGAGAAAGTGAAAACCCAAGTTTTGCATGAGCTTAAACTCATTGGCGAGCTCGGCTATGCAGATTATTTTTTGACGATTTATGATATTGTCGAATTTGCAAAACGAAAAAATATTCTCTGCCAAGGTCGGGGCTCGGCTGCCAACTCAGTGGTTTGTTATGTTTTAGGCGTGACCGCGATCGATCCGATTCAAATGAATTTATTATTTGAGCGCTTTATGAGTCATGAACGTGGCGAGCCCCCAGATATTGATATTGATTTTGAACACGAGCGCAGAGAAGAAGTCATTCAGTATATTTATCAAAAGTACGGCAGAGATCGCGCTGCCATGGTGAGTGCGGTGGTGACCTATCGTTATCGCAGTGCTTTTCGCGAGGTTTGTAAGGCTTTTGGAGTCGAAGTGGGGAGCCTTTCAGCTAAAAAAGTTGAAAGATCTTTTGATGAGCTTACGAAGAATCACACGAAGAATCAAACTGAGCAGAAAAAATTGCGTGAGCAAATTGATCAAGTCACCGAAGAACTTCAAGGCTTTCCGAGGCATCTCTCTATTCATAGTGGGGGTTTCACTCTGAGTGCTGATCCAATTATTGATCTCGTGCCGGTTGAGCCTGCGCGCATGAATGGCCGCAGTATCATTCAGTGGGACAAATATGATCTCGATACCTTGGGCCTTATTAAAGTAGATATTCTTTCGCTCGGAATGCTTTCAGCGCTGAGAAAATGTCTGGAGCTTACTAGTTTGAAGCTTTACGAGATTCCACATGATGATTCAAAAACGTATGAGATGATCAGTCGCGGAGATACGGTTGGTACTTTTCAAATTGAATCGCGCGCCCAAATGAGTATGCTCGGGCGTCTGCAGCCAAAAAATTTTTATGATTTGGTAATCGAGGTCGCGATCGTGCGCCCCGGACCCATTGTTGGCAAGATGGTGCATCCTTATTTGAAAAGACGCCGAGGTTTAGAGAAGGTGACTTATCCAAATAAGATAGTTGAAAATATTTTAGGTAAAACCATGGGGGTGCCACTTTTTCAAGAGCAAGTGATGAAACTTGCAATTGATCTCGCTGGCTTTAGTGGGGGCGAGGCGGACTTGCTACGAAAATCTATTAATGCTTGGCGAACGAGTGCGCCCATTGGGGTGATGGCCAATCGTTTGCGAGACGGCATGCTTAAGGCCGGTATGACCCAGGCTTTTTCAGATCAAATTTTTGAGCAGATTCAGGGTTTCAGTCATTACGGCTTTCCTGAAAGCCATGCGGCTTCGTTTGCACTCCTCGCCTATGCTTCAAGTTATTTGAAGTCCCATCATCCGGCAGAGTTTACTTGTTCGTTGGTGAATTCTCAACCTCTCGGATTTTACCGCAATGATACTTTGATTTATGATGCTTTAAGAAATGGAGTTGAAGTTTTGCCGGTTTCAGTTTTGCATTCGGTTTGGGATTGCCAAATTGAAGCTCCTAATAAAATCCGGCTTGGGTTTCGCGTGACAAACGGAATTGCTAAAAAGGATATTGAAGAATTGATTTGCGAGAGAAATTTGAAAGCCTTTGCAGGACTTGCTGATTTTGTGAAGCGCTCAACAATTAAAAAAGATGTTTTAAATCGCATCGCCCTTGCGGGCCGCTTCAGTGAGTTCAATTGGAGTGCCAGAGATTCGCTCTGGGCAATTCTTGAATATCAAAACCTAATTGGCCCCAAGAGAGGCGAACAGATGAATCTGTTCGCAGAATCTACCTGCTTAGTTTTGGAGGCGCGGCGCTCCAAAGACGACTCCTCCAAAACTAAGCAGGTAGATTTGGGCGGTTTCGACATAATCCAAAATGACTACAATGCTTTTTCGCTATCAACCCACGGGCATCCGATGCAAGAGATGCGAAAGCGCTTTGCGCGAATTCCTAAGACTACTTCGCAGATGCTTAAGACTACAAAGAGCGGCAGTAAAATCTCAATTTCAGGCCTCATACTTGTGCGCCAAAAGCCGCCAACGGCAAAGGGGGTTTGTTTTGCGACACTTGAAGATGAATTTGGTTTTATCGATCTTGTCCTCTGGAAGAATATTTTTGAAAAGTACAAAGAAGTATTTTTACAACATTGTTTTATTACGGTGAGTGGAATACTTCAACGCGATCTCAATACGATCAATGTTTTGGTGGATGTGGTCAGGCCAATCTGGGGTGAAGCGGAAGCAACAACTAAAGCAAAAAATGAAATCCAGCCGCTCAACATTGAGCCGAACCAATATTTCTACTAACTTTAAGTATAGTAAAAGCCTAAGGCAAACATAGTCAAACGTCTGGCAGACCAGAGTCATAGGCACTTCAATGGTCCGGATACAAGATCAACCAAGAAATATACATTCCGAAATCACCATGAACTCGACAAACTATTTGTGAGTAAAAATAATCTTGCGCAAAAAGCAAAAGAGAAACGGGAGTCGCTTTGAAAATAAATTTGAAAAATAGAATTTTGATAGCAGGTCTTATTACAAGTTTTGCTTTTACATTTGCCTACCAACAAAAAGCAAATGCGGGCACTCCACACTTTCAGAAAATCATGACCGTGATTTTCGAAAATACCGATTATAATCCGACCATGAGAGAAGACTACTTTGCATTTTTTGCCTCTCATGGGGCTTTGCTTTCAAATTTTTTTGGTGAATTTCATCCCTCGCAGGGAAATTATATTTCACTCATAACCGGAAATAATTATGAGGTCACCAATGACGGCACGACGACCATAGATCAGTTGAGCATTATTGATTCTCTAGAAAAAAAAGGCCTTACTTGGAGAGTCTATGCGGAAGGCTACCCCGGAAATTGTTACCTCAAAGACTCCGGTAAATATGTTAGAAAGCACAATCCTTTTATTAGCATTGCAAATATTCAAACCAACCCAAAGCGTTGTGCCAATATTGTGAATGCAAGCCAATTGGCTCAAGATATCGCAAGTGGTGAAGTGACCAATTATTCATTTTATATTCCAGATTTAAATAATGATGGGCACGATACCGGAGTTCATTACTCAAACGAGTGGTTTAAAAATAATTTTTCAGCTTATTTGCAGGATCCAAAATTCATGCAGGGCATGGCGGTGGTTGCAACCTTCGACGAAGGCTCATATTTTGGCGGTAACCACATCTATACGGCAATAGTAGGTGAGGGCATTGTGCCCGGCTCAGAATCAAATGAGCGTTACGATCATTATAGTCTTCTTAAAATGATTGAAGACAATTTTTCGCTTGATTCACTTGGGCAATACGATGAGACGGCGCCTCCAATTGCTGGCATTTGGCAAACCCCTTAAGTTGCAAGGAGTGGGAATGAAGTTAAAAGCGATTGTAAGTCTAGCCACAGTTTTTGGATTGTATCAAACAAATGCTCAAGCCAGCACTCAACACTTTCATAAAATCATGACGGTGGTCTTTGAAAACACCAATTATCGTCCGACCATCAGGCAAGACTTTTTCGCTTCATTTGCGGCAAAAGGAGCTTTGCTTTCAAACTTTCATGCCGAAGCTCATCCCTCGCAAGGAAATTATATTTCGATGATCACTGGTAGCAACTATGGAGTAAAAGACGATGGCGTGACCACGGTCAATGCCAAAAACATCGTTGATATTTTAGAAGAAAAAGGTCTTACTTGGAGAGTCTATGTTGAAGGTTATCCTGGTAATTGTTTTTTGGGAAATACCGGAAGCTATGTGCGTAAACATAATCCATTTATTAGCATGGCTGATATTCAGAGTAATCCGAAGCGTTGCGCCAATATTGTAAACTCAGATCAGTTAGACGATGATATCGCAAATAATCAAATCGCAGATTATTCTTTTTATGTTCCGGATGAAGAAGATGATGGACATAATACCGGAGTGGTTTTTGCCAATATGTGGTTTAAGATTAAATTTGGACCACTATTGAGAAATGCAAAATTCATGAAGGGCATGGCAGTGGTTGCGACTTTTGATGAAAGTTCAATTTTTGGATTCAATCAAGTCTATACGGCCATTGTCGGCGAGGGCGTCTCTCCTGGGTCTGAATCATTGACCTGGTATAATCACTACAGCTTGCTGCGAATGATCGAGGACAATTATTCACTGAACTCGCTTGGCAAATTTGATGCAGAAGCCACCTCGGTACGAGATATTTGGCTCAATCCGTAATTCTTTTGCAAATATGCTTTAAACTCTGCCATTCATCTTGAGTGAGAACCTCAATGGGTTTTTCAATATTGATTCTCTTTGCTTCTTCGGCCCTTAATTCACTCGGTGGATGGTCTGAAATAAAATCAGGAATATTCGAAAGCTTTTCAAGCTTCTTAAAGAAGTGAGCGTATCCAAGTGTACTTATAGAGGCTTTTTGAAGTCTCAAGAGTCCTTCATGATCAGCTTCGGCTTCTTGTTCTCTGGTAAAGCGCAAATTTAAAAGTAGATTGAGTATTTCTCCGCCAGTACCTAGTTGGCCACTGAAGATCACATGCAGGGCCCCAAAAGTGAGTAGTCTAGTCGCAAGGCCTTGCAAAATATGGCGATGAACCACGTGAGAAATTTCATGAGCCAAAATTCCTGCAATTTCGTCAGCCGAATCGGCCTCACTAAGAAGGCCCTGATAAATAAAAATTTGACCACCTAAGTGCGCAAAGGCATTGATGACATCTCCTTTTGCAATATGAAGATCGATATCGATTTGCTGATCATTCGGAAGTGATGGATAAACGGATGCCAATAATTTCTTTAAAGCTGCATCGCCAGCGGGAGAGCTGCAGGACTCAATTGCAGAAGTCTCGCCGAGGCGGGTAGCCCATTTTTTTTCAATGCTCCAAGGAATTTTTGCAACCAAAGCCGGGAGGCCAACGGCGATGAGTCCTGCCACGAGAATCCCGAGTGAAAGCCAAAAAAGCCCTTTAAGTTTTGAGTTTGAAATCTCATTCATGAAACAGCGCCTTAAGCTAACGATGCATTACAAATATTTTGATAATATAAAAAATCACAACCATCACAGTAACAATAATAGCCAGTGGTCCTTGCTGAAGTTTGCTAGCTGATGCTGAATTGTTTCGGCCTAGATTCAAAGTGCCGGTACCACTTACGGTATCGACGAAAGTTTCTTTGTCTTGAATGATGGCTTGTGGAATCAGATCGGGAGTCTTGGTTTTAGCACCATTTATTTTTTTAACCGCGGTACCGATAGCCATGAATTCGACTAAGCCTCCACCTAAATCGTAGACCCTAATTTTAACACCAACGACTTCATCGGCCCCGCATTTCTCAGCATCAGCCTCAATTCGGGCAAGAGCTTTTTCTCTGGCTTCATAGAGCATTTCGGTGAGGCCACTGACTTCGCCGCCGCCGAGAGTTTGAAAGAAGGACAATATCCCGCCTTTAAGGCCTAGAGAGTAAACTGAAACGCCCATCACCAGGCGAATGGGCAAATATCCGAGATTGGCCATATTCCACATTTCTTCATTGGTCATATCACTGGTCACCGGATTTTCAGAATACTCTTCTAGAAGTGGATGATGAGAGGCCGTACCCACCATTATCATTTCTTGCGCATTCATCAGTGGCGAAATAGTGGTTTCGATACCTACTATGGCATTGGCTTTGTATTTTTTTGCTTCAGCCGTAATGCGAGCTAAAGCCAAATGACGAGTGCGATCAAAGATTTCGGAGTATTGTTTTACTTCACCGCGCACCATGCTGCTAAACATTCCAGAAATATTTCCGCCTAGACCGATTGAGTAGGCAACATTTCCAAAGACAAAATGCAGGGGTTCAAAGCCTGCGTCGAGTTGGCAATAAAGTTGTTGGGCATCAGCAGAAGTTGAAAAGCTAATGGGTTTTTCATCTTGGCCTTTGTGGACACATGAGCCTAAGGTGATAAATTCTAAATTGCCACCGTGATTGATGAGATCAAATGAAATTCCGGTTACGCCCGTGCCGCCATAATGTCTAGCTTCAAGAATCATGCGGTCAAAGGATTTTTGCCGACCATTGTGAACCAGGGCAGTGACTTCACTTACTTCGCCGCCACCCAAAGCAGAAAGGCCTGCTCCGAGTCCGCCCGCCACACCAATTGCGACCACACTATTGCCCACACAGAGTTGGCCAGGCTTAAGTGCAACTTTGCTCAAGCAAAATATTTCATTTCCTGAAAGACCGGTAACGCGTTTGTGTTCTGAAGCCATGCGAGATTCTCCTGGTGTTTTGATCTCTTCATCACACCAGAATCTTTGCGCCGCTACAAATTATTTCTTCTGAATGCTAAATGCTACTTTTTTAAGTCCGCCAGTTTTAATTGCATCGACGAGATCTGTGACCATCTGAATGGTGACATCTTTATCGGCAACTAAAAGCGCTGAGGTCTCGGGATTGACGATTACTTGTTTCTTTGATTCATCAATAAGGCCATCAATGCTAACGGCCTTATTGTTTACAAAGAGTTCGCCATTTTTACCTAATACAACACGCATTGGTGCTTTATCCTTGTCGGTTTGCGCACTTGTTGATTTTGGTAGATTAATATCAACCTTGGGTTTCATTACAAGTGGTGCTGCCACCATAAAGATAATCAGAACCACCAAGATGATATCGACCAGAGGGATAACATTGATCTCAACGATCGAGCCGTGATCATTACTTTGTGTAGAAGCTGCCATATTAAATTACGCCTTTCTGCTTTTAGTATAAACCAGACAAAGGTCTCGTGCCGCATCGATATTTGCCAGAATCAATCCGACCTTCTTTTGAAAAAAGTTAAAGGCCACAACTGCCGGGATCGCAACAGCAAGTCCAATCGCTGTTGAAACTAGAGCATGACCAATGCCTGCCATGACGGCTTCGTTCCCATTTGCGGGATTGGTAGCCAAATCATTAAAGGCTTTCATAATGCCCATCACGGTTCCGAGTAGGCCGATATAGGGAGCATTTGAAGCAATCGTTCCTAAAATATTAAGATTTTTTTCTAAGCCTGGTTTTTCAACTCCCTTGAAGGAATTAAAAAGTTCATCAAGGCCGTTTGCTCCATGCGCTTGAACATAATCGAGTCCGTAGCCTAGAGCTCGACCCTCAAGTGAGGTAGCCTGAGTAGAAAGGGTTTTGATCTCATCTAAATTTTGATTCTTAAGTACTCCTTTAAAACCAGTGGCCATTGTTTGGCTTGAAGCGCTGAGCTTTTTGAGAGCAAAAAATCTTTCAATCATTATCGAAACGCTGATCACACTGAGTAGGCCCATGAGATAAAGAATTCCTGAAGCTGAGAAATCTGCGATCTTAAATAAAGTATCCATTTCGTTTCCTCTCGTTTTAGATTTTTAAAAACTGGTATCAAAATGCGTCTTAAAGTAATCTTCAAAACGCACTCAGCTAGCATCTTGCAATTTGAATTCCACACGAACCTGATGATCGAGTTTGCGAAAAACTTTTCCGCTTTGGTCAGTGAAGGGACGGTACTTCCATTGTTCAACCGCACGTTTAGCTTCACTTTGAAAAAGATTTCTTTGCTCTCCGTCTACGACACGAATGTTTTCGACTTCGCCCTTTTCATTGATATCTAGTTTCATTAAGACCCAGCCCTCGGTGCCAGCTTGGAGTGCCGCTTTTGGGTACTTCGGTTTTATCTTATAGAAGGGAGTAGTCGCAGCCGTACCTGTGCCATCGCTTGCTTGTGTGGCGACTGGCTTTGCAGCCGCTTGTGTGCCCGCAATATCCGAATGTTCATCTTGAATTTCTTTGGGCGAATTATCTAAAACCGGTTTTGTCTCTGGCGGAGTTTCTGGAGCAACGACTTTTGCCACATGCCTGATTTCTTGTGCGGGCTCAGGCGGTCGATCAAAGCTCTCGTAAGTCATATCAATGATCTTATCTACTGGCAAAACACTTGGGTGCCAATTGATTTTCAGAAATGAAATCACCGATAGAGCGATAAAGCCATGAACAAAAACGGAGTAGATAAAAGAGCCACTGCCGCTTTCTGGTGATAGGATGTTTTGATTTTGTAGAGCCTGTGCTTTCATTCTAGCTTCCCCTTCTGGTTAGAACTAAATTTCCCTGAAATTTTGTCTCAAAATTTTACCTAAAATTTAACTTTGTATCCGGCAATCACTTGGCGTCCAATTTGGTCGTAGATGGCCGTATTTACTGGATCAAGCGGATTTGAATCATCAAGCGGTGGCGTACTACCTAAGATATTTTTAATACCAAAGCTAAAGCTCCCGATTGATTTTGTTTTATAAGAATACGCCAAATCAAATTCTGTATAATTGATTAAATTGCCAGTTCCAGCTACCGACTTTCCTTGGCCAGCTGTTGTCAAAGCTGCAATTGATAAATCTTGTTTGTCGCTTAACGAATAACTGATGGCAGTCGTATTTCTCCAAATTGGCCTTCCAAATTCCCCTAATTTATTTCTTTGCCCTCCTCCCGGAAAACCTTCTTCCTTAAAGTAAAAGAGTTGTGAGTGATCAGTTGAGAGTTTGGCGCGACCTAATTTATATGAAATGGCTATATCAAGGCCAGATACTTCTTGCGATGACAGATTTTGCAAGGGTGCTTGAATGCTATCGATTTGACCTGCTGAATTGCGACTTACGATCACACCATAATCAGCTAGGTTTACTCCGTTACTTGCCGCAAGTGTGGCATCTGAATAGTCAATACCAACAACATTCTTAAGCAAAGTTAAAAACCAGTCCGTACTTATATTAAAATTATTAGTGGGTTCATAAACGATGCCGGCATTATAAGAAAGAGAAGTTTCTTGTCTTAATCCGGTATTGCCGCCGCTTGTAACCAAATACTGCTGTGGTTTGCAATCTGGAGTGGCGCCTCCGGCTGCGACTTCTGCTTTACAAGCAACAGCATCGATAAATGTTGGATAGCCACTTGAAGTCGACGCATACAAATCTTGAAGTCTTGGAGCTTTAAATCCTGTTCCCACAGAGCTTCTGAATAAAACAGTAGGTGAGGCATGATACAAAAATGCGGCTTTTGGATTAACGGTATCTCCAAAATCACTGTAATGATCATATCTGGCTGCTAACTGAAGTTCTAGAGACCTAGTTAAAGGAATTGAAAGCTCAGAATATGCAGAGCGAGTATCTCTTTGTCCTCCGCCTGTGCTACCTGCGCTACCAAAAACATTGCCAGCAACACTTTGATCGTCAAATGAGTCTGAGAATTTTTCAAAGAACATAGTGGTGCCGATCGCTAAGCCAAGGGAGCCAGCCTCCCATTTTGCAAGTTCACCTGAGGTTTTTACTTCGACTCCACTGAGTTGCGAAGTTTGGTGTTCGAGAGGTTGGTATTTGGCGGCATCGATACTTCCGCGCGATCCTGCTGGCGCAAAAGGATTGAACTGACCGCTGGTAACTGCATTTTGTAAACTTGTGATCAAAGCGTAACCGTTAACTCCTTTGTCTTTTGTATCAACCATATTATGGGTGCCAGTCACTTCAAGCTGCCAGTCTTTGGCAATTTCGATTTGCGTTCCTAAAAGTAAATTATAAGCGTAAGTGCCAACATCACTATCGCGATCACCAAGCTCAATAGTTCGATATCTGACCTTTAAATCTTGGCCACCAACAGCTCCTGGGAGTGGGCCTCCGCCAGGGCCTAGAGTTGCAGCCACACCTGAAGGAATAGTGAAATTCCCAGGGGCTGGAGCATATGACCATAATACTCTTCTGGCGGTTCCACCTAAGCGGGCCGTGAGTTTAACTTTCGAGCTAAATTCATAATTGGTTTCTGACAAAAGACTCAGCTGTTGCAGAGCTGGCAATTCTGTTGAGAAATTAGAAGTATTAAAACCGCAATAGTCACCTCCGGTATCATGTATAATTTGCGATGCCGGGCAATTGGGATCAGCATGAGAAGAGCCTGTGCCATTGCTATAGCTACCGGGACTGCCAGTCTTGCTGATGCGATTGTTTGACCATGAACGATCGCGAGAATAGATCACTTTATTGTCGCGATAAGAGAGTACATTCACCATATTATATTTTTCGCCGCTAATGCCGTTGACTATATTAAGTTCTGACTTTCCGCCGCCCTTCATTTCAGGAATATTTTGAGTGATACTCAATTCATTACCAGTAAAATCTTTTCTGGTGATGATATTGACAACTCCACCCAAGGCGTCCGAGCCATAAATAGCTGAAGCGCCATCTTTTAGAATTTCAATTCGTTCAACGGCCGCCATTGGTATCAAATTTAAGTCAACGGCCCCGGTAACGGCGTCAGTTGGGAGTCTCTGCCCATTTAAGAGCACCAAGGTATTTGATGAGCCAAGTCCCCGTAAATCAACCTCTGCGACCCCAGCGGCATTTGAGCCTGAGGATTCTCGTGCTGAACCAAAGGAATTCACCGAAAGATCTCGCATAACGTCTGATATCGAATTGTAACCCGATTTATCCATATCGGCGCGATTAACGGTTACGACAGGTGAAACTCCTTCGACATCAATTCTTTTAATATGCGAGCCGGTGACTTCGATTTTCTCAATTTCTTTTGGCGCCGGTGTTGCCACAGGCACTAATGGAGCAAGTGGTTCGGCACTTATTTCGGCGGGTTTTGGTGGCTCTTGAGCTTCTTGAGCCGAAGCGAGTTTTGGATTCAAGGCAAATAGAAGCAGAACAGATAGTATGATCTGTGACATCTCTGGGTCCCCCTTGTTTCACTTGTGGTGCAAGTGTTCGCATATCACATGCGACATTTCTCGAGAGAGCAAAGTAGGTGCCAATATTTGACACTGCTTTTGTATTCTTTAGGTGTCAAAGTGGCTATTAACACTGATATGGCAAAGTTTTAATTATGTTTACTATGTCTGATTATCTTGGATTGGAGTGCTCTGAAAATTTACAACCTACCAGGTTGTAAATTTTCAGAGTGCTCGTTTGAAGGCAAAAACTTGCCTCAAGCTTGACTTCAAATCGCGAACGAAAGAAAGTCTTATCGAGGGAGAATTTATGAAATTAATAAGATTATTCTTGGTTTGTATTTTGTTGTTAGGTTGTGCCACTGAAAAAACCGATGTTCCAGCTACCATAGGAGCGCAAATGGAACAAAAACCAAAGACACCAAAATCTGCGATCATTGCACTCACCGATGAATATGTTCAGGAGACTTTGAAGCTTGATCCTTTCTGGGCACCCACTTTTGGTGATGAAAAATTTTATGCTGACTTTGGAGATCCGCTCTCAGATGAAAATATTGCTAAAGCGAAACAGCTTGTACTGACTTATCTTAAAAAGTTAAAGGCTCTCAGTAAAAAAGGCTTTAATGAATACGATAAAGATACCTATAAAATTTTTGAAGAAGAACTCAAAACTGCAAAGCTTGGGTTTAAGTTTCCGACCGAGCAATTGCCATTCAATCAAATGTCGAGTCGCTATCGAGATTTTGTGAAACAAGGCAATGGCGAAAGATTTCCCTTTAAGACCGTGAAAAACTATGAAGACTTTTTAAAACGTTCTCAGGGTTTTAAAGTATGGGTCGAGTCGGCGAAAAGACAAATGCGAAAAGGAATGAGTCAAGGGGTTACCTTAAACCGGGATATTACAAATACGGTTATTAAACAATTAGAAGATTATATAGTTAAAGACATTACGAAGAGTGATTTTTATCAGCCGATACTCAATTTCCCGAAAGATTTTTCAGAGGCTGATAAAGCGCGCTTAAAAGATCTGTATGCAATCGAAATTGCTCAAGACATTATTCCGCAGTATCAGTCGCTGCGGGATTTTCTAAAAAATGAATATTTAAAGAAGGCACGAACGGCTTTTGGACTATATAATTTGCCAAACGCAAAAGCCTGGTATCAGTATAAAATCAAGGAGCAAACCGATATTGATTGGAGCCCTCAGCAGATTCATCAAATTGGTCTTGAAGAAGTAGCTCGAATCAGAAAAGGCCTAGAAGAAGCTAAAAAGCAACTTGCGTACGATGGAACTTATCTTGAGTTCTTAAAATATCTTACAACTGATAAATTCAATTTTAAAAATAAAGAAGAAGTAAAAGCTGCATTTTTAGATGTCAAAACCAAAATTCGCAGCGAAATTCCAAAGTATTTTTCAAAGATACCAAAGTTAGATTATGAAGTTATTGAAATTCCGGCGAACGAAGCCAGTCAACAAGCGGCGGCTTACTATCGACAACATGATGAAGCGAGTATGCCAGCGGTATTTATAAATTCAAATAATTTGAAATCAATACCCACTTGGGAGGTCGCAAATCTTTCTCTACATGAGGCGATTCCGGGGCATCATTTTCAAATAGAAATTCAATATGAGCTGAAGGATCTCATTTCTCAATATCGAGTTAATAGTGGCGGCTCGACCTCTTTTGTCGAGGGCTGGGCGCTTTACTGCGAAAGTCTGGGTCATGAGTTTGGATTATTTAAAGAAACTCTGCCCCGCATCGGCAATCTAGATGATGATATGCTTAGATCGGTGCGCTTAGTCGTCGATACCGGAATTCACAGTATGGGATGGAGCAAAGAGAAGGCAGTTAAATATATGCAAGAAAATCTTGCTGACGATATTAGTGATATCGAGGCTGAAGTCTATCGGTATTCGAGCTGGCCTGGTCAAGCCTTGGCCTATAAGATAGGCCAGAGAAAAATCAGAGAACTAAGAGGTCTTGCAGAAAAGAAATTAGGTAAAAAATTTGATATTAAAGAATTTCACAATGTTGTCATTGGTAGTGGAAGTCTACCCCTCTGGTTGCTCGATGCAAAAGTAAAAGATTGGGTAAAGAAAACTAGTTTGATGGGAATTCCTAAGTTTCAGTAAACTCTGAAATGGCAAAACGAAATTAAATTGCGCAAGGCTTTTTCGTCCTATATTATCGTAGTTGATAGGAAAGCCTCAAGCATCATCTCTTGGTTTTGGAGCATTCGATATGCTAAAATTCTGCAAAATTTTATTCCTAGCAAGTTATCTGATTCTTGCCTGTGAAGCTCGAGCTGATATCAAATTTGTTCAGTCGAAAGCGGGATCGATTGTTGAAGTACCAGTTGAAAAAGTACAATCAGTCTGCGGCAAAAACTTCTTTTTTCGCGAAACCAAAAAAGAAGAAGTGCCAGAATATCTATTTAAAGAAATAGTAAAAGCAGCCTTTAATGGCGAAATATTGCCTTCGTTTGAACTGATTATTTCTTCGCTCAAGTCAAATAGCGGAAAATGTGCTTGGGTTACCCCAGATGAGCTTCCAAAGACCAAATAGGCTTTCTCTAAGTGCCCTAAGCGATTTTCTTGGGATTTGTATTTTGATTTTTATCGAGATGCTGCTTTTTTCGAAAAGATAAAATAGATGATTTTGCGGTTTTTGGGCTTCCGGTGAGTGAAATTTCGATCGCCTTTGAAATCTTATCTAAGGCATTTACTTTTTCAATTAAGATTTGAGAAGTTTCAAAAGCATTGTGGGAAACTTCATTGTTTTGATTGGTGGTAATATTGAGATCATTCATGGCTTGATGAGTTTGAGTGACGCCCAGCTCTTGTTCGCGAGCCGCTTCAACAATACTATTGATTTGTTTTGAAATGAGAACAATATCATTTGTGATTTCTTTGAAATTATTCATGGCTTTTCCAGTCACTTCTTTTCCTTGAATGACGCAGTTATGGGTATAGGAGATAAGTTCTGAAACTTGTTTTTCTGAATTGCTAAGCAGAATCGAAATTTCTTGGGCTGCTAGGCCGGATATTTTCGCAAGGTTTCCGACCTCTTCAGCAACTACCGAAATTCCTCGCCCATGTTGGCCAGCACGGGCCGCTTCAATCGAAGCATTGAAAGAAAGAATTTGAGTTTTAAAAACAATATCGTTAATAACCTTGGTCTTATTGCTAATTTCTTGCATGATTTGATTCATGGTTTGCAGCTTTTCATTGGCGCTTTCAACGGCAGTCATGGTTGTAACCACTTGCCCCATGATCTTCATGCCGTTATTAGCTCTAAAATTTGCATTGGTCATAACGGATTCAGATTCCATCGCAAATTCCGAAGTTTTCTTTAACATTTCGGACATTCGAAGTAGTGCAAGATTGGTTTGGCTTACGATATTGGCTTGATGGTCTGAGCCGCCAGAGATGGCTTCAGAAATTGTGGAGACCGCAAAAGTTGTAGATGAAAGAATATTAATTTCACGTTTAAGAGAAGCTACGATTTTTGTAAGTGAGACATTGGTAAAGCGAAACAAATATGTAAATAAATACGAGATAAGAAGAATTGTGAAAATGCTTAGGGCAATCGACCACCTTCGAATTGTGTTTAAAAACTCAAGACTCGAGGCCCTTTCCTCAAGGCTCAATTTGGGCACACTTTCTTCAAATCGATTGATCAAAGAATCGAGTTGAATGGCGTCGTTTTGAAGTTTTGCGGCCGCCGCCTTGCCTTCTTTGTCTTTGCTGTCTAAGAAAGCGAGTACCATTGCTTGACCATCTTTTTTTGAAGCCACAATGAGTTCGGTGGTTTTCTTTGAAAACTCACTTGCTTGAAATCCGATTTCAGTCGAGAGATCGGCTTTTTGGTCTATAATTTTTTTAATTTGTAAGGCTTTAAGATCTAAGAATTTTAGCTGATCAAGAGTTTTCATCGACTCTGTACTTGAGCCGGTAGCTAATATTTTGTAAGAAAAGATAGTTCGCTCTAAGACATTTTGGTATTCATTTACCAAACTTGTGAGCGACCCAAATTGATCAATTAAAGTAAGAGTCGACGTCGCTTTTTGCACTGTGAAAATTAATACGCCACAGACCAAAAGAACTAAAATAAGCAATAAAGCACCTATTTTTTGCATTTCAAATTTTATATTTCGCGAGGATTGAGGCATTCGTATTTTCATCGGCAAATTCATATTGATTTATGAGAAATTAAACGCCCAGAAAGTGTGAATTTTGTATGTGGAATATTCATTTGCGTATGCAGCTAGTTAGGGTGGGAGCTTAAAAATACATTTGGTAAAATCGTTTCATTTTATGCCATTTAGAGACAAAAGTCCGGCGCAAGTCATTAATTTGATTCGAACTCTTTTAATAATTTGGGGTCTAAATTTTCAAGCTCTTTTCGAAAGGCACTTAGGAAAATAGACTGGCTTTCGGTATGAGTCACTCCACCGCCAAATTGCTTATCGCCGTGATCTTGAAATTGCACATAGAACGAAAAAAGTTTGAACTTTAAAATATTGGCTAAGGATTGATCTTGGGGTTTTAATTCACTTTTATGTTCATCTAAATAAATTGTGATCGCACGCGTTGACTCTAAAATGTGTTTTTGGTTGTCAACCGAAAACACGGGTGAAGTCCCACGCGTGAATTGATTTAAACAGTTTTCAGAAATATTAAATGAATCATAAATCGACTTTAAGATACCTGGTAGTTGATGTGATTTGAAATACTCATCATAGGTTTGACAGCGATAGTGAGGGACATAATTGTCGCATTTTCTAGAGCTAGGAGGCTCCTTGTTGGCGTCATTTGGGCAGGCTTTGTCTTGGCCAACTTGATACAAGTTGAGAACCCTGGCCGCGGGGCTTCTTGAAGTTCTTGGCAAAGAGGCGAGCTGAGGGTTTCAGAAATCTCATGTGGGTCTGTATAACGAAGGCCTGGGACAAGACCTGCCATCATCAATGCTAAATTAAAGCAGTTGGGTCCTGGCAATTGATTGTGATAGCCATAAAAGGACAAAATCTGTTTAGGCAAACATTGGCTCATATCCGTATAGCACCAGCCTTTGTAGCCAAAGCAACAGGACTCCAGATTCAGTTCTTTTGGATCTATATAGAATATCTGATCTGAGCGGATTCAACTATCTGCGAGAGGTCTAGTTTGGGTCAAAAAAACCGAGGCTTTCTCCTCGGTCTTATAGAGTCTTTTAATTGTATTTAAAGCTTACTTCTTTTGGCCCATTTTCTTTGTAGCCATATCATTCATTGCATCGTTAACTTTCTCAACATTGGCATTGAGCATTTCTTGAAGTTTATCGATACCTATATTTACAACAACGCCAGGTCTGCAATCGCCGGGTACTGAGCTCAAAACCTTAACCAAAACATTGTCGGTATCTTTGGTTACTGCAAATCCTGCTCGAACGGCAACGACATCACCTTGATCAAGATTACATTGGTTGTCGCTGTTTTCTACTCCAACAGTAAGAGCATCATGAATTTGAAATCCATGTACACCTTTATCTGAAGTTAAGAAGTCGATTACGTCGATGCTTCCAGCTTTTTGTGCGATCGAAGTTGAAATATGATTAACAGTATTCTTTTGAGCATCAATTGCTTCTTGGCTCATAGGTGAGTTTTGTTGTTGAGTAACTGCTGCATTGCGAGCTTTTTCTTCACGAATTTCTCTAAGTTCTTCAGCGGCTTGATCACGTAGAACTTCAGCTTGCTGTTCATCTTGTCTTGCGGCATCAGCAATTGCTTGTTCGCGCTCAATTTGTTCTTGGCGCTCAGCTGCTTCAGCTTCGAGACGAGATTGTCTGCGATCTTCAAGAGCTTCTGAAATAAGTGTACCTAAGAGGTAATCGATTGGATTAACGATGCTAACAACAGGTGAGTAGTAGTAGCCGTAATCGGCTCTCCATGAATAGGGAGAGTATGGAGAATAGCCGTAGCCAACATAATTACATCCACCCCACCAGCAAACTTCAGCAGGATAAGTTCTCCAGATTGACCAGCCGTAACCCCAAGGATTTACGTAGTAGCCAATATTTCCGTAGTAACCGAAACCGCCGTAAAATCCACCAGCGAATAATCCGAAATAAGGAGAAGTATAAATTCCTGGGTAGTAGTATGATCCCCAGCCGCCGTAGCGATTGTAATTATAATTATAAACGCGTGTGATATTGATATTATTGATCCTTACATTTCGTGAATAGCCACGGCCATCACTATGGGGAAACTGTTGATATTGTTCACGACCGTGACGAACTTGCATTGCGCCCGAATTGTGATCAATCACCACTTGTCTACCTGGTGAGCGAATAGTGGTTTGGTTTCTTGCTGAATTAAAAGTTGATACTTCGTGGTTGCCAGCGTTGCGAACTACTTTGTCGCCATTTTGATAAGTTCGAACCGAACGCGCACCTTGTGCAACAGTTGTTGAACCATCGTGATTACTGTAAACAGTTTTATGTGTAGAGGCATCGTATTGAGAAATCACTTTGCCGTCAGCACCTCTGCGTACAGAACTTCCGTCATTGTAGCGTTGTGTAACTGAATGATCGCGATTAACTGTAGCTGGTCCTTTTGCTTGAGCTCTTGGGGCAGTTGGAGCCTCAATATGGGCATTTCGCGTTCTGTCACCGGCAGGATTTACACCTGGCTGATGCGGCGGCGGTTGATGCTGAGTTTGGTGTTGAGGTTGTGGTTGCGGCATTGGCTGCGGAGCTGGCTGATGCTGAGTTTGATGTTGGGGTTGTGGTTGTGGCATTGGCTGTGGGGCTGGCTGATGCTGAGTTTGGTGCTGGGGTTGTGGTTGTGGCATTGGCTGTGGAGCTGGCTGATGCTGGGGCTGATGTTGTGGCATTGGCTGCGGAGCTGGTCGCGATTGTGGCATTGGAGCAGGTCGTGATTGCGGCTGCGGAGCTGGTCGCGATTGTGGCATTGGAGCTGGTCGTGATTGTGGCTGCGGAGCTGGCCGTGATTGCGGCTGTGGAGCTGGTCGCGATTGTGGTTCAGGTCGTGAAGCCTGAAAACTCCCGCCTCCGCCTCCACCACTTGAAGAATGACTTGATGATCTAGCTGCTTCAGAAGGCATCACCGCGGCATCACTTAATTGGTAGGCGTAAGTGAGAGGCGAGGCCAAGGACACGGACATGAGAAGACTCAGCACTGACTTGTGCATAAATACCCCTTTAAAATTTAGTTAAAACCAAAAGAATTTTTGATTTTATAAATAACGTCGACCAGCGAAGTTTACAAAAGCTGTGCCAATTTTCGGCAGGTCTACGCAGGAGTTTAAATCATAAAAAATGAGAGAATTCAAATAGGCAAAATCACAGGTGATTCCACTTTGGAACTGTGAGCAAAAAGCGTTTAAGACTGAGCTAGTTAGGCCAATGCAGCGTGCAATTAAACATAAATAAAAATATATTGATATACCAGCTTTTTGCCTATGAAAATCCAAGTCGAATAGAAAATGCTTTGGCTGTCCCAACCAGTAAAAGATTCACTTGGAACATATTAAGTTTACAGGGGGAATTTGAGCTCAAGAGATGTTCCAAACGCAGAAATTTGGAGCAAAAAAAACCGAGGCTTGCGGCCTCGGTCTTAAAATTACTATTATTATTTAAGCAAAAGCTTATGGCTTAGCTTGTTGTCCCATTTTCTGTTCGGCCATTTTGCCCATTCCATCATTCACTTTTTCAACTGCTGAGTTGAGCATATGCTGAAGTTTATCAACACCAACAGCAACTACGATACCAGGGCGGCAATCGCCAGGAACAGAACTTAATACTACAAGTTGTGCAGCATCAGTTTCTGGAGTGATTGAGAAGCCTTTTTTAACAACAACAACATCACCTTCATCGAGTTGACACTCTTTACCAGTTGGCTCAAGAGTTTCTTTATCAAGGTTAGTAACATTAAGTTGTTCATGAATTTGAAATCCATGAAGACCTTTATCAGAAGACAAGAACTCAACTACGTCGATTGCTCCGGGTTCTTTTTTAGTACCTTCTTTAGCGATCGCGGCATTGATGTGCTCGACAGTCAATTTTTGCGCAGCAACTGCATCTGTACCTTCGTACTTAGTTGCATCCATCTTAATTTTTTCATTTTCTTGTACGATAATGTCTTTGCTTTGTGCAAGTATCTCACGAGCTTCTCTTAACTCTTCGTCAGCTTGAGCTTTTAAGGCTTCAGCCTTAGCTTCGTCAGCTTCAGCAAGTTCTCGAGCGCGTTCGTCTCTTGCATCTTGCTCTGCTTTTTCTCTAGCGATACGAGCCAAGTGACGATTTTCCATTGCTTCAGAAATCCATGTTCCTAACAAGTAATCAACAGGCGTTGTGATGACTGGTACTGGAGTATAGTAATATCCGTAGTAACTTCCCCATGTGTATGGAGAGTAGGGGTGAAAGTAGCTGTATCCATAACAATTAAACCAGCAAACTTGAGCCGGATATGTATTCCATACTGACCAACCGTATCCAAATGGACTCATATAGCCGTAACCGCCAAGAGCAGCACCCATTAAGAGTCCGCCGTAAAATCCACCAACGAAAGCACTGAAGTAAGGGTGGTTATAAATGCCTGGTGAATAATATGAGCTGTGCCATCCGTATGAATTCACATGAGTTACATAAGTACGATTGATTGTCGTATTGTTGATAGTAACTGAGCGAGTGTAACCAGTTGTAGTCTTAGTTTGAGTATAAGACTCACGATTTCCTTGATGAGTGATTGTACCTGAAGCGTGGTCAATAGTAGTCGTACCACGTGGGCTCTTAGTCACTGTTTGATTTTTTGAAGCATCATAGTGAGAAGTCTCATGAGTTTGAGCATTCTTTACAGTTTTGCTTCCATCCGGAAAGCTGCGTACAGATTGACGACCTTGAGCAACCGTAGTTGAACCGTCTTTATTGCTGTACATAGTTTTACCAGATTTAGGATCGTAGTGCGAAAGTACTTTTCCTTCTGGATGACCTGGCTCTGGTGGTCCTCTTCGAACTGAACTTCCGTCAGTAAATTTTTGTGAGTGACCGCCATCCGCATTTTGCTTTGGCGCGCCAGCAGGCTGTGCATTTTCACGGACTTTTGGAGCTGCAATTTCCTTATGGGCAGTATTCATTGCCTCATGAGAAACTCCTGGTGGAACTTGGTGAGGTGCAACTTTCTCTGGGCGGTTCGTAGCTGACTTTTGCTCAACCTGTCTTGGCTGTTCTTTAGGAGCAGCAGCAACTGGAGCTTTGGGAGCTTCTTGTCTAGCTTGCTCTTTAGGAGCAGCAACTGGAGCTTTAGGAGCTTCAGGAGCTGGCTTTCTTCCAAAAAGTCCACCACCAAGAGTTGGCTTAGCCGCCTCTGGAGCTTTAGCTTGCACGGCTGGAGCTACTGGAGCTCGTGGAGCCTCCATTCTTGGGGCTGGAGCTTGGTAATGAGGGAGTGGTGCTGGTGCTGGACGAGATTCACGAACAGGCTCGCGTGCGGCTCCACCTCTGCTGTTAGTTTGTATCAAATCAACTTCATCAGCATGGACGTCGTTGTTTCTTGCGTATGTCATTGGCGCTGCAAGCGACAAAGACACGAGTAAACTTAGCACTGATTTGTGCATAAATGCTCCTTCATAGGGTTATTAAAAATCAAAACGATTTTAGTTATAAATTTAAGTCTTCGAATTGAAATATATTCAATTCACATGCCAGGATTAAATTAAATTGAATTGATTTATTCCTTGGTTTTATTGAATTTTTTGAGTTTTTTAAATCAAAACTCAGGCCATGTTTGCCAATCTTCGCCGGCTACGGCTTTAGCTTGCCCTAAAATGTCATTGCAGAATTGTGTTTGATTCTAAAATTAAGATTCTAGATTTCAGTCTTATATTCTTATTTTTTATATGTTTTCAAATCTAGATTTTATATTAGTTTTGGTGGCAGCCGCAGCGGTCATCCGTCTGGCTGTTTCGGTCGCAGTGATCAGTTGCGATTAATTGCATTGCCAGTTGTCGGTTTCGGTAGCTTTGATTTAGTTAACAGAATTTAGAGCGAGGAATTTCGCACGCCAAATTGGCTTTTTGAACTTGGATTAAGCTTCACATCTTCAAGTTTGTGATTGCAGATGACTATTGTCTCGGGAGATTGCGTGCGCGCTGATAGGCCAGATCCGTCGATTGTCGAGGCAGAAAAGAGAATTTTATTTTTGCTATCACGCGCTTCTAAACTAATGATTTTGTCTTTGCGTGAGATAATCCAAGTTAAATTTGGTGCATATTTTAGAGTGAAAGGATTGTAATTTACGTCAGGGTTTTGAGGAATTTCGACGGGTCCATCGGCTTCAACAATACTATTGTCAGCTCCAAGTTTGCCAAATCCGCAGTAGTAACTTTTATTGTCTGTCGAGCCATCTGACAAAATGAAATTAGGAATGGGTTGCATTCCTTCAAAAGCCATTACTGAAGGCATTGAGAAAAGCGTATTAAAAGTAAAAAATAATGAGATTAATTTCACGCAGGGTTTAGGCATTTGAATATTTTCAAAGCAAGATTCGTGCAAGATTCAGATCGAAATATTGAGCATTAGACATGAAATTCTATGGTTTGAGAGCGCAAAATTGCAAAGGAGCAGGCATTCGGGCAGCCAGTAAGCCGCCACCGAAGCCGCCAAACGGCTAACCGCCGCCGCTGCCATTAAAACTGAAAACTGAGAATTAAAAACTACTTCGCAGCAGTTTTTGTAGGCACAATCTTAGCATCCCGAAAATACCAAACGCCTTCTTGTTTCCTGAAATAAGCAACTTCATGATGAATGGCAGGATCGGTATCTTTGAGCTTAAAATGAGCTTTAAATTCGACAATTCCTTTATTCGCCTCGACAGAAGAATTCAAAATTTCTAATTTGGTGAATTGCGCCTGATCGGCCCAATCTTGATTTGCCTTTTTGTCGAATTCTCCACGGGCTTGAGGATGAGTGGTATCATAAATATACTTCATGTTTTTGAGCGCAAAAGCTGAATAACGTGAGCGCATCAACTGTTCAGGAGTAGATGCTTGGGCGCCATGATCAATGAGCAGACCACAACAGCTCTTAAATTCTCGATTGGACTCGCAAGGACAAATCATTAAACCTCCAGGATGTACCTGCTTAGTTTTGGAGGCGCACGGCGTTTAATACGCAGTACCTCCAAAACTAAGCAGGTACATTAAAATCCGACATTCAAAATTGGTGAAACTCTAAAAACTCCGCCTTCATTGAAATTCAAAAGGCCAATCTGCAAACCATGCAAATTTTTTGCAGAGTTCACTAGGCCAATTTGCATCCCATAAACTTCAAGCGCGTGATTGTAAATGCCGATTTGAGCTCCATAGATATTTGAAAATCCACTCAAATTAGCAAGGGCCGCAATTTGTAATCCGACCATTGTTGAGGCGGCATCATTTTGATTGAGCCCAAGTGCAATCTGCAATCCAAAAATCTTTGATTCTTTGGTATTCACATTGGCAAGTCCCGCTGCTTGAAGGCCCAGTATGGTGGTCTTGCCGTTGGTTAGATTGAAAATGCCAGAGACCCCAATGCCTACAAAATTGCCCTCGGTGATATTGCCGATCGCACCAATATCTAAACCGTAAATATCTTTGTGCTTACCCCAGAGCAAACTGAGTCTGGCTCCGGTGACGGTAAATTCTGAAGATGGAAATTGAAGCGGAGGCACGATAGAAACTGAAAGTGGAGAAACTATCGCAAATGCCTTTGATTGAAATATCAGCAAGGAAAGCAGAGTGAAAAAAATAATTTTTACATTCATTCAAATATCCTAAAGCTAAAGATGAAATTTAGGTACTTGCTTCCTTAATCGAACGCGGCGTGATAGCTTTTTTATTGTGCAAAATGAAAGATTGCACACTGCGTCCGATATAGGGGAGTATTAGACCTTGAAAATCATACATATCGATATGGATTGTTTCTACGCAGCCGTCGAGGAGAAATTCAATCCTTCTCTTAAGGCTAAACCAGTGGGAATCGGTGGTCCGGCAAATTCCCGCAGTGTGCTTTGTACCGCAAATTATGAGGCACGAAAATTTGGCGTGCGAGCGGCTATGCCGTCTTCACAAGCGATGCGTTTGTGCCCGGATTTGATTTTGATTCCTCCGCATTTTGATTTGTATAAAAAAGAAAGCCAAGCAGTTCGAAAGATTCTTGAGAGCTTTACGCCACTCATTGAGCCCTTGTCTTTAGACGAAGCTTACTTAGATGTAAGCGAATCTCAAGATTTTGGCGGAAGTGCCACTCTCATTGCTCGTGAGATAAAAAAGCGCATCAAGGATGAGCTGTCGCTTACTGCTTCTGCAGGAGTGGCGCCAAATAAGTTCTTAGCCAAAATTGCAAGCGACTGGAAAAAACCTGATGGGCTTTTTGTCATTCGGCCAGAACAAATCAAGGACTTTATGCCAACTTTAAAAATAGAAAAAATATATGGAGTAGGCAAAGTAACCGCAAAACGTCTTCATGAACTGGGCTTATTTACCTGCGCGGATCTGCAAAAACTCTCAATTTTTGAAATGCAAAAAATTTTTGGCAGACGCGGGCAATATTATGCTGAACTTGCAAAAGGCATTGATCATCGAAGAGTTGAGCCCTCATTTGAAAGAAAGTCTTTAAGTGTAGAAGAAACCTTTTCAGTTGATCGCGACAGCTACGAAACAGCTGTTTTAGAATTGCCTGAGCTTTATAGTGAATGGCTTCGCCGAATGGAGCGCGGAGATTATTTTGATAAGATCAAATGCTATCAACTAAAAATAAAGACTTCGGATTTCAGACAATCGACAATTGAAGAGGCCTTTGTTGGCGATCCGGGGAACATACCGAGCATAAAAGACTTTGAGAGATTACTTAAGAAGATCTGGGAGAGATATGATTCACCCATCCGGCTTTTGGGAATTGGGGTACGTCTCATTGAAAGTAAGCCAGACTTACAGCTCGGATTATTTTAAGTATTTAAAGTGGTAGTCCGCTATTAGTCAAATTTTCGGATTCTTCAAACAGTTTGCGAACCAGTAATGGGACTTCAATGCTTGCAAGTCCAATTCGATGTTCGTTGAATCTATTCGATATATCAGACTCAGCGATATTGATTTCGATTTTTCTCTTAGCGTTTGCAAGTTCAGCGAAGCCCGCCGCCGGATAAACTTTTCCTGAAGTGCCAATCGAAATGAAAATATCACAGCCATCAAGGGCATCATCTATTTCAGACAAATGATAGGGGCTTTCACCAAACCATACAATATCTGGGCGAAGTCTCCCTGAAAAACCGCAATTTCGACACACATCACGGCGTGATAAATCATTGAGCCATTCAAAGCGCGACTTACAAAAACTACAAAGAGCTTTTTGAAGTTCACCATGCATATGAATTAAATTTTTGGAGCCTGCGCGTTCATGCAGATCGTCGACATTTTGGGTAATCAATGAAAATGAAGAAGTCCATTGTTTTTCAAGTTCAGCTAATGCTAGGTGGGCAAGAGTTGGCTGAACCAAAGGATCTTTTAGCTTTTGTCTTCTTAAATTATAAAACTGATGAACCAAATTTGGATTTCGATAAAAAGCCTCGGGCGTAGCGACTTCTTCAATCCGGTGATTCTCCCAGAGGCCATCACTTGAACGAAAAGTGGGGATGCCAGCTTCTGCTGAGATCCCCGATCCAGTTAAAACAACAATATTCTGACTCAAAATTACTATCTCTTTGGAGCTAGTGCAGCGGCGATACCTTCTTCGATTGTCTTCTTGCCGCCAGATGAAGGTGCTGCGCGAGTGAATTCAATACCAAACTCAACGCCTTTATTTCCTGAGCAAGTTGGGCTGCCACCATTACATTTGTAAACACGAGCAAAGAGAACTGTTGTTGGGCTGTATTGGCGAGAGAGCACAAGATCAGAAGTTGTATTGCCTGTTAGTGCAGAACGTACAACTCCGACAGATGCTGAAGTCTTATCATTGATTCTGTAACCAGCGCCAAAACCAGTTGATACTTCAGTTCCACCACCGAGAGTTCTGTCTATAGTAATGAGGCCTGCAATCGCGTAACGACCGTCATCAAATGTCTTCATTGCACTAATTGGCACAATCATATGATAATTAGGATCGCGACCTTCTAAGCCGTGGCCCACAACATGCGGACTTTGGATATCGAGTCCTGCAGAAACGCTTATACCTTTTTCATCGTTATCATAAATCATGGCCTTAGCTCCGCAAGTTACAGACTCAAAGCCTGAAGCGGTATTTGTAGTGCCATCATCATTAAGCGATTTCTCTTTAGTAAATGGAGTGATGCAATGTAATTCGACAGTTTTACCTTTGATGTTTATGCCATAATCCACTTCAAGAGTTAAACTTGCTCCACGTGTGCCGTCGTTTGTTTTAGAGCGTCCATATTTAATGTTTGTAACTAGTACTCCGGCATCAACCGGGGCTGGATTCGGAATTTGTCCTAAGCCTGTGATGGCTTCGATTTGATCAGGTTTTGCGTCTTCTTTTTTCTCAGAGTCAGCGCCGTCAGCTTTATCGGCATCAGCTTTATCCGCTGGAGCAGAAGCTGCCTGCGGTTTTGCAGCTGGAGCCTTTGAAGCATCAGCTGCGTGAGCAGATACTCCCGTGATTAAAAAACAAAATACCATTAAAGAAACTAAATTAGCTTTTTTCATAAAAATTCCTACCTACGTTAAGTTGTTAATGACTTGAATTATGAGAGCAAGAGATGTGCCCATGAATTTTTTACTCAAGTGTGATTATATTAAAGTTGAGATGATAAAATGAGTGAGCGAGTTACGTTAATCGTCATTTCGTAAAATATTTAATCGCAGTGATGGCCCCTTCTTCTTTTGGTTGGTCTAGCTATGTAGTGGCAATAGATTGCAGATAGTAGCTATGAGTTAAGTAGCCACATTTCTGCATAATCTTAAG
>JAYUEN010000359.1:0-1286 GCA_043739185.1 Bdellovibrionales bacterium
CAAAGATATGGACCAAATTTTTTCTAATTTAGACGCTTCAAAGCCAATCAAAAGAATTTTGCATTTCTGGAGCTCTTTAGGAACGATTCAAGAAGAAAATCAATTGAGTGCTCAAAGCCTGGAGCTTGCGCAAAGACTCAGATATGAATCAATTGTTCAGTTAGTTAAAGCCTCTCGACAACATCGATTGAAATTGAGTGGATTTTATATTTTTACAAGAGGGGCGCAAAATGCCGAGAATAAGTTGGGCCTTCAATCACTGATTCAGTCTTCGGTATGGGGTTTGGCCCGCACACTTAAGGTCGAGCATTTAGAATTAGGTACAAAATTGATCGATCTGGGTGCCGCTGAAAAGTCCCCGTCATCAATTGAAATTTTGAGAGAATTATTTGATGAAAATGGTGAAGATCAAATTTTACTAAGGAGTCGAGAACGCTGGGTGCGTCGCCTGGAGGCTGCGCATTTGGAGCTTCCTTCGCTTTCTAATAGAATCGGCCAAAAATCTTTCAATCCCAATTTAAGTTATTTAATTACTGGTGGCGCAGGCGGGCTCGGATTTGCATTGGCACAATACCTGGTAGATGCAGGTGCGAAATACTTAATCTTATTGGGGCGAGGAACTTTAAAAACTCACATCGCAGATTGGATTCAAGAAAAGAAACTGCAAGATATAAAAGTTTTCTACAAGCAAATAGACATAGGAAATTATCAGGAGGTCAAGACTTGCTTTGCGGAATTGGCAAGAGATCTTCCTCCGATTGCAGGGATTTTTCATGCTGCCGGAATTGGACCAATCAGACTTTTAAAAGATGAAAGTCGATCAACATCGTTAGAGGTATTTTCGGGCAAACTCTTGGGCGCTTGGAATTTGCATTTACTCAGTAGGGAGTTAGCGCTTGAGTACTTTGTCATGTTTTCATCGGCAGCAAGCTATATTCCGGCAGCAGGGCAAGGAGCCTATGCTGTCGCCAATAATTTTCTTGATACATTAATTGAATATCGAAGAAGTATCGGAAAAGTAGGTCATAGTTTTGCCTGGGGCATGTGGTCCGAAATAGGCATGAGTATAGGAATTAACGAGAGTCTCTCAAAAGGTGGAATGACAAGTTTTTCGCTTTCTGAAGGGTTTGAGCTTTTAGAAAGACTTATACTTCAGCCAAAGAGTGTGGTTTCGCCTGTTAAAATAAATTGGGAGCAATTTGGTAAGTTATTAGATGAGAACTCACAAAATACCTTTTTTTCAAAAGTTCTTAAGTTAAATGCCCCAAAGAGTCGATTGGGAGCGA
>JAYUEN010000360.1:0-1280 GCA_043739185.1 Bdellovibrionales bacterium
TGATAAAGCCGACGGCTTTAGTCGCAGGAACCTTGTCCAGAGCGGTTACGAAAACAACCGGAACACTTTCGATAATTTCTGGCCGCTTTTCTTCGAGCATCAATAAAAATTCTGGTCCAGACATATCTTCCATTCGCATATCAAGAAGGATCAGGTCAGGCCGAGCTATTTCAGCTAGGACGATTAAAGCCTCGGCACCACCTAAGGCAGTGAAAACTTCGTAATTTGCACTTTCAAGAATATGTCTATTCAGCTCTAATTGGTCAGGACTGTCATCAATAATGAGAACAATTTTGGCTTTTATAGGGAGGCCCCGTTGCTTAGAGATATTTGTTTCTGCGGTTTTTTCCATATCACACCTGTAGTTGCTCTATACACTTTTTACAAGTAGCTAGCTAGGACAATCATCAGGTCAAATAGCGAAATCGGCGCATAGTGCGCGTGACTCATGTGGTGCAAATAGTTGCCGCAGTTGTAGAAAATATAATCGCCTTGGTGATATAAAGAAATACATTCAAAAGCTTTGTTTTATTAATGCCTAGTTAAAATAGGGTGCGCAACTTTCAACAATTGATTTGATATTGAGTGGCTTGACCAGTACTTTTTCCGGATAAATCATTTTTTCATTCATTTCAGCCTCATTGTCACCAGACATAATGACGACCGGAATATCCTTCAAACGAGGGTTTTTCTTTTGCTCAATTCGAAATTGATAACCATCCATAATCGGCATTCTGGCATCTAGAAAAATAAGATCAGGTAGATGAGACAATTCTTGCAATATGGCTAGCGCCTCGATCCCGTTATGCGTACAAAGTACTTCGTGTCCCCGTGCAGAGAAAAGAAGCTTCAAAAGATCTTGGTTGTCTTGAGAATCATCAATTATGAGGATCAATTTTTTTAAAATGTTCATCACGATTTTATCCTACTATCATGCCGGCCCAATTAATGCATTAACTAAGTTAAATAGATTCACAAGGGGAGAAAAATTTGCTCAAGGAGTTCTTGCAAGAAAATCGTATTGAAATTTTGGCCCTTGCTGAAGAAAAAACCCTAAAACTAGCAGGACAGCTCTTGTCCTCTGAGGACCTCCGTAGAGGACTTCCAGTTTTTTATGAACATCTTATTTACTTTCTAAAGAGTCATGGCGAGCCTCTTTCAAGGGATAATATTATTGCTGATGCTGCAGAACACGGGAGAGAACTTCTTCATTTAAAGTATACTTTGTCCCATGTTGTCCATGCGTATGGGGCAATGTGCCAGGCAATTACCGAACTTGC
>JAYUEN010000361.1:0-4085 GCA_043739185.1 Bdellovibrionales bacterium
TGACGATATGAAGCGCCTGTTTCAAAAACCCAATTGTGTGTGCCGATTAAATCGAAAAGAATACCAACGGCATAACCATTTTCTTTTGAGTAACGTTCGGTTCCTGACCCTTCATATCCCGCATTGAGAAGTGATCCTTCAAATATAATTCGTCTCAAAAATCTGTCAGGTGATGATGCTGTAGTGCCGGCTGACGTGGTGTTTGTGTTGGCATCTTCTTGTGCAAATGAATTTGCAGCTGCAAAGTTAATTGATAAAAATATCAAAACGCTTTTCGTAATAAAGTTCATATTGATTCTCCTGGTTAAATAAAATGAAAAGGTCACAAGTCACGCCCATTCAAAAGCAAAAATCTGGCCAGGCAATAAGCTGGATAAACTCAGTTCAGCAAATTAAAAAGGGCTACTTGCCCCAACTTATAGAGATGTTCTCGCACTTAGCCCCGAGGACTTCTTTGAATGAGCAAAACATGAGGTAATTGCAGGGCACATGAATTGCAAAGTCAGTATGTCAGTTGGTCAACTAACATAGGAGCAATAAATGGATACGGCAAATCTGAACTCAGGAATTCAAAAAGATCTTTCTAAAATTACAGATAAACATATCGACTTCGAAGGATCGATGGATGCCATCGAAGATAAATTTTCTGAAATTAAAGAAGATTTACAAAATGCTGGCGAAAGTATCATGATGCATTTAAAAGATAATCGTCAACGTTATCTTATGGTAGCTGCCGGCGCTCTCGTGCTTGGAGGAGCATTTTTGCTTTTTCAAAGATACGGTACAGATACACTTGGGCCGGTCGCATCTGGAAGAAAAGCAAAAGGTAAACAGCAAGTGAATTCAAAAGTTCACTGATATTGCCTCGTAAGGTTTTGAAATTTACTACGACGAGAGTAAAATTTCGTCGTAGTGAATTTGACTTTTACGAATTCAACAGAGCTGTTTATTTTTGGTCAGAATGATTTCTCCATTATTTATTTCTTCATGAGAAAAAAGCGGTGAGTCTAATTGTCCCTTTCTTATGAATTTATGGATTGAAGTCAAGGGGGCCTGACTTGTTTCACTCAGTGCAATGATCGCAATAACAGAATTCTAAATAACGGAGGAAAAAGCATGTCGTCATCTCAAGTTAAAAAAAATGTGGTTCTTCGGCCGGGGAAAACTAAAAACATTCCCAATCAAATGAGCAAAGTAAGTAGAAAAGGAGTCACTTTGGGGGCGCAGCACGCATCTCACGGGGACCACCCAGAATCTGGTAAAAAGCAAACTCAAAAAGGCGCGAGATAACATCGATAGAGCTTAAAAGTGTTAAGGCTATGAAAATTTCGATTTTTGTGTATAACTTGGTTTCGTAAAAAGGAGTCTCTATGAAGTTAACTATTTTATTTTGTAGCGCGATGACTTTATCGTCACTCTCATTCGGAGCCTGCCAATCACTTTCTGGAGATCCTATCTGGGATGTTCAATGCGCTGCGGTTGGAACTGACAGGCATGCATGTGCCGGAGTCCTCCAATGCAAATGGACAGAAGACGAAGCCTCATGTCAACCAATCGCTCAACTAAGTCAAGACCCACTATGGATAGCGCAATGTCGGGCGGCAGGACCAACACGTCAAATATGTACAGCAATGGCGCAATGCCAATGGGTGAGATGAATATTTTGAAGTGGCTTTGCTTCGCGAAAATTTTCTTCATCTCAAGGATTTGCTGAATTTAAAGCCGAGCTTATAAGAAGCATCAAGGTTCTCGTGAAACTTACTATGTAGAATTTTTGACTCAGAGAACGGCTTGAGCGTTGCAAAGAAATATCCTATGCTTCGATTCGCATACAATTTAGTCCTTACTATTTGTTTATTCTCTCCAAATGTCTATGCGTTTGACAGCTGCAGGGCACTTTTTGGCATTTCAGATTTAAGCCGGGACGCCGAGGTTTACCCAGTAGAAAAAAGTTCCACAAATTTTGACGAAATTCTGGCTATCGGATTCAATCGGACATCATTCGCAGATTTGCCCGAAGGAATTGCTGCTCAAGGACCCCAGGCAAATGATGCGATCACGCCCGAATCGTATGCTGGATTAGCCGGACATCCTATTACCAGAATCAGAGTTAGAAACGATGAAGCCTACACACAGCCTTATGGGGAGGCAAAGGGGAGCAAAGATCCCATCAGAGCAGAATATACGACTATTAACGATGAAAGAACTCATTATCGCGAGGGCGACACAAGGATCTATAGAATAAGCTTGATGCTTGACTCGTCTTGGATGGCGGATCGCCGTGAATCGCCAGATATTGTTATGCAGTTCAAGCGAACTGGAGGACAGCCCGATGCTTTTGTTGCGATCAAAGGCAAGGACATGGTTGTTCGCATAGGAAAGAGCAAACAAATGACGATCATAAAAGACATAGAAAACTTTGAATGGATCGATCTCTTCCTAAAAGTGAAGTGGTCTAAAAAAAATGGTGGCCGAATCGAAATAGCTTATCGCTACTCTAATAAAAGCCGTACTTACCGACGGACAGTGAATTATCGAGGGCCAACTCTTGATTCACGAGAGGGCAAAACTTATGTGAAGTTCGGAATTTATAAACCTGGTCGCTTCGCAAATCGTCCGTTTCCGCAAGAGCACGTACTGTACATAACCAATTTTGCGATTCTATCTCCCGTGCTTTGAGAAATGAAATTACTCCGCGCTATAAATTCACGCCACTCATCATAATCCGAAATTTAGTACCTGTTGGGCTGAGCTGATCATAAATTATTCCGGCCTGAGTTGTTCCGGGCCAATACGTGCATGCTCCGTTGAAACTGCCTGCGTCCCCATTGACCTTGAGGATAGGAGTCGGGACTCCGCTCGTTCTCTGTAGCGAAGCTGTCTCGATGTTTGTAAACTTAAACACGAGGCACCCATTGTAATAGCCATCAAATGGAGTCGTCGAAACCGGCGTCGCAAACAAGTAAACTCCACTGCTCGTGCTCACTAAATTGGCCCCCGAAAAGCCCTCGTTAAATCCAAAGCTTTGAGCGTCAGCATTGTTAAGGGCCGCGCCTAAATAACTCCAACTACTGGCCAGAATTGGATTGCAAGGGCTAGCACATTTCAACAATACGATTCGTTGATCGGTTGAGGTCGCGCCACACAGAAGACTTAAATACAGAGCATTAGGAGTTGCCAATAGGCCTGGCTCTGTAAAGACGGCGCAGTTATTCAGTTGAGAAGTCAAAGCTGTAGAGAGCGCAATAGCTGGTGTTCCGCCAAGTGGTGAGCCCGATCCGCCTCCGGCCGTGTTATTGCCAATATCATAAATGGAACCTGAAAACAGTTTGATTTCGGTCGCTGCTGCCAACTGACCTGGAGTAGCAGCCATTTTTAAAGCGATCCAACCATGTTCGAAATGCCTAGCATTATTAATCACCAAATAATGGTGCCATATTAGTTTCCATCTTTGATTGACGGGCGCGCCAGGATCAAACACCAAACTTGAAACTTCATTTTGCCAGGTGCCCGAATTGAAGGGCGCTGGCAATGCTAAATTCACATCCAAAGTAGAGTTGACGATTCCGCCAACGTCGGTCCAACTGTGGCCCTGATCACTCGTGTAGGCGAGCCCGGTTGAAACCACATCGAAGTTTTGCGTAGGCCATAAACCCGAAGTATTTACAGCAGAGTAACTCATCCAAATCATATTTGAACTTGGATCCTGTGCCAAGGACGCGTCGAAAATGCCGTGACTTGCAGCTATACTTGAAAATTGCAGTTGCGTTGATCCTGAGCCATTGCCGATGTTTACGGGTACACCAGGAGTTGAATCACTTGAGCTCTGGCTGCAGTTTTGAAAACAAAAGCCAATGATTGAAATCGCGGAAATAATGAGTAGGTTTCTGACTGAATTTATTCTAGTAAGTTTCACAAAGCGACCTTTCTCTTTTATCTTTATTTAATTGCAACAAGCTCAATTATTTAAGTGATTCAATTCCCGATAGAGGCAAAGCATCTTTCTCAAACTGATACATCTTTATATGGGCTAACTTTTTATTTCATAGTCTGCACGATCTAAAGTTTTGAGCTTCGGCATTTAA
>JAYUEN010000362.1:0-1279 GCA_043739185.1 Bdellovibrionales bacterium
GAGAGGGTAAAATGGTGGAAATTTGAGCCCTCCTTTTTCGCCTTTAGGCGAGATACTTTATTTTGCTTGTCCAAAATAAAGTACCCAAACAAAAAGACATCCCACCCCACGGCCTACGGCACCCCGTGCCGCTTCATTCTTCGGTCTTAGAGCTGCATCTGGGTGGCGGCTGCGGAACTCGCGCTTTCAGCACTCAAACAGTCCTCGCCGCCTACCATCTGCCGCTCAAGCCGAAGGCGCGGCAATGGGCTGTTTGCGTGAATTGTGTCGCCTATCCGCTAAACTTATTTCCAGGCAAATAAGATTCGCCAGTCTGGGAGGCATGTCGTCTAATTCGCAATAAAATTTCATCGAATTTCATACTTCCAATTAAATATAGGTATATGTGAGGAGCGTCTAAGAGGAGTAGTGATGTTTTCTTTCCTGAGGCTTCGGTAATTGCAACAGATGAATAACCAGAAATAGACAGCATAATAGCCATAGTATTATCTGCTTTGCTTTCAACTTTCGCTTTTAATGAATCAATATCTGTTGAACCAGACTGCGATGAGGTAAATTTTAGCTCTATTAAATAAGTAGTGCCCTCTAACGTTAATGAGCCATCAATTTGTCGACCATTTGAAACATATGGACGTCTGTTAGTAATTTCTGCAAAATCAAGTAAGTCGAAAAACCAGTCTTGAAAATCATATCCACCCTTTTGGGTGCCAATATGAGGGTGAAGCAGCTTTAGGCGCTCATCAAGTTTAGTTTTATCAGTCAGAGCTCTCTGAACTTTTGTTTTTTCCTCGCGGGCACGAATTTTCGCCGCTTCTATTTCTTGCGCGCTCTTAATTTCTTCATTCTGCTTGGATAAGTATTTTTTTAATTCAGTGACACTAAGTTTGGCATCAGCAAGTTTTACAGCAGTGTCTTCCCAGTTGAGTAAGTCTGGAAATGAAGTTTGGTCTGCCAAAAAGATAGCAAGTTGGTATATGGCAGCTTTACCTTTATCGCTTTTTTGAAGGCTATTAAACGTTCTGTCTAAAAAATCTCTTTTACTTTCTTCACTTGCCCATGTTGATATATGAGCATCAGAAACATGGCATTCTTTAAGAAATTTCTTTAGGGCATTTTTTCGCCAAAATGATTTAAGAGCCGCATCATATGCGAGGCTAATTAGGTGAGGGGTGATTTTTGCAGCCATGGTTAGATTTTGCTTCTTTCAATAACAACCCCCAAAGCCTTCAACCCCGCCAATATCGCAGGTTTAGCCACTTTTATTTTCACACTTAATGCA
>JAYUEN010000363.1:0-1273 GCA_043739185.1 Bdellovibrionales bacterium
TCTTCCGGGAAGTAATATCATTACAACGCCGCGGCCGATGCGCTTTTTCAATCTAAATGATTTTAAGAATGGTGAATCTACCGAGGCCGTATTGGTAGATGAAGACATTAAAGGTGTTTATCAATCGATTGGGACCTTGCCAAAATCGAGTGATGGCAGCCAAAATTATCGAGTGCTGACCGATGACAATAGCGTCAGCTATCGAGATTATAAAGTCTTTGAAAAAGCAACTGGCTTTCAGGTGGTATCAATCACCAATTCTACAAAAATTTGCGGCGATCTAGATCTTAAAACGCCTAAACTTTCCAAAGATGGTAAATTCTTGGCTGCCGTTGACGAAAAGGCCGATCCAAGTCGTACGAAAATATATGCAATTAATCAAGACGGCAGCTGTACGATGACGGCGGATTTGGGGCGAAAAACCGGGAAAGTAGATTTCAGCCCAGACAATAAAAGTATCGTTTTTCATATTGGTAATTCGATGGGAACTCGCGGCTCCTTTCGGTTACGTCCTGGTAACGGGGATCGATTGAATGTATTTGAAATGCGCTTATCTGATCAAAAACTAAAGCAACTGACTTTTAATTCTGCGAATAAAAATAGTTATTATCCAATGTATCGTGCAGACGGAAAAATTATTTATCTCGATCAAAAAATTGGCGCTAAAGGTGAGGAAGAATTTGATTTTGTGGTTGCCAATCCAAATTTAACTCCTTATGCCTTTCCTAATAACCCAAACGCGCGCGATTGTTCCCCTTGGAGCCCATTGCGATTCTTAAGTCAATCCTGGTTCGAAATTTGCGCCAATCCCGGACCGGATCGAACAGACCTTGAACTTAAAATTGGGGCCCTTGATAGTCGCCAGTGCCAGGAGTTAGTTGATCAAACTTGGAATAAGATGAGCAAATGGCAAAAATTTTTTCTGGGGAAAAAGGAATTGATCTCAGTGTGTCCAAAAGGAAAGAAGAATGCGCGGCCAGAACGTGTAGGCGAAAAGGTATCATTTGATAAGCCAAAATCTGTTGCCGAAATTTACTCACGTCGCTGTGCCATTTGTCATGGGGATACTTTTCCTCTTCATGATTTGGCCAAGCTAAAAGAGAATCCAAGCTCGAATGCCCAGCGGAGCCAGCATGAAGAGATTATAAGACGACTCAAATCAGACAACGAGTCTGAGCGTATGCCAAGGGGAATGGAGCTAGATCCGACAGAGCTTCAAACTCTAATGTCCGCACTTTTATGATTTGTTCATAGCTCGTTCTAAATTTTTATT
>JAYUEN010000364.1:0-12188 GCA_043739185.1 Bdellovibrionales bacterium
TTGAGATCGCCCATGATTCACCCACTCAATCTCATTCAAATTATTTCAATGAGAAAAACAGACCCACAACTACTCAGAGAAACTCTTGCCGGCATTGCGACTGGTATGATGACCACTGGATAGATTGTCTTGGTTCTTATTATTCAGAAGTTTATGTCAAAAAAATAGCAAACTCCTTTTCGAGAGTTTGCTATTAGCAAAGCTTAAGTTTTCTTTAAAAAATCCTAATTCGCAATGAAACTACTTCAGCAAATCTGCAGCAAAGCGAATACCTGCCACGATTTGTTGCTGAGCTTGGTTTGTAGTCGCAGCACCTGTTCCAAGATCAGTATTACCGGCTGAGTTTGTATAAACTAAATGGTAACGGAAATTCTCATCCTTCTTAGGATAATATTCAACACCAAGTTGAAAGGCATTGGTATTTACAACTTGCTTTTGAGTCGCCGTTTTATCCACGTTTTGAGTAGACATCTCATAAGCAGCAAATGGCTTCATCCCATCCATTTTATAACGAGCCAAAACATAGAGTGTATTAGTCGTATCGGTCTGGCCAACAGTCGTCAAATCGGCAAAGCTATTAGCCAAGTAGTCCGCTTCAACATCAACAACCGGAATTGTATACTTTAAACTCGCATTCATAAATGTTGCTATTTTGCGTGCGGTACTTCCTGTTTGATTTTGAATGTTCTCGGTTCCGTAACCAAGGTTTGGCTGAAGACTATCACCCAAGAATTTACCACGGTAATTTGCGCCAACAAAGGTGCCAGCATTATTAGGAATTGTTCCACCATTAACAGTCGAGCTATTGCCGACGTCAGCTACTTGCAATCTTACAAATTGGCCGTTTGAATCGTATTTTAATACTGCGCCAGTGAGATACGACATATTTAAAACAACCATTTCTAAGAAGGCCTTATTATAATAATTGTAGGCATCTTGTGGATCATAGAATCCAGACCAGCCACCAAGGATTGACTTTGTTTTACCCGCAGTAAGTTCAAGCTCTGGAGTAAATTTATGCGCTACAAAAGCTAAGTCGAAAAAACTTGAAATATTGTCAGCAGGCCCGGGATATCCTACTGTTTTATTATTATTTGCGAAGGCCATACGAAAGCGATAGGTGTTCTCTTCGCCAATCTTACCCATGAAGTCCGCTCTAAAATATTGAACTTGAAAAACGTTATTTGTGGCTCGTTGGCCAGCGGCCGAAGGAATTAGAGCTCCTCCAGATACTGCAGGTGTGGATGCATCATCATTATAGCTTTGGCTTAATAAGTCCGCTCGTCCATCGACAATTATACTTGAAGTCGAAATCGCAGAATACGCTGCAGGGCTTGCCAAAAGCACAAGACCAGCTGTTGTCATTAATAGTTTCTTAAAAGTTGTACCCATCTTTGTTGTCTCCCTTATTTCATTTTGCATTGATCACTACCAAAATCCTATCCACGACAAAAGTGACTGTCAATTCTAATTAAATTGAGGCTGTTAGTCTTGATAAGAAAAAGGCAAAAAAAATCTCCGCTGTTTTCAGCGGAGATCTAAATTCTAATTCTACTTTTTCAATTCATGTTCTTACGAACGCGAATTTATTACTTCAACATATCCGCGCGGAATTTGATACCCGCAATGATTTGCTGTTGTGATTGGTTGGTAGTAGCAGCACCAGTACCAAGGTCAGTGTTACCAGCTGAGTTTGTGTACACGATATGGTAACGGAAGTTCTCATCCTTCTTAGGATAGTATTCAACACCAAGTTGAAATGCATTGGTCTTTACAACTTGTTTAATCGTCGCAGACTTATTCACATTCTGAGTTGACATCTCGTACGCTGCAAATGGCTTCCACTCATCCATTTTGTAGCGAGCCAATACGAATAGTGAATTCGTAGAATCAGTTTGGCCAATAGTTTGAATGTCAGCATAGCTATTTGCCAAGTAATCAACTTCAACATCAACTACTGGAATTGTGTACTTTAAGCTGGCGTTCATGAAAGTATATTTTTTGTCAGCAGCACTTCCACCAGCCGTTTGGATATTCTCAGTAGTATAACCAATGTTAGGTTGAAGAGTATCGTTCATGAACTTACCTTTATACACAAAGCCCAAAAGCGAAGTCGCATTGTTTGGAGTTGTATTGGTCGCAGTCGAGCTGCTTCCTGGATCAGCCCACTCAAGACGAACCGTCTGGCCATTCGCCTCGTACTTTGCAACTACACCAGTTAAATAAACGATATTAAGTGCAATAATCTCGTTGTAGGCTCTGACGTAAGTATTGTAAGTGTCTGACGGATCATAAAGGCCAGTCCAGCCTCCCAATACGCCTCTGGTTTTACCAGCAGTTAATTCGAACTCACTTGAAAACTTATGTGCAATAGATGCATAGTCATAAAATGTTGAAATATTATCAGGTGCTGCTGCACCGGCTGCTGCCGAGTTGTTTTTAAAGTTCATTCTGAAGCGATAAGAATTATCTTCGCCAATCTTTCCGCCGAAGTCAGCGCGAAAGTTCTGAACTTGAAAAACCGTGTTCGTTGCGCGCTGTCCAGCTACTGTTGCTGTGCCGGCTCCACCAGTTGTCGCAGGTGTTGTCGCATCGTCATTGTAGCTTTGGCTTAATAGATCGGCTCGACCGTCTACTACTATAAATGAGTCCGCAATAGCAGCATGTGCCATCGGCCCCATAAGCAGCATAGTTGCTGCTCCCAAAATTGTGGAACTCAAAGTCGTTTTTTTCATGGTTGTCTCCTTATGATTTAATTGAACCTTTAGTTGTAAAATTTCTGAATCCTTTACTCTATTTATTAGTCACATTGCAGCCTTAACTCATGACGCTGTCAACTAACAATTGTAGTATTCACATAAATATTTACCCGACCAAAGTTTGTATGCTTCAAAAAAAAGCATTGCTTGAAAAGTGGATGCAAGTTTCTCATCCGAAGAACTTTGCATCTTTTTTTTTGCACCGGTCAATGGGCGAGTCTCGCGACGAAAATAGAGTTTTAAGCAAAACACAAAAGAGAATTCACAAGAAATCAACATTCATTTTTACCAGTGAAGTTCCGATAAATTAAATGCATGAACACTCAATTTTTAGCAGACGATTCTAAACTCAAAATCTTTATTGAAAAGCTTTTTGAGGCAAAGGGAATGCCCTCTGAGCACGCTCGGCAATTCGCAGACGTTCTAGTTCTCGCAGATCTCATGGGTGTCGTGTCTCATGGTTCGACTCGCACTTCTGGCTATATTACCATGATCGATAAGGGCTGGATTAATGTACAACCCAAAATTCAACTCATATCTGAAACCGAAACGGTTGCCGTGCTCGATGGCGACAATGGCGCAGGAGCAGTCGCTGGCATTATAGCTATGAATACGGCAATTGCAAAATGTAAAAATCAAGGCGTGAGTTGCGTAACGCTGAGACAAGCCGGCCATACCGGCATGTCAGGATATTTTCCGTTGATGGCGGCAAAGCAAGGACTCATTTCGATTTGGTTTAATAATGCTCCTCGAAACGTGCCTGCGTTTGGTGGTATCACACGTTTACTTGGCACCAATCCCCTTGCAATTTCAATTCCGGTTGGCAGCTACGATCCGATACTTTTGGATATGGCGACTACAATTGTGTCAATGGGGCAGGTTCGTCTCGCGCAAAAATTAGGAAACAAAATCCCTTGGTTTTGGGGCTGCGATTTCGCGGGCAACTCAACCGTTGACCCCAACGCTGTCCTGAATGGTGGATTTCTCAAATGGATTGGATCCTACAAAGGTTATGGTCTCGCACTTCTGATCGAAGCTCTTACGAGCGTCTTGAGCGGAGGTAAATTTGGAAAAGAAACTCCGCCTCTCGAAGATTTCGGCACGGGACCCATTATTTCAAACGCAATGGCGATTGTCATTGACCCCAGCCGTTTCATTTCAGCTCAAAGCTTTGCTGACAGAATGATCGAGCTTAAAACCCAACTCAAGGGATCAAAATTGGCTGCCGGCGCAAATGAAATTCTGCTACCCGGAGAAATGGAATTTCGCTTAAAACGAGAGCGCGAAAACTTAGGTATTCCGATCGGCAAAGTGAATTGGGATGAGCTTGCAAAATTAGCGCAAGGCCACAAGCTTGATTTTGCGATTGAAAAAGTCAGCAAAGTTTCAAAAGCAGCATAAATACACATCATTTAATGAAAGCTAAATCCCCAAGGCAGTTTTAATAATTTGCGCCTGCAAATCTAAATTGATTTGTGCTTGGGCGTGTAAGGACTCTGCTTGAATCAAAGCTCCTTGAGCGTTAATTAGATCGCTAAAATTAGCGGTCCCCATATCAAAGCGCGCCTGAATAAATTCAAAGGCCTTCTCTGCAGAAATCAGTCCACTGTGAGTGGCCTCGACTTGGCTTCTCGCGGTTTGAATATTCCCATAGGCTTGACGAACTTCGCTGGTAACCTGGTTACGCCGATCATTTAAATCAAGCCGCGCATTACTTTCGACAATATTCGTTTTCGCTATATTAGCCTTGGCCAGGTCTCGATCCAAAATATTCCAAGTGAGGCTTAAGCCTACGGAATAACTGATTTGGTTTCCCAACTGATTGATGATTCCATCTTGCGCACTGGGTGTCACACTTATATTCGAAACACTTTGATAGGCAAAAATTCGACTATTTGAAAGTGCGCTAAGGTTTACATCTAGACGTGGCAAATTTCCTGAAGTTGCGCTCTTTTTTTCCCATTCGGCGGCGCTCACTAGTTTTTCAGCGGCACTGATATCGGGTCGATTGGCGAGGGCCGTTTGAATCAATTGAGATTCATCACTCGTAGTAATTTGATTCTTATCGAGGTTGGCATGCTTGGGTTCAATGAAATCGTAAGACGAGGTGACTTCAAGGCGAAGTTTTCTCAGTAATGAGAGCTCACTATTGCGTTCTTGGTTTTTTGAGTTGATGTAAAAATATTCGTCGGCACTGGTCTGCGCCTGCTGTCGGTAAAGATCAAATTTATTTTTTTGGCCAACTCGTGTCTGAGTCGCCAGCTGAGTTTGTCTTTGCTTTGAATACTCTAAATTCTTTTTTGCAAATTCAACGATTTGATGATTCAGAATGATTTGCAAGAAGGACTGAGTTACATCCAGTGTGATTTGCTGCTTGGCGCGCTCCAGACTCAGGGACGATGCCGATTTCTTTGCTAAAGCCGAATTTAACTCTGAGCGACTCGCTTTGCCATCAAAAATATTATAGTTGCTTGAAACTTGAAGGCTCGAACCATAACTTTGCCCACTGACAACTACGGGCGTACTGGCCGTCACATAGGTCGTTCCCAGTATTTCTGAAGTTCCAACACTGACCGAAACGCTAGGTAAAAATTGTCCGTAAGCTTGAATGAGCTGGGCCCCTGACATCTCGACATCATTTCTTGCTCTTACAATTGTAATTGAATTTTGCAGAGCCGTCGCCACCGCCTGCTCAAGACTGAGCTGAACGGCCTTGGCGGCTTTAGGATTTGGACTTTCTAAGGATTGCGCTGTGGCGTTTAATCCAAAAAAAAATAGTGCTGAAAGTCCCGCAAAAACAAATTTCATGAGCGACCAAATCCTTACTTTAATGATTTTTTGTCGTTCTGCCCTTTTTGGGAGACATCAGTTCCCGAAGCAGGAGTTCGACCCTGCTCGGGTTTATTTGGCAATACGGCCTGAACGTGAGTCCCAGACACTATACTATTACCCACGTTGAGCGCCAACATTTCGCCGACCTTCAACCCAGAGAGAACACTCACACTCTTGCCGTCGTTAGCCAATATTTTAATTTCACGATACTCGAGAATTCCCGCATCATTAACAACCGCGGCAAACGGCTGGTCTTTTTGAAGTATCAATGCCTGAACCGGAATTTCAATCGATTCGGGAGCATGTATTTTGAGAGAAACCTTGACGAAACTCCCAGCTACAATTTCACGCTTTCGATTGTCCAACTCTATTTCTGCAGCTAGCATTCGAGTTTTTGCATCCAATTCAGCAGACATTCGGGTCACCTTGGCATCATAAGAAATATCTGGCCGCTCTGGAATCGTAATTTTAACTATCGATCCTGGCCCAATAAAATGGGCATCTCGTTGATCAACATAGACCGATATCCGCAAGCGATCCACCTGCAAAACCGTTAATATCGGCAAGGCACTTGTCTGTGAGTTGGCAGCATTCTGCATGAGGGCGCCCGCGTCTGCAAATCGCGCGGTCACAACTCCATCAAAAGGCGCACGAATAATGGTATAGGTTTTTCTAATCATGATTGATTCGAGTTTAGCTTTTGCAATTTCGGCCTCAGCTTTAGCCTGCTGCACTTCTTGAGTCGACGCCAACTGCCGAGCGCCCAAGCGACTCAATCTTTTAGCGATAGACATCTTGTTTTGTTTATCGGCTTGAGCAGCAACAATTTCTTGAACCAATTCTGGCGATTCAATAGTTGCAAGTATTTGATCTTTGCGGACGAGGTCGCCACGATCGACTTTGACTTCTTTTAAATAACCGCTGATTTTTGCGTAAAGGGTCACGGTCGCATAAGGATGAGTTTCACCTATGAGACTTAAAGTTCGGTCTCCACTCATTTTAGAAACGGGAGCAACGCGAACCAATGGGCCTCGACTCAACTCTTTTTCTCTTTCGGCAACTTCTTTTTTCAAAGCCGTATCTTTAGCTTGCGAAGAAATCATAATAGCACCAATGGCCACTATAAATATAAGCAGAATTGAAAAGATCAAAGATCCTTTCTTCGATTCCAACTTACTATTTTGTGCGGGACCGGTCATTGGCTATTCCCCACCTTGGTTCTCGTCAGCCTTAAACTTAAGATCGAGTAAATGTTTTGTCGGAAGATTCTTTCTCAGCATGCAATACACTATCGGCACAATGAACACAGTAATTAAGGAGGCGCACATCAATCCCCCGACCACAGCCCGGGCGAGCGGCGCATTTTGTTCACCACCCTCACCATGCCCAAGTGCTGCAGGCAACATTCCTAAAATCATTGCAATGGCGGTCATCATAATGGGCCTTAGTCGAGTTCGACCCGCTTCGATGACCGCCTCTAAAAGTCCAAGATTTTTCTCAATGCGAACATCATTTGCAAAACTTACGAGAAGAATTGAATTCGAAGCGGCAATTCCAATAGCCATAATTGAACCCATTAAAGATTCGACGTTGATTGTCGTCTTAGTTAGAAACAGCATCCAAAGAATTCCCATGAGAGCTCCAGGCACGGCGACAATCACAATGAAGGGGTCAAGCCAAGACTGAAAAAGTACAACCATGAGTAGGTAAACAAATACAATTGCAAGCACTAGCCCAAGGCCTAGTTTTTTGAAAGAAGCATCCATAACTTCTGCTTGCCCGCGCACTTCAATTTTGGTTCCAGCAGGTAACTCCCCAAGTCCTTTAATGCTCTTTCGAATGTCTTTTACGACGGCTCCCAAGTCACGCTCTTCAACGTTGGCAGTCACATTGACAACTCTCTGAACATTGCTGTGATTGATAGACGTGAGGGACGAGGAAACTCCGAGACTCACCATATTCCCTAACCTTTGTACTTGAGTCGAAGATTTTCCAAGTGGAGCTAGTGAGTTTCCTTCTTGATTATTTTCAAGGATACTTCCACCGCCTGAAGTAATTGGAATAGATAGAAGTTCGCTCACTGTACCCATTTGTTCTTTAGGAAGCCTCACGGCGACCGAGTAATTCACCCCATTTGCCGGATTTAAAAAGAATGAAGGTGCTAGAGCGATACTTGAAGAAAGGGTAATCAAAAGGCTATTTGAAATATCTCTTTGCGAAAGTCCGAACCGCGCAGCGCGATTTCGATCCACCTCAACTTTTATGCTCGGACTATCAAACACTTGTTTGATGCCAACGTCAGCGGTTCCTGGGATGAGCCGCACGAGGTCCCTCAATTTTTTAGCGTAGTCGTAAGAAACATTATAATTCGAACCTTCAATTTGAATATCAATTGGAGCACTTAATCCAAAATTCAAAACTTGATTCACAATATCTGCCGACTGAAATGAGACTTTAGCTTCAGGAAATTCTTCTGTTAACATTTGGCGAATTAATTTTCGGTAGATTGAACTTGGCTTATGTTTTGGTAACAAACTGATTAAAACCTCTGAATCCATCCCACCCACATTGTCGGTAGGAACGAGAATCAAAGAAATACCGAATGGTGTGCCGAGCATTGAACTGATCGAATCCAATTCATTCGCCGGTATTATCTCTCGAATTCGATTCTCAACTTTTTTAATTATTTCTTCAGTTGCCTCGATGCGTGTGCCCACGGGCGCGCGAAAGTGAAACTTAATAAGTCCCGCATCACTTTGCGGAAAAAAGTCAGTTCCAATTTGCCCGACAAGATAGGCGCTCACTCCTACCATAACCAAAAAACAAACTAAAACAAATTTTCGATGGTGAAGTACGACTTCTAATATGCTCACATAGAAATTTTGAAAAGCTTCGAAAGCACGATTGAAAATCGACGGGGCCTCTGCGGCATCATGTTTCTCACTCTCAAGTAAAATTTTGCACAAAAGCGGGACCAAAGTTCGCGACAAAATATAAGAAGCAAACATTGCAAAAACCACTGAAAGCGCCATGGGCACAAACAAAAATCTTGCAGGCCCAGTCAGTAACACGACAGGAAAAAAGACAATGCAAATTGCTAAAGTTGCCATGATAGCTGGTAAGGCGATTTGTTCGGCTCCGGCCAAAATGGCTGAAGTCAAAGACAATCCCAAAAGTCGGTTACGATGAATATTTTCAACTTCAACCGTGGCATCATCTACCAACATTCCAACGGCCAATGAAAGCCCCCCCAGAGTCATGATGTCAATTGAATTGCCGTTGAGTTTAAGTCCAAAGATGGCGCACAAAATTGCCAGTGGAATCGAAGTGCAAACCACCAACATACTTCGCCAGCTGCCTAAGAATAAAAAAATCATAAAAGAGACCAAAATTGAGGAAAACAAGGCTTCGACCAAAACATTCATAATTGCACTCTTAACAAAAACGGATTGGTCAAAACTGATACTGAACTTCATTCCTTTTGGCGCAATCTTTTCTAAGGTGGGAATAAAATTGCGAATCGAACTGATAATCGCAAGAGTAGACGCCCCTGTTTTTTTGAGCATATTGAGGTAAGTCGCGCGCCGGCCATTCACACGAACCACATTAAATTGAGACATAAAACCGTCAGACACATGGGCAACATCGCCGATATTGATGCTGGCACCGTTTATTATTTTAATAGGAATATTGTTGAACTGATCAATTGATGTAGGACTTGAATTCATTGATATGTTGTATTCGAGGTTTCCAATGCGTGCGACACCTGCTGGCAAAATAAGATTGGAAGTCTGAAGAGCATTGACCAGATCTGTTGACGAAAGGCCCTTTGAAACGAGTTTGTCCGGCTGGATATCAACGCTGACTTGGCGAAACTTTCCCCCGTAGGGTAAGGGAATAGAAAGTCCTGGAATCGAAAACATTTGAGCTCGAACAAAAATGAAAGCATAGTCAAAAATTTGCTCTTCGGGCATCGAATCACTTAAAATATTCATTTGAGCTATGGGAACATTCGCGGCGCTATATTGAACCACTCCTGGAGGTACTGTACCAGGAGGCAAACTGCGCGCAATAGATTGGGCAGAAGCCATCACGTTCGAAATTGCTCCGCCAACATCGGCTCCCTCTTGTAAAAAAATCTTAATGATTCCCACTCCAGGAATACTTTGCGACTCCATTTTTTCAATACCGTTGAGAGTCGTCGAAATGGCTCGCTCGTGAACCAAAACGATTCTACGCTCCATCTCTTCTGCTGAAAGACCTGAATAAGTCCAAATGCAGGCCACTACCGGAATATCTACCGACGGAAAAATATCCACCGACATGCTAAAAATAGAAAGTGCACCCATTAACAAAATGAGAACGGCTCCGACAGCAATCGTATAGGGGCGACGTAAGGCGAGACGAACTATCCACATAGCTGAAATCCAATTTTGAAATCAAGAGGTTACAAAATTGGATCGGTCAAAAATGTAATGAACTTAAGATCTAGCTAAGCTGGATTTGATCAATTTAATCAATTCGGCCTCAGCAGTTTGCGAGTAGAAGTGTCCACATTTAATTTCGACGGCGCGAAATTCTTCGGACGTTACTTTTGACCATGCCTGCAAATCTTCAGCCGTTAGGCTGGTATCTTCGGTGCCACGTATTGCAGTGATCGGGACCTGAAGTGGCAACTCTTCACGAAACTTATAGGTTTCTATAATCTCCATATCTGCCCTGAGAATTGGCAAAAAAAGATTGCGTATCTCTTCATCCAAAAAGAAAACTTCAGGGACCCCACCATAATTGCGCTGCATTTCTTTTAAAAATTGATCATCATCTAATTTTACAATGGCAGGAAGGGTCCTTGGAACCTGGGGTCCCGGCCTTGCTAATGCAAAAAAATGTTGGGGCAAATCCTTACCTAATTTTCTAAGTGAACGAATCCATTCAAAACCGACTAGGGCGCCAAGACTATAGCCTAATACCGCGTAGGGCCCCTTAATTTCATCTTTGATTGAATTTTGCATCGCCTCGATCAACAGATCCATATCGGTAAAAGCTTTTTCAAGATGTCTTTCCCAGCGGCCAGGCAACTGGATTGGACAAACATCAGCAACATCTTTAAATTCTTGAATCCAGCGATTATATATATTGGCGCCACTTCCAGCATAGTGAAAACAATATAGTTTAAGTTGATTCGAAGTTTGGCCTGCATTTATTTTGATCCAAGGATTGGGCAAGCGAGACTCCTTAAACACATTAGAAATTAATTTGAATGACGACATTTTCAAATTGGAATGACTAAAGCAATCGCCTTTGGTCTTTAAGCTAACCTAAAAGCAGCTTTTTGCCAATGCCTCCATGTCCGTAGGTGATCTTGAGTTTTTTCGAAAAGAACTGAAAAACCCATTAATTTGCTCATTTACACAGCAACTTTATAAGATTTAAATAGGCCGGCGGGTTGACATAAAAATGTCAAATGGGTATGGTCCTATCTCTGTTCTTTGATGCGGGTGTAGCTCAGTTGGCTAGAGCGCGACCTTGCCAAGGTCGAGGTCAGGGGTTCGAGCCCCCTTACCCGCTCCAATTGTTAAATCGTTTAGTTTACGATTACCAATTTGGAGCCTTCATTCATCAATGATTCCTATGCTGCTTTTAAGGTAATTTCAAACGACGAGCCTTCGCCCAACTTGGTTTGAATCTTGAGTTCTCCACCCAAGGACTCTACATTTCGCTTAACAACGTCCATGCCGATTCCGCGGCCGGACAATTCATCAGCTGTATCCTTGGTTGAAAAATTAGGTTGAAAGATCAAATTGATTTTGTCTTCGCTTGAAAGCTTGCTCGCAGCGTCCTCGGTGATAATTCCTTTTTTGATTGCGCTCTTTGCGATACCGTCAGGATTCATTCCACGGCCATCATCACTAATCGTGATTTTAACAGAAGATTCGTTATAAGTAAGTTCTGCCCTAATTTTACCGGTTTCAGATTTTCGATTACTCGCTCTTTCATTTGGCAATTCTAATCCATGATCTAGAGAATTACGAATGATATGCATAAGACAGTCTTGAAGTGACTCGAGTTGTTTTGTACCGATAAAGGCATCGCCAACAACTTCAAGTTGAACCTTTTTATTTAAGCCTTTTGAAATTTCGGCCACCATCGGATCAAATCGTCGGATTTGCAGAGCGATCGATTTCTGAGACAGTCTTCCAACCGCACCCTTAAGTTTTTTAAACTTATCCATTGGCAAATCACTTTGAAGACTTTTGGCAATGGATTCAAGATCCTCAAGTAGCTGTGGCGCCACAGAACCGCCGCCGACCGTACCTGTTCGCTCCGGATTAAACTTCTTTAAGAGATCGCTATAGCGTTGAATGACAGCTTCGATCTTGACGAGTTCTTCTTGTACGGTCTGAATTACAACATTGGCGTCACCGAATTCAGATTTGAAGGGCGCCAAATTGGTCTCAGAATTGTGAATTTGCTCAGAGGCCCGGCGAAGTTTATAAAGCCTCGAGTTACCTTTTAGCGTATGAAGATCTCGCAAAAGCTCTGCGAATTTAACCGCATCTAAACTTGGGAGATAGGAGGCAAAGTTTGCAAGCGTTC